>JAQWLH010000008.1 GCA_029247405.1 Mariniblastus sp.
TTGGTACCGAGGAACAAAAACAATACTTTCTTCCTAAGATGGCACGTGGAGAATTACTAGGATCGTTTGCCCTTACCGAACCAGGCGTCGGCGCTGATCCAAGCAAACTCTCGATGACCGCCAGGCTCGAGGGCGAGCAGTACATCGTCAACGGCGTGAAATGGCCAATCACAAATGTCATTTACGGCGGAGTCTGCATTTTAATTGTCAAACTTGAAGGCCACGATACAAAACCGGGTCGAGACTCGGGCATGATCATCTTCGAAGTTCCTCCACAAGACAATGAACATTTTCGCATGAAGCGAAATGATCTGACTGCATTTGATTACCTTTGGAACGCCAGATTTCGTTTGTCGGAATGTGCAGTTCCCGCAAACTGCCTTTTGGGGCCTCCCGGAAAAGGACTCGCTCAAGCCTTCAGTTCACTCGCCAAAGGGCGAGGCGGCATCGGAGTTAACAGCGCTGCGAAAACTTTCAAGCTACTTGCACATGTGATCCTTGACCCGGAGGTTCGTCGTCAGGCTTCAAAAAGTCCTGAGCTCAATGCCGATCCAGGCGAACCTAACGGGGGTGGCTGGACCTCATTTAGAAGTACCTTTGGAAAACCAATCGGAAGTGCACCGAGGATTCAAACCTGGATTGGCCGAGCAACGGCTCATGGTCTTGCTGGGCGAGTTCTCGGCGATCTCTGCTTTCGCTTGGCTGCCAATGGAGTCCGCGACGAGACCCAAGGCATGATCGCAAAAGTTTATGCCACCAAAGCTCTCCTACAAACCGCGATCAATTGTTATCAGATCCAAGGGGGGCGGTCAGTTCACACCGATGAACGCCGCAAGTACGCCAGGATGGAAGCACAACTGGGCAGGCACCCCGAGCAGAAACCTGAGAACCTGATTGAAAACTACATCGGTGAAAACATGCATGAGTTTACAATCGCAACCGTCTATGAGGGACCCAACCCTGTCTTGGCTGACGTTGGTGCTCCCAACGCAATGACACGAAATATTCGCAGTAAATATCTGCAGCCGATTGGAATCGCGGAAGTCAACGGCAAGTTTGCGCTTGGGCCAAAACTCAAGTTTGGCTGGTTCATCGCCAAGACTTTTCTCACCTCACTATGGCCCTCTCAAGGCGATTTAAGTGATGTCGAGAACTTGTTCATGCTGAAGAGAAAATACGTCGAAAGGGCCCTCAAACGCAACCGAGTTCTGGGCCGAAGGATCTTAATGATCATTGCGAAATATCAAAAATCCTTCATGGATCAATCGTTTTTGCTTGGAGATGAAGGCGGGATCTTCGACCAACTCTGCCACAGCTTGGCGTCGATGTGTTTCGCACTTTCAATGGACAAAGAAATCCCTGATTACCTAAGAGTTGCGGCGGCCCTCGATTTGGAAGCCAAACTCCGAATGCAAGGGAAAACAAGCTCGCCTGAGCTTCAATTAGCTTGGGCTGAAATCGGCCGCTTGATGATGGACAAAGATTCCCAACTGCATCGTGACTTGATCGCCGATATCGAAGTCGCCGACATTCCGCTGGATCCTCGATTCATTGACCGTTTCATTTAGGCCAATGAGGCTCCAAACATTAGGCGGCTAGACAAGTGCCGCAATCTGGGAAGCACGCAAACCGTCAATCTGGCCAACGTCTCGGATAGGATTGGTGAGGCATTCACCTAGCAAAAATGGGCCACCGGGTGGCCCATTTTTGATAGCTTGTTTCTGCGGAGTCAAAGACAGAATTGTCCTGTCGAGTCCGAAGCACTCAAGCCAGCTTAGAGACTGGCTTTCAAGTTTTCGTTCTTTGCCGCGATTTTCCCGACAAGTTCAGCCTTGAAGTCGTGAAATTTCTTTCTCATCTCAGGGTCAGCGGTTCCCAAAATTTGAACTGCAAACAGTCCTGCGTTCCGCGGCCCTCCCATTCCGACAGCCATCGAGGCGACCGGTACATCGCCCGGCATTTGAACCGTTGCCAACAGTGAGTCCATCCCACCAAGATCAGGGGTTGGCACGGGAAGCCCAATCACCGGAAGCACGGTATGTGCGGCAACAACACCGGCCAGGTGAGCCGCTCCACCAGCGGCAGCAATAATTACTTTGAGCCCACGCTCTTCGGCGGAGGTCGCATATTCGCCAACCGCATGCGGGGTTCGATGAGCGCTCATAACATTGATTTCGTACTCAACGCCAAACTCATCCAAAGCAACGCCGACCTTTTTAATTTTTGGCCAATCACTGTCACTTCCCATCAAAATCCCAACCGTTGGATTGCTCATGTCGTCTCTTGCCTCATTTATTCGTGTTTGTAATTTGATCTATTTGTTCATTTAAACAGATAACAAAACCGCGTTCATATTTTAAACATTTGTATCTACTTGAAAAGGCAACTGTTCCGGCTTTGGCAAAAGTGAATCTCTTGGCCAGCAACTCGAGGTAGTACAGCGACCGCGAGCTAACTTACGAGGGGATCATTCTCGAAGCGACGATTTTTTGTCACGGAGTAAATCAATGGCAAATGATGGTAAACCAAGAAAACAGCCCAAAATGACAATGCGCAAAAATAGAAACCATAGCCACGATGAACTGTCGTCATCGCTTCGAGGAAAAAATCAATTGTGATTAAGGTATGGATTCCAAATTCAAAACGATTCCGAAACACGGACTGACAAACAAAGCAGGTCACCATCCAGAGCGATCCGAAAACAGCTCCCAGAATTACGACCTGCTCGGGCTTGCACACATTGAGCATGTGAAAATAGGTCAGGTAAATCGCCAGCAGCAAAAAGCTGACAATGTACCAACTCAATTGAATCAACTTTTGCATCGAAACTAGCACCCAAACTTATCGAACAGACTCTTCTAATGATTCGTGTGGATCAGCCGAAGATCGCTTTTCCAAAACCATTCGGATAGGTACTTCTCCAAAATCGAGAGAATCTCGCAACACGCCAAGCAAATACTTCTGGTAAGTCTTTGAGAATGCCCCAGGGTTGTTGCACTTGAGCATGATGGTTGGCGGCTCAATTCCAATTTGTGCGGCGTAATAGATTTTGGGACGTTTTTTGTTGGTCGCCATCGGCGGCGCGTGCTTTACCAACGCCTGCTTGATGATTCGATTAAGTTTTGGTGTGCCGACACGCGTTCGCGACTGCTTAAATAGCATCTGGGCGTGGTTGAGCAAACGCTTGCAGTTCTGCCCGGTTTGGCCCGTAACAAAAGCGATCGGGGCGTTCCACAAGGTCGAAAAATTGTCATGGATGTAATCAGCCCAGCGACCAGTCTCCATATGCTCCGCCATCAAGTCCCATTTGTTGATAACAAAAATACACGGTTTGTAGTTTTGCTCGATGTAACTAACCAACTGGCGATCGACTTTGCTGATTCTTTTGCTGCAGTCAAACATCATCAAAATCACATCAGCGTGGCGAATCGTCCGATGGGCTCGATGGGTTCCATAAAAATCAATGTCAGTCCGTACGCTCTTGCCCCGCCGTAAACCTGGCGTATCAATGGCGACCATGGTTTTACCATCGAGTTCGAAACGGACATCAACACTGTCGCGGGTCGTGCCCGCGACTTCACTGACGATCATTCGCTCTTGTTTGACCAGCGTGTTGATAAAAGTACTTTTCCCAACGTTACGACGTCCAACCAACGCAAACTTCATTTCGGGTTTTTTGGTGTCACGCTGATCAACTTCTTCTTGCGTCGGTAAACGCTCCAACATGGCGTCAACCAGGCCCTGTCTACGACGATTGTTTTTAGCACTACAGACAACCGGTTGACCAAAACCAAGTGCGAAAAAATCGTTAGACTCGACCTCCCAATTTTCACCATCGCATTTGTTGGCGACCAACAATACTGGTTTGTCGGTTTCTCGCAATCGTTTGGCGACCCGCTCGTCCAAACTGGTGCGGCCATCTTTGACATCAACCACAAACATTAAAACGTCCGCGCCCTCGATACCGATATTAATTTGAGCTTCAATTTCCTCATCGAGTTCATCGACATCGTTGATTCCAATTCCTCCGGTGTCGACGATTTCGAAATAACGTCCTTCGTCTTCGAGCATGTGGGTCATGCGGTCGCGAGTAACACCCGCCATATCATCAACAATTGCCAAGCGGCGGCCAACAAGCCAATTAAAGATGCTTGATTTACCGACGTTGGGCCGACCAACGATTGAAACTTGTGGGAGTGCCATGAGTTAATTTGGTGATTTGGAATTTGATTGATTCGTTCACCCGATGCTTGGCATACAGGCGATGAGGCGGGCTGATTTACCGTGGGAAGCAAGTGGATTGACCTATTCTTTCCCTTTGGTACTCACTCCCACCGAAATGGCAATTAATTTAATTGGTTGACCGGGCCGATCATTTAAGCACACTTTCCGACGGAAATCTGTGCATCGGTCTGCGATCGCTGGCTAACTCGTCTCTGTAGCCCCAAACATAATTGCCTGAAGATACCGTTAATAACTTCGTGTTTGCCAAAGGTCCCTTTTATTGCCGCTCTAGATTCTCTCAAATGATAGCCAATCGCCAATTTTTACGTAGATACAAACGGGCAAACGATGCCAAAAGTCGAAAAAGATCCGACACCCGAATCTGATGGCCCCGAGGTCATTTTGACGGATGGTGAGAATACGACGCTTGAAGGGGATACAGGCTTGAATGTAGGAAAAGCCGTTAAACAGCAGTTGGACAGCCTTCGCCGGTCGGGTTTGACCTGTTTACCAAAGGGAACAGGCCAATATGACTTTAGTTTTGACGAGCCGCCGCCGGAAATAGCGCCCCAGAAATCCCCCTCCCGCCTCCCCAATCAAAGAGAAACGGTCGCAAAATCGAAGATCGAGGAATCAAAATCTGAATATAGCTCCAATCTCCCTCAGCCTCTCAATCCAAACACCGAACCTTCGCGTGTTGATTCAACACCAACCATCGCGGCGAAAAACAAACTTGCCTCCGTTCAGTCAAAATCGGTTGACTTAAGGCCATATGCGACGCCTCTAGGACTGGCGGAACGCCAAACCGCCCTGCAAGTGCTCCAAGAAGAGGTCGCCGGTTGTGTGCAATGCGAAGAACTGGCTGATTCAAGAAACCAAACGGTTTTCGGTGTTGGAAATCCAAATGCCCGTCTTGTTTTTTTGGGCGAAGGCCCTGGAGCCAATGAGGACCGCCTTGGCGAACCGTTTGTTGGCGAAGCAGGCCAGCTTTTGGATAAAATTATGGGAGCTTGCAAACTGACTCGCTCCGACGTCTACATCTTGAATACAGTAAAATGCCGGCCTCCGGCCAATCGAAATCCGTCTCAAATCGAGTTGGCAAACTGTTGGGGTTATGCCGAAAAGCAGCTCGAAACGCTCCAACCTGAGTTTATTTGCTGCCTTGGAAGCGTCGCAGCAAGGACTCTCTTGAAAACAACTCAGTCAATTGGACGGCTGCGACGGCAATTTCATTCCTATCGGGGGAGTCGGGTCTTGGTTACTTACCATCCGGCTTATCTGCTTCGCACGCCCTCGGCAAAGAAGCACGTTTGGGAGGATATGCAGCTGCTGATGAAAGAAATGGGTGTTGATTTGTCGAATTAATAAGGCGATTAGGTTTTTTCGAAGTGAAAATTCATCCACTTTGGCCGATTTTTAGGGGGATAATGTGTCCCACCTAAGAGCCTGAACGCTTGGTTTGGCTATTCGTGACTTGGCTCTACACCGCAAAATCGTCATTTTCGGCTCACTCTCGGAGCCGGGTTTCGAATGTGGCGAAATGCTTAGAATTTCTTGCGAATCCACTAAGCCATAATTAATATTAGATTGGATAAAAGTTAAGCTTTAGGGAATCTGTCGGGGCAAACTTCAGACAGATACCGCATTTATCAGGCAACTGATCGGAGAACCAATGTTTGGTCGAAATACGCGACGTTTTGCAATCTTGTTTGCGGCACTCGCAGTCATCGTATTTTCACAGTCTAACGCATTCTGCCAGGTGGGCGGAAATAACGGCGGCGGCAACGGCGGCGGCGCCACCGGTGGTGGAGCGACGGGCGGTATCGAAATTGATGCCAACGGTGTGCTTAAGCAAAGGGTGATTCAGGGTAACGCGAACCTGTTGAATCGAGCTCGTTTTGCAGCTGCTCAGGCATCGCTCAACAAAGATCTGCAGAAACCAAGTGCGTTTCGCAAAATCTCTTTGAATCGACTTGAAACTGAAGTCGCGAAACTGGTTGCTTCTGGCAAGCCGGTTCCCCCTCAAATGCAATTCCTCGCTGGAATGACACGCATCACCAATGTCTTTTTCTATCCAGAAACAAAAGACATCGTGATTGCCGGTCCAGCCGAAGGCTTTTTTGTTAACGCACAAAACCATGTCGTCGGAATGAAGTCAGGCCGATCAACACTACAACTACAGGATTTGATTGTAGCCCTTCGCTGCTTTAATCCTGAAGGCAAAAAGACAAGCGTTATTTCTTGCTCAATTGATCCAACCCAAGAAGGCTTGGCAAGGTTTCGTGACACCTACACACGAATCGCCAACAGCGGACAGTTCCGTCCAGGCATGGAAAACCAAGTTGTCCAGATGTACCGAGAATCGCTTGGAATGCAACAGATCACGATTAACGGCGTTTCAACCAAGACAAATTTTGCCCGCGTCTTGGTCGAAGCTGACTATGAAATGAAGATGATCGGTATTGGCCTTAAGCGACCAGCCGTCAAAATCACAAGCTTCATCGAAAAAGCAAAACCAAGCTCGGTTGCCAAGAGCTCGCTTCAACGATGGTTTTTCCAGCCCAATTACGACTGCGTCCAAGTTAACGAAGACGAAACAGCCATGCAGTTGGTTGGCAATGGCGTCAAGCTTGTTGGCGAAGACGAAAGCGTGACTGCCAATGGTCAGCGAAAACGAACTGGCGGTGTCAATCGTGCGAGCATGGCTTACTGCAATTCATTCACAAAAATGTACAGCAAGCTTGCTGAGCAGTCTCCTCTCTGGGGAGAACTTCGCAACGTCATCGACATGTCAGTCATGGCTGCGTTCATTCAAGAAATGGACTTTTACGGCAAAGCTGAATGGAATCTCGGAGTTTTCGGTGACGAATCAAAGTTCGCTGTTGAGACGCTTGAGTCACCTACCCAAGTCGCTCCAGTAGCCAATGCGGTTTGGAAAGGCAACTACTTCATGTCGCCGATCGCGGGTGGCGTCAACATCCAACCTAGAGTCGCGTTGAATTCTGATCGAATGAAGACGGATGAAAAAGGCGAGATCGACAAGATCAAAAACTCCGTTGAACTCGACGGCTTGGCTGATGGCCAATGGTGGTGGGACTAGTCCACCAATCGCTCAATCTTTGAGTGACCCAGTAAAAAATTATCAAAGGCAATCCGGTCTCGGGTCGCCTTTTTTTGCGCACATTTTTGCTCTGCCACCCATACCCCAAGTCGACACTCGCGTTGAAATACGCCCCACCAATTTGACGCATGAAATTAACTGTCTAGATTAAGATTTGTGCCAAACCGATGATTCTTCGGAATGGGCCGACACAAGGACCTCCCATCGGCAACCACAAGCCCCACACGAATCAAATAATTTCTTTGTTAGCATGAGACGATCTTCAAGTCGACAACACGCAGCAAATCACTTTGGTTTTCAATCATGAACCTCCGCGACTCCCTGACTCGAATCATCCTTCGGCAAAAACCAAACGGGAACCGTTTTGGCCCAATCGCACGACTTTACATCTTTTATATGTCTGTCATCGGCCTCTGCGGATTTGCTTTTTCTCAGCTCATTTCCGGTGGAGAAATCCTGCCACTTGAAATCGGTTACGCCTTTCTTGTTGCCGCGATTGTTCTTTTTGTCCTAATGTTCAGCACCTATTCCATGATTGGAGTCATGCATGGGCGCTTGGGCTTCAAGGCTTCTGCTCGAACGGCAGTTTTCATTGCCATTGCGACCGGAACACTTTCATTCCTGGGGGGATTGAGCCTCAACTTGATCAACAGTGAAGCCGTTTCGATTTCCTACATAGTTTTTATCGCCACCGTCGTTGCGATCTTACAATACGGCGGGGTCTGGATTCAGGGGACAAACTTTGCCGATTGGGCAGATCGCTTCATTGGCAATGCAGCTACCTACGAAGACTCCAACTCGTGACGATGAAGATGGAACAAATGTTCCAAGACCGTCTTCTTGAGAAGTCACCTCGGGTAGGTCCATCCAAACGATTCCATACGCCAACGACCTGGCTGACAACGACGCGCAAGACTCTCGGCTTTAGGAACAAGCGGATTGCTTGAAAAAGCTGTGCCAGATCTCTCAATGAGAGCAACCGCAGCGACAGAGGGCTAACCCAAACCAATGTCCCCGTTGCCGAACTGCAACAGAGTAGGGCAGGGCAACCTCCCGCCCCTCCTCCCCACGGGTTTAGATAGGTTTTGAAGTGCCCCCAAAGCCCAAAGCCCAAAGCTGCTCACCAACGCCGGTCTGTGCTATCTCGCGACTTTACTGTCTTGTTTGGCAGCCACGCGTCGAGCGGTCTCATCGACGACAATCCCAATCAGAATAACGATCCCGATCGTGAACATCTCTAGCTGGCTCGCAATTCCAATCATGTCAGGAGCGTTATAAAGCACACGCATGATCGAAGCACCGATCACGACACCAAGGATTGAACCTTCGCCTCCTCGCAGCGAACAACCGCCAAGCACAGCTGCCGCAATCGCATACAACTCATAAAAGCTACCGTGCCCAGACGGCTCAACATTGTTGCTGTCAAGCGTAAACAACACCGCGCCAATACCTCCACAAAGAGCACATAAGGTATAGGCAAGTATTTCCATGTTGTCAGTATTGATCCCACTGTATCTCGCCGCTTCACGATTACTTCCCAACGCCAAAAGGTAGCGTCCATAAACAGTCTTGTTCAAAAAGACAGCTGCAACCACACCGATGATCAGCAAAAAGAAGAACGGCGTCTGGACGACGGTCTCGTGAATGGCCGTCTTGCTTAAAAGCCAGAGCACTGACAACAGTCCGACAAAGAGAACTAAAATCTTCGGGGTAACTCCCGACGCTTTCGTCCATGATTTCCCCAGCCATAAAACGCCGCCCGTCAGTGCCGCCATTGTGAAAAACACACCGCCCATTTTCCAAAGAATCACATTGATTCCTGAAATGAACGCATCATCGGCCCCCTCGACCGAGTTCCACTGAAAAGCCGTGCTCATATCGGTCAAAGAAATGGTTTCGTCTCCGATCCAGCCTTTCATCAAGAACAACCCGACCAACGAAATCAAAACAGCAACCAAAGGTGAAGCCCAGCTCAAAAGCCGATTCATTTCGAATCCACTCTGCAACATTTTCTTCCCTGAAACAATCGCCAGTGCAACAAAGCAAGCAACGAGGGGATAAATTGAGTACCCCATCAGGACCGCTGGTCGGTCAACTGCGGATTGCGGCAAATCTAATGTGAAAAATTTCAGTTCACTTCCGCCAAAGCTTGCAAACGTGTTTCCCACCTGAACAAACTCGGTCCAACCATCCCAATAACGCGAACTGGCAATCACGGCCAAAACCGCTCCGATCACAATTGTGACCAATGACCAAACTCGACTCTCACGATTCTGAGAAGCTGGGATCAGTGCAGACTCTTGATCGGACTTCCTCCATAGAGACCAACGAGTGGCAAAATAGACCAGGCTGACGCCCCCCATCCCAATGGCAATTTTACCTGCCAGTGAAATTGCCGCGATTGGAGAAAACAAAAGCCACATAGCTCCACCGACCAAGAGCACGACCAACGAAGCAAAAGCTCCGGTACCGCGCCAGCCCGCCTGTTTGAACAACAAACCCCAAACGCCATAAAGAATCGCGGCCACTGAAAACAACAGGAACACAAACGTGACGGTACATGGCTTGCCGATCGCCATCAGTCGTAACGAGTCGTTAAATTCAGTGCCAAGCCCCTGCGTCTGATCCGATGTAAGATATCGGCTGAGACCTCGATAACACATCAAACCACATAGCGTTACAACAAAAGGCTGAAGCTTTAGTTTGGTAATCAACAACCCGTGCAGCAGCCCCAGATGGATGGATAGGAAAAGTGCGACAACGACTGCCGAGGCCATCGTCAGCCATGGCCCGAATTCCGCGCTGCGCATCCAAAACGAACACGCAACCAACAGCCCCCCGATGACCAACCCACTAACCTTACAACCGCCAGCGACCGAAAAAACACCTCGCCTCTTGACCATCGAATCCCAGATGATCCAAGCAATCGATACGAGCAAGAGCTCCCCGCCGATCATCTGAAAAACATAGGCTCCATTCGCGTTGGGCGGATGTTCCATCCACGATTTCAACACCATCGTCATCGTACAGCCAACCAACCCGATTAAAGATCCGGTTGCTAAACTGATTCCGCCGGTCACAATCACCAACGCTGCGCCAATCCCAATGATTGCAAACATGCTGCTGGAGCGGAGCAGATTCTGTAAGTTATACGGCTTAATAAACGCGTCATTTAGCAGCGCCGTGGCGACACAGACGTAAATGAGTAGCAGGAGAATTCCGACGATCTTATTTGACTTCATCAACTAAACCCCTGACGCTTCAAGTTTGGTTCCGGTAGCCAAATGCATAACCGCTTGCTCCGAAAACTGATTCTTGTTTAATTCGCCGCCGATTTCACCTTCGTGCATCACAATGATTCGATCGGACATACCCAGGACCTCCTCCATGTCACTTGAAACAAAAAGAATCGCGACCCCAGTTTGGGCAAGATCATCCATCAGCTGGTAGATTTCCTGTTTCGCGCCGACATCAACGCCTCGCGTTGGCTCGTCCATCAACAATAGTTTTGGTTGCAGTGCCAACCACTTGGAGATCACAACCTTTTGCTGGTTTCCACCCGATAGAAACTTGACGGGCTGCTCGAGGTGTGGTGTTTTTGTGCCGAGCCTTTGTCTCATTTCATCCGCTAGATTGACCTCGTTGACTCGATTAATGAAACCGTACTTCGACAGGGATCGCAGCGTCGAGAGGGATGTGTTTTCACGGACCGACATCTCCAAAACAATGCCTTGAAGCTTGCGATCTTCGGGAACCAGACCGATACCATGCTGGATTGCGGTCTGACTATCGACAATCCTCGTCGCTTCACCCTCAATCCGTATCTCCCCTCCCAAGGCGGGAGTAATTCCAAATAGCGTCGTTAACAACTCAGTCCGTCCCGCCCCAACGAGTCCCGCGATACCAACGATTTCCCCCGATTTCACATGGAAACTTATCTTCCGCTGGGGGAACGCGGTTGTTTCAATCTGATCTACCTCAAGAACATGATTGTCGCGAGGATTAGAATGCCGAGCGTAATAGTTAGTCAATTCACGGCCCACCATCTTTTCAACCATCGCGTCATGTGAAATTTCATTCTTGGCCAACTCACCCGCGTTCCTTCCGTCACGCAACACCACCACACGATCAGATAACGCTTGGACTTCACTGAGTCGATGCGAGATGTAGACGATACTCACCCCACGCGAATTTAGCGCTCGAATGATTTCAAATAGATTGTCAGTTTCTCGCTGAGACAGACTAGAGGTCGGCTCGTCCATGATCACAATTTTCGCATCGGTCGAAACCGCCTTGGCAATCTCAACCATTTGCTGCTGGCCGATTGTGAGATTTCCAACGAGTGTATCCGGCGAAACGTCGAGTCCGACTTGCTGAAGAAATTTAGCGGCTTCCGTGCGAATGTGAGCTCGATCGACGAACCCAAATCTCATTGGTTCGCGGCCCAAAAAAATGTTCGCGCCCACGCTGAGATTTTCACAAAGATTCAACTCCTGATGAATGAGCGAAATACCAAAATGCTGCGCGGCTTGTACCGAATCAACCTGACGCTCTACTCCACCAATCAAAATCCGTCCGTCATCCGGAGGTTGAATTCCAGCCAAGATTTTCATCAGTGTACTTTTGCCCGCACCATTTTCGCCAATCACCGAGAGAATTTCGGCTTGACGCAAATCCAAACTGACGCGGTCTAACGCAATCACCCCCGGAAATCGTTTCGAAACCGCAGCAACCTGCAACGCAAAAGTTGCCCCGTCCTCGGCTTTTTTTATTGATTTGTTTTCCTGATTCATTTGTAAGGAAAATTCTTAAATGCGGCTGGTTCTAATTCGAAAAAAAAGCCGAATCGTAAATTGATTCGGCCCTGATGCAATCTTTCACCTTAAAGAAAACCGTGAGCGGATGCTCGGCAGATCAAAATCGGTGAGATAATCTTAGTTTCATTCGCCAATCATCGACTCAAGTTCTTTGCGAAACTCTTCAACATTGTCTTTGACGATCTTGCGAGCGGGAATATCAATGAATTCGCTTCCCTTTTTGTAATCACCACGCGACATTTCAGCCAAGATCTTCATCGACTGATAGCCATACATGAATGGGTTCTGGACAACCGTTCCCTCGCAATTCCCATTCTTAATTTCTTCCAAAGTTCGAGCATTTTCGTCAAACCCAACGACTTTTATCTCGCCCATTTTCCCAGCACTTTCAAGTGCATCAAAAATAAACGGCGGGTTGTATTCGAAGAGCCCGACCATGCAATCAATCTTTTCGAATTTGGCTAACGCGGCTTCCGGAAGCTCTTTTTTACGGGTGTCATTAAAATCATCCACTCGCGTTGCCAGAAAGTTGTATTTGCCTTCCTTGATTTCTCCACCTGGTTTATCGTACCGAGAAGGGTCGTGGCTTCGTCCAAAGACTTCATCAATCACCCCCTGCCGACGAAGCTTCGCGTTATCCTGCTCAATCGATCCGACAAAAATAACGATGTTGCCGCCGTCAGGAATCGCTTTTTTGACCAACTCGCCACACATGCGTCCCGCGTCGTAATTGCTCATGCCAACATAAAGCTGGCGATTTGAATCCGGTGCGTCGGAATCGTGGGTGATAAAATGTCCATGATTACCCAGTTCGTTGAGGATGTCGGTTTGGTTTTCAGGATTGACCGGACTAACGGCGATCCCATCAAAGCCCTTACTGATAAGTTGCTCAAGCATTCGTTTTTGATTGGCAGCGCGGCCCCCCTCGGCAGATGGCATTTTAACTTCGACATCACAATCAAAATCCTCTTTTGCCTTCATGGCCCCTTTGGCAGCAATGTTCCAAAAGTTCGCAATGCCATTGGTCACAAAATAAAGCCGTGGTGTATCAACCGTGTTCTCATCACCCGTTCCAGTTTTGCCCTCGACGTTAGCGGCCTTCGCCCCCTTCGCTTTGCCAGATCCATCTTCGGGCGACGGGGTGCAGCCAATAGCAAGAATACATGTCAGCAGAACGAGATATGTGAATCGAATCGGACGCATGTGGGCTCCAAATGGAAATGGCTAACCGGCAAAAAATCTATAGAGATTTTAGATTGCCGAGGCAGCGGTCCACAACCGTTGATTTGCCTGCATTCTCGATTTCGCATCATCCTGCAGTTCGCATTAGATAAACTGTGGTAGGGATCAGAGGCTAAAACAGTTCTTCACACGAAGAATTTAGTGCGACGGGGCAAGATCCTCGACCCATTATCGCGTTAAGGCCTAACACAAAACCAAGGAGAAATCTCATTTATTTGGGAGAACGCCCCTTGCGAAACGATTCCCCAAAGGGAACGCGGCATTCTTTTGGCCCGAGAAGATGAAAGCATTTCGGCTAAAGACCACCAACTGAAACACAGCCAATATCAACGACGCCGAAAACGTACCGAAATGATCTAGCCACCTTTCGTGATGAACATCTCCCTCAACAAAAGCGACTCACTTCAAAAGCGACTCACTTTCGATCATGCCTCAACGGCTTGACCATCCGATTAGGCCACGACTTATTACTAAATGGGGCGTTTCCAACAACGCCGGCCACGACCGCTGGAACAAGGTTACACATGTCTGTCGGCCAATTGACGACGGCGCTAACCATGACGTGCTGTTGCCCAACCCGCTTCAGAATCAAATTTCATTGACGGAAAAACGCTAGCAACCCCAAGAGGAGCAGCTGTGATTTTGACAAGATTGCGAAGAAAAACTACGCAGACGGAATTCTGACTGCGCCGGTGGATTCATTTTCCCAACTCATCCGATGTCGAGAAACTGCAGAACGTTGTTTTTGAAGTAATCAACATGGAGTCCTGATGCGATTCTTCTCAACCTTTCTTTTTTTGGGAATCGCAATTTTTGGTTGCGATTCGACGTCTGCGCAAGGGCATCCCGTCAGCTGGAATCAAACCGCTGCATTCGAGTTTGGGCAAGACCGCATGTTGCCCGCCGCCCATCACCTCACATCTCCGAGTGGGGAAGCCGAGTTCGAAATTGAGTTTGAGGACCCCTTCGACGAACCGATCGAAACAGATCGCCACGATTTCACGCAGTCCCCCAAAGTCGTAGGGCGGGGAGTGCGGCAATTGGAATTCGGTGTTTTATATTCAACGCTTAGCGATGGCGAAGAGCGAGAAACAACCTATGCAACACCGGAGCTTCTGCTGAGACTCGGTCTCAGCGAGCGGATGGAATTTCGAACTCGCTTTAAATACGGCTGGAAGTACAACAATGAAGGCGAAGACATTCAAGGAACTCAAGACTTAATTTTTGGAATTAAGTATCAGCTCAGCGAACAATCTGGCCGGCGACCGGACTCCGCCATTGAATTGAGGCTTTCCGCTCCGACAGGTGCAGACGCACTTTCGACTGGGCGGTGGGAACCGGGAGTCGACTTTATTTACGGCTGGGAGTTCCACGAGCACTTCTCCTTTACCGGATCAACTGGTGGAAACGCGAATGCGTTGGGCGACATCTCGTTTTTAACGGCAGAGACTGATCCTACTGATCAATTTGTAGCTTGGACTCAATCATTTGCGTTGGGCGCGAAACTAACTGAAAAGACGACCGGTTATTTTGAGTGGTTCGGAATTTTTACACACGCACGCGAAGATGATAATGGGCTCAGTTTTCTTAATTTGGGCATTGATTATTTGATCAACGATAACTTGGTTGTTGATTTTCGAATTGGCTGGGGTTTGACGAGTGCCTCCGACGACCTGTTTGCAGGAATTGGCGGCGCGATTCGATTTTAGGATTCCCTCTCTACGGGGCACCCTGATTTGACAACCAGCTGGCCACCGCCTGCTTGATTGAACTCGCACTTGCGTCGTTAGCAATCCGACCCATCTGCAGCCTCTGACACTTAGCCCGCTCAGGATTCTGCCTAAATCGCCCTGAGTCGACTCCACGGCCGCAAAAAAGCAATTCTTTACTATGGAACCGATCCGCGTGAGCATAGCCAGAGAACGGATGCCATACTTAGGGGACCGTTGTTGATGTCCGCGATGGGACGTAGCAGAAGAAATCCCTGAAAAATTCAAGGAAAAAAAGTGGTCAGGGGCGGGCTCGAACCGCCGACACATGGATTTTCAATCCATTGCTCTACCAACTGAGCTACCCGACCGACTTTTTAATCACTTGGAAACGCCCGACTAAACGTCGGTAATATCAAGTAGCGGACGATGGTACTAGATAAAGCCGGAAACTGTCAACGACTAACCTGCTCCAATTGCTTGACCGTCCAAAATTGTTGCTGCCATTTCCCTCGTTTCAGCAAACAACTTGGGATTCTCGAATCTTCAGGCGATAAAAAAGCTTGAATCAAGTCAAAGTTTGACAGTCGGCCAGCACAATCTGAGAATCAATTTCATCGGATTGGTTGAAGAAACAACTCCACAGATCAAGTCCAGACCTCAAACTTAGTAATTGGCCTCCCCAAACACCCATTAATCGCTTGGTTTGGTTGACATTGGGGATGGGGAAAATTATTATAAGAAAGCTCCACTTCCAAGAATCGGTTCAAATCTGGACCGATACAAATTTGGCCAGAGCGAAGGCCACTTTAACCAAACTGGGGCGATGCGAATGGATTTGAAAGTTCGAAATGCTGTTTCGAAGCGCCGGTTTGCGCTCGCAGAACTTTCTCTGATTTTAATTGGGCTCACGATCTGGCTGACATTCCCTGCCAAGACGAACGCCCAAAATAAATATTACCCTGACCATCCAGATGTTCGGGCGATGTGCGATGCGGCGTTACCCAACATCGTCAATGCGACTCGGGATAACAAGCGTGGGACGTTGTGCGCTTTGGCCGTTGTCCAATATTACAAGCGTTACGAGTCTCGAGTACCTCGAGATAACGAATTCGTCAAAAGCATGGTGGAGATCATCGCTCCCCAATTCGTCGCCCCCAACGACATCGTAGACGAACAAGAACTGTACTACCCTTGTTTGGCCATGATTCTTTTGGCGGAGTACGATGCAAAAAAGTACGCCCCTGAGATCAAGCGATTTTTACAAAAGCTCAAAGAGCGGCAACGGCCCAACGGAGCATTTACATACAAGACCCAGCCGAATTCGGGCGACACCTCACAGACTCAATTCGCAGCTTTAGCCATGTCGGTCGCTAAAACCCATGGTTTCAATGTCGATGTTGAGATGGGAAAGAAGGCCCTCAATTGGCTTTGCTCTTCTCACCAAAACGGACAATGGATTTATAAATTGGTGTACGCGGGGGGTGGAAATGGTCCCGGGCGACCTGACCCAACAGCCAACAATCAACCAGGGCAGTCCATGCAAGCTGCCGGTTTGGGCTCAGTGTATTTATTATCCGACTTCCTTCAGTTGTATCAGCGCTCCAAATCAATGAGTGGCTCGCTCTCGAATAAAGACATTGGCTTGCCCCGAACGGTCACGATCTACGTCAAACCCGTCGACGGTGAAGAAAGCATGCTGAATAAGCAAGGGCCGCTCGTGACATTCGAACGCGGAAAGCTCAACAATGCCACGAAGTCCGGAAATGTAAATTTGATAAACAACTTTAGCCCATACAACTATTCGTGGAATTATTACTTTCTCTATGCCCTCGAGCGTTACGCGTATTTTCGCGAGCAAGCCGAAGGCGATATGCGAGGACTTGAAAATTGGTACGACCAAACGATTGACTTCATGAAAGGTGAACAGCAAGCCGACGGCTCCTTTCCACGTGGACAAGACAAAAAAGAAGTCTCAATCGATGCAACGGCTTTTGCAGTTCTATTTATGGTTCGAAGCAGTGAGGTCATCAATCTTCCCATCAGCACCAGCGTGCTCGATGGCGGGATTGGTTTTGAGAACGATCAGGTAATTCGACAAGATGACAGTGGAAAGATTCGCGGTTTAGAGGCTGAAAAAAGCCTGAGCGACATGCTGGACATGCTCAAAGACGGCAAAGCGTCCCAAAAGCAAATGCAAAAGCTGACGGAATCACTCAAAAAACAAATCGTAAAATTCCGTAAAAAAGACGACAAATCTCGCGGCGAGATCAAGGCTTTCTTGAGAAGTATGATCGGAGCTAAAAACTATTTTCGGCGATTAATTGCAGTCCGATTCTTGGCAGGCGAACAAGACATGGATAACGCCCCGGCGTTGATCTATGCATTGGGCGATCCCGACTATCGAATTGCTGTTGAAGCCCACAACGGACTCCGACTGATCAGTCGAAAGATCGACTCGCTGGTACTCTCTTCCTTCGCAAAAGAAAATGCGCCTCGCGACAGCGCCGTTCTGACTGAGGAAGAAAAGAGTAACCTGCGTCAGGAATTCGCCAGAGTCAAAAAAGAATGGACGGATTGGTATTTGAAAATACGCCCCGGAGCTGAATTACTGGATTAAAGTTATTTCCCGAAGTCGCCTGACGCGGCTGACCGAACAAAGTTCATTGCGAAAGAGATAAATTTGAGTTCCGAGTTTCCCACAATGCCCCGCGTGAATTTGCACGTGGAAACCAAAACGAGTTCATACGACCGTCTCAATGCAACGCTCATCGCGTGTATTTTGCTATTCGGATTTCTGTTTGCTGTCCTGTTCCTAATCTGGCTAACCACTGTTTTTGATTTTTCGGCACGGTCGGCTGGCCCCATGGTTACAGCAAACGACCCCGGTGACAGTAAACCCGAAGGTGTGGCCGACGACATTCTTGAACCTGGAGTCGAAGAATTTCCCGAAGTTGAAGTCCCCCAATTGGCCAACGCTCTCGAAGCCGTGACCGATGCGGTTTCGTCCGTTCGAGCCTCGCTGGAAAAACGTAGTGGAGATGCCGCTCAAATGGGCCGAGGTGCCGGCTACGGATCTCGCGACGGAGGGCCAGGTTCTGGCGGTGACGGGATCCCCGAGTACAAGCGCTGGATTATCAACTATGAAGCCGAGGATATTGGAACGTATTCCAAACAGCTAAGCTTTTTCAACATCGACCTCGGAGTAATTCACCAAACGAAAAACGATATCTGGCGTGTCAATGATGTCGGAGGTGGCGCAAGAGTCATCAAAACCAACCGAACCCGTGAAAACAAGACGCTTCGATTCCAACACAAAAAACCACGGATGCGTCGCTGGGACAAAGAACTTGCCGATCGCGCAGGAGTTCCGCTGGACAACACCGTCCAGTGTCAATTTTATCCTGAGGCAACCCGAGTCATCATTCGCCAGGCCGAAGCGGCGGCTTTAGCAGATACTGGGCGAAAATTAAATGAAGTACGCAATACTATTTTTAAAGTCGAGCAAGGCGGTAATGGCTACATATTTAACGTGATTGATATTCTCTACCGTTAAACCAAAGTCCACTTTTTCCCGTTCACAGACAAATTTTATTTATTGAGAAACTTCGGTTTTTTAACGAGGTCGGGGTTAGACTGAAGCAAACATCGGGTCCAAATCGAAAAACAGACGATAAAGGTCCGAAACATGGCTTAGGGGAGCCTTTTTATTCTTTGGCGGTCAATCATAATATCCTTTCAATTCTGCCCCTGCTGGAATTGACTGGGAATTGAAAATCAGAAACAGAAATTGAGATCAAAGCGACATGGATCAAGTTTTTACAATTTTGGGATACGTCATTTATTTTGTCATGTTCCTCATCGCTCTCTGGGGAGCGTTTTGTGTCGTGATGGTTTGGTCGCGAGTTCGACAAAAGCAATTCGCGGATGAAGAGCAACAAACGCTTTTTCTCGAAGCAATTGAGGAACCCCTCTCGCGTGGCGACTATGAGGGGGCCATTGAAATTTGTGATGGCGATCGAAGAGCCACTTGTCAACTTTCCCAAATGGCAATCGAAAATCGCTCGATTGGATTCGGTAAAGTAAAACAACTGGTGGCCGACCGGTTTCAGCGCGACGTCCTTCAGGATCTCGAGTATCGTTTGAGCTGGGTTTACACCGTCATCAAAACAGCTCCGATGATCGGACTGCTCGGTACCGTTTTGGGGATGATGGCGGCGTTTGCCAAGCTTGCCGATCCAGACGCGACGGTCGTAGTTTCAAAACTCGCTCAGGACATTCAGTTCGCATTGATCACGACTGCTCTTGGGTTGGCGATTGCGATTCCGCTTGTTCTTTGTACAGCGTACATCAACGTCGTGATACGAAAAATGGAAGATCTGGTTTCTTACGGGATCAACCAATTTTTGGAAATCTTTAAGGAAGCAAACATTCGTTACCCAGGCAAATAGGTGGTCTCACAAAGCCCAGGTTCACGACAAATGGCGGGAGATTGCGAAAGCGTGAAACATAAACAACGCTCGACGCGAGCCAGCTGAATTTGAGTTGCCCGACCAGTACGGTGGCAAGTCAACTTTCCACGACCCTCAAATAGAACGACACTTGGATCGACGATGACCTCAGACACCAACATTGAACTTCCGAAACGAAAACGAAACAAGGATGACGGTGAACTCGACATCACACCGATGATCGACGTCACGTTTTTGCTTCTGGCATTTTTTGTTGTCGTTTCAAAAATGGATCCGCAGGCAGCCGTCGAGTTGCCTAAAGCCAGCTACGGCGAATCGGTTCCTGACAAAAACTGCGTCACGCTGATTGTCGTCGTTGACAAAGACGATGAGACCAAAATCTCCATCTTCAAGGGCCGTTCGATGAGCGATGACAGTCGTATTCCCGACGGTGATGAAGAGACGCAAGAAGAAGAAATCGGCAATTTTGTTGAAAACGAACTTGCCGCTCACCCAACCAAACAAGCGATTTTGATCAAAGCCGCGGGGAGGGTGAAAACAGGAATGGTCGAGATGGTCAAACGAGGCGTTGGTCAGTCCGAACTTGGAAAGTCGAGGAAAATCTACGTCGGAATCGAGGAAGAACAGTAGCGGCCCTATTTCATATTCTTGCACCGTACTTTTAAGTTTCGGTGCCAGCGGTTAATCAATCAGTTTTCATCAGTAACTCGGTGAACCATGAGCAAAAAGAAAAAGCAGAAGAAAGACTCGGAAAACGGGCCGCCAAGTTTTGGCCTGAACGAGCCAACAGGGCAGTTCGCCGATTTAGATGACGAAATGAAATCGCGTGCACAGTCTAAATCTGACGCTCATAAGATGGCAACTCCGCTGACCAACAACCCCGAGGACCTGAAATTCAAGCAAATGGGCTGGAAGGGAATTGATGAATCCACCCCAGAGGAAGAGGAACTGGAAGACAACGTCGCCTTCGAGAAAAAAGACATTCCCGAAGACGAATTGGACATGACTCCGATGGTCGACGTGACTTTTCTGCTGCTAATTTTCTTTATGGTGACGGCGTCGTTCACTCTGCAAAAATCACTCGAACAACCGCACACAAAATCAGACGCTCCGAGTACAAATGTTCAGCCCGATGAAGAAATCAAAGATGATTATATTCAGGTGAACATTGACCAAAACAACACTTTTTATGTCACGACTCGTGACTCGGATGAAACCGAGTGCCCTTCAGACAGTGAAATGCGGGCTCGCGTCAAAGATGCCAAACTCAACTCCAGTGCAACTCGTTTAATCATCAAAGCACACGTTGATTCCTACCACGCCAAAGTCATCACCGCTTGGGACACTGGCGTGGTCAATGACATGAATGAAATCGAGATCCAAACGACCGATGAGGATTTTTGATCTAAACCACGAGCACATTCTGTTCGTGGTCTAATTTTACACAGCGCAAATAATAACAATTCAGCCACACCGGACTCGACCGCGAATTTCGAGGACAGAGGAAATGACGAATGTCACCGCGACAGCTACTTGAAAAACTTGAAAATCTCGGAATCATTGATCCCAAAACATTGGCCAAGATTCGATTAGAAATCGAGAACCCTGAGAAGACCATCAAGCCGAAAGCTATTTTGAGCTACTTGGTCAAGAAGAATCAGATTACCGAAAAGCAAGCGGCACGCTTACTCAAAGCCGGCCCCAAGCAAGCAGCGGCAAAAGCTGACGAAATCGAAGTCGTCCAACCGATTGAGAAAAGCTACGACACGGACGACCTTACGAATTTAGAAGAGCCCGTTACCCCCGACAACGCCGAGCCAAAAAAAGAAGCCTCCGCAGCCGCGATCGACCCGGGTGCAACCATGATGGACGATGGGCTGATGGGCTCCGGAGAGGACGACGTTGTTGAAGTTCAGCCAGAAATGGTGGTCTCACAGGCATTTGAGCCAGCCGAAATTGGCCAAGAGCTTCTAACACCTTCTCAACAGCCAGCTTTCGGTGAAGTCGAACAAGGCGGTTTTGAGAGTGGCGGATATCCAGCCCAAACTGAACAAAAAGCAACCAAGTCTTTTCGTGGCAAAATTGACAAAAGTGATCAATGGTCAACCAAGTGGCTGTATATCGGTTTTGGAATCCTGGGTACGCTTCTGATTGGTGTGCCGCTGCTGTTCCTTGTCGTTGGAGGGCAAAACGCTGAGGACATGTTTGAGGCAGCCAACAACGCCTACAACAAAAACTCATGGCCCGACGCGGCGAAAAAGTTTGAGCAGTTTTTGGAAAAATACCCGGACCACGACGACTCACCCGCTGCTCGTGCCAAACAAACTCACTCGATCATTCGCGGAACCTTCAAAACGAACAACTGGGGCGAAGTCTTTCAGCAATGCGAGACGCTTTTACCACCTTTGGAAGAAGACGGAGAGAAACTATCCCTTTTCCGAGACGATCTCGGATTCATGCTACCGACAGCTCTTCTCGATGTCAGTCAAAAGGCGACCAAACTAACTGAACTTGATGCGATGAAAGCCGAATTGGTGACGATCAATCGGTACAAGTCAACGATGGATAAGCCTCAGTACATTTCTACTTCTGCGAGGAAAAAGCCATCCATTGCAGAGAATTTGGGGAAGATTGAAAATAACATCAAAATGGTCAATGGCCAGATCGAAAAGGAAACCCGATACGGTGCCGATCTGACAAAGATCAAGCAGTTGGGGCAAGACAACCTGACGGCCGCTGCCTTTGCGGTTTACCAGAAACTGATTCGAAACTACGGCGATCTTGCCAGCCGAAACGAGCTGCGAGATGAGATGCTGATCATCAGTCAGCAAGAAAGCAAGTTGGTCAAACCGGCAGAAGTAGAGGTTGCTGTCTCCGCGGAAGAACGCCCCTCTCTAATTCAGAAATCGGTGACTCTCGCGACTCGCTCAGGCAAAACCATCGATGCACTCAAGGGAGAAATCATTCCCTTCCTGGCCGATGGCTCAG
>JAQWLH010000022.1 GCA_029247405.1 Mariniblastus sp.
CAATTTCCTTTTTATTACGTTCAAGTTCCGACCCAAGAATCACCGGTTGAGGCCGAGTGGCCTTGGCTGCGAGATGCGATGCGACGCGCACTTGAAGCGACTGAAAATACCGGAATGGCGGTCTTTTATGATCACGGCCCGAGCCTCCATCCTCACGACAAGAATGTCGCCGGACAGCGGTTGGCACGATGGGCCCTAGCCAAAGATTATGGATACGACGATTTAGTGCATTCGGGGCCCCTGCTGGAGAGTGTGCTGTACCAGAATGGCGACGCGATCCTCTCGTTTAAACATGTGGGAGGTGGGTTGCGATCATTTGATGGCAAGAAGGGGTTAAACTTTTTCGAGCTTGCGGGTGCTGATGGGAAGTACTTTCCGGCAGTTGCAGTGATCCGCAATAACAAAGTTGTTTGTCATAGTGCCGAAGTTTCCAACCCAAAATATGTTCGTTACCTGTTCCGCAAATCACAGCCAAATCCAGAAGTTAGTTTGATCAATGCGGAAGGGCTGCCGGCGTCGTCGTTCATTACTGATGAATTCAAACCACCGCGTGAACCGATTGTGGCGGCGAGGGGAGCGAGGGAGGTAACTCCTGAACGCAAAGCTGAATTGGCCAAGCGACGAGCCAAACGCCGCGCTGCCAAAATGCAGCAACAGTCTGGTGGGGGAAAGGCAAATAAGCCTGATGCCCCAACGGGGAAAACTGAAGATGCCGACCCTCCACGTCTGGGCAAGCTTGCCGACGGTCTGGCCCCTGAAATCGTCGACCTGTCAGCTGATGACGTTTCTTACGCCCAAGAAAAAAGCATCCCTGATTTAGATCAGCCCTACATCAGTGTGACTCCTGAAGATCTTGGCGATGGAGTCGAAGTTGCAAAGCTCGGTGAATACGGAGGTAATCAAGACACGGTCCTTGGTTTCGCTTCGGAAATTACCGCCGGTAAGCACGGTGAGGTAGATAGTTTCTTGATTTACAACGATGGACGGTTAGTTTTTGAATCTTACTACCGACGTGGACGTCGTAATTATCCGCACTACCAGATGTCGATCACGAAATCGTATACGGCCATGGCGATTGGCCGTGCAATTCAGCTGGGGTATTTGGAAATGTCAGATCTCGATAAACCCATTGTTGGGTTCTTAGGAGATATTGATCAGCGTCGGCTTGCTCCAGGAGCTGTAACAATCACACTTCACGAAGCATTAAACATGCACTCCGGCATACGGGTTTCGAAAGAGAAGATCAACGAACTCAGAAGAGGGGCTCAGAGTCTTCTGGGGCAAGGTCAGATTGAGGCGTATCTTCAACACACGGCTCCGATTACGCCTGCCTCAAAGAGTTTCAAATATCAGGGCTCGGATCCGTCGATGGTGATGCAAGTACTCGAAACAATTGTGCCCGGTTCAGCTCGCGAATTCATCGAAAAGGAACTGCTGGGCAAGATGGGGATCAAACAATTTGGGTGGCAGGATGACGTGAGCGGTCTTCCTAAATCAGCAGCGGGAAGCAGCATGCGGTCGCGTGACATGGTGAAGTGGGGGATGCTCGTCCAAAACAGTGGACAGTGGGAGGGCGAGCAGTTAATTCCGGCCGCCTTTGTTAAGCGAGCAACCAGTCGGCTTCACACCAACCCGCAGGGTACATCTTACGGTTACTTTTGGTGGCGGCATGAAATGAAGGTAGGCGGCAAAGCCTACGACTGCAAATCAGGCCGTGGCGCAGGTGGTCAATTTATTTTTGTGATTGACGAGCTGGATCTTTTAATCGTTGTCACCTCCCACAGTAAGGGGATGGGGGGAATGTTGAAATCCATCGCCGAAAAAGTGCTTCCAGCATTTGTCAATTAAGTTTGAACTTGCCCTCGAGATCGCTTACTCACAGTTGGCAAGGTGAAAAAAATCTAAACGATTATCCGGCCCCCCAAGTGAGGTTACTGAAAACCGCGTCTTCAATTTTGTGGAAGGGGACGGACCTTCGGTTGTTTTTTACGCTGTCACAAATGGCGGAAAAGGCCCTGCTGTGGGCGAGCAATCCTCCAAGATCGTGGTTCTATTTTTTTCTTAAAGAGCTCAGGTTTTCATATGGCGGAGCTTCGAGTTCTCTTCTAAGTCGATGGTACTCGTTTTTTAATTCCGATTGAATCTCGGTGTGATTCGGTGACCCGTAGAGGCTGACCATTTCGTTGGGATCGTTAACGAGGTCAAACATTTGCCATTCGTTTGTTTCTGGAAGATAGAAAAGCTTGTGCGTTCTCGTGCGTACCCCAAAGTGTTGAGGGACTGCATGCTCACCAAGTTCATAGTACCCGTAATAAAGAGAGTCACGAAGTTTCTTCGACTCGTCCTTGAGGATCGGCATCAATGATTTTCCCTGCACCTCGGTTGGGATGCTTTCTCCTGCAATTTCCAGAAAAGTTGGAGCATAATCGATGTTTTGAATCAATGCTTCCGGTCGCGAACCGGGTTTGATGGTGCCAGGCCAACGAATTGCAAACGGCATCTTGAAAGATTCCTCGAACATCCAACGTTTGTCGAACCAGCCATGCTCGCCGAGATAAAACCCTTGGTCGGAAGAATAAATCACCACCGTGTTGTCTGCGAGATTATTTTCATCTAGGTAGGAAAGTAGTTGACCCACGCTGTCATCAACTGCTTTGACGCATTCCAAATAATTTTGAATGTAACGTTGGTACTTCCATTGAACCAGTTTTTTTGGGTCTATTTTTCCAGCCTTGTAAGCGGTAATAAACTCTTTGTTTTTGGGTCCGAAGTGAGCGTCCCATTCCTTTCGTTGCGCGTCAGTCATTCGTTTGTATTCGGGTGTCCCGTAGTTTCTGAATTCGGGAAGTTTGACCCCGTCTAATTCTTCATTTCTAAGTTTCAAATCATACGCCCAGGTGAGGTGGCGATCGACTTCCATCTCATTGGTTGCCAAGGTTCCGCTTCGATTAGCGTAGCTGTCGAACAAGGTTTTGGGTTCTGGGATGTCAACATTGTCAAGGGAACCAAGGTGGCGAAGCGCCGGGGCAAAGGTTCGGTGGGGGGCCTTGTGTTGGCACATCAAGAAGAAAGGTTTGCTCTTGTCACGACTTTCTAGCCAGTCAATTGATTTGTTGGTTGTTAAATCGGTGGCATAGCCTTCAATCTGCTTTTGCTTTCCCCCCTTTTGAATGAAGACCGGGTTGTAGTAACTCCCCTGCCCTGGGAATATTTCCCAATGGTCGAACGCTACTGGATGAGTCTTGAGGTGCCATTTGCCAATGACTGCCGTTTGATAACCTGCAGCTTGAAGGGACTTTGCGACGGTCCATTGACTTTGATCAAAGCCCTTGCCGGTGTTTCGCATGAAGCCGTTTTTATGGCTGTGTTTACCCGTCAAGATGCATGCGCGAGAGGGACCGCAAATTGAGTTGGCGCAGAATGAGTTGCGAAACAGAGCACCCTCGCGGGCGATCCGGTCAATATTGGGTGTGGGGGCTGCTTGAGCCAAAGGACCTTCGTAAGCTGAGATGGCGTTAACGGCATGGTCATCGGAGAAAATGAACAGGATGTTGGGGCGTTCATTGGCGTTGGTGAAATCTCCCAGCAGCAGCACTGCTAAAGCAATAACGACAAGAATGGCCACATCTGGTTTTTGACGCATATTCAATCTCTGCGGATCTTGGAAATTCTGAATTGTACTGGAATTGTTGGAGACGGGGTCCGCCCCTCAGCATGGATCTAAAAAATTGGCTAATGATGGGTTGGGAAAATGGTCGCTCTCTCTCAATGCAGACATTGGGGTGCGGTAATCAGCAATCCGAAAGAATTTTAACGCAAATTCATTTTTTGAGCGAAAACTACCGGTCGACTCCCTCGATGGTCACAGCCATGACGATTGGGGCCGAACGATCTGACCCTTTGATTAGCTCGATTTCGCTGATCGAATCCGACTTTTTCGGGTGAATTGCGAGGTAACGGATCTGTTGTCCGCGTAGCTGAAAAGCGAACTCGGATTGTGGCACGTCGATTCGTCGAATGTAATCAGCAAAATGAACGCCGTTAAGTAATGGGTGATCTTCGGTGGAATCGTCTTGATAGTGAAGCCGAATGATCAGCGAAACCGAACCGATTTCACCGATTGGGTGTCCCCATCCACTTACTCCGCTGAGGAGATGAATCGACTTGGCCGGCCCATTACATTTCACTCGGACTGATTTTGGGAGCGTTGGGGGAATGACTCCGTTTGGGCTGTGAAGCACGATTGTATTCTTGACTTTTCCCTGCTGCGGGTCAGTCACTAAAAACGGGATTCCTTGAAAGGATTTGGGTTTCCAGTCGGGAAAGATCATCCGTTCAATTTGCCCTTCAGGATTAAAGAACATCCCCCGGTCACTGGGTAACGTCGCGACCTTAGATAGGTCGACTGGAACATACCTTCCACGAGCGGTCAAAAATTCCAGCAGGTCGCGCATTTGGGAGGGCGTAATCTGTTTTTCAAAACCTTCGGGCATGAGCGATTTTCTTGAGGCAGTCATCTGCTCAATGTTTTCGCGTAAAAGAACTTGTTTCTTACCTTCAGGATCATAGATCTCAATCGTGGTTTTTGATTCTGACGCAAGCAATCCATTGATAAGTTGCCCGTTGTTGGTCATGACCTTGTAGATTCGAAAGTTTCCTTCGACATCACGGTTGGGGTCGATAATGTGAGTCAGAAGTTCAGCTTTGGGGTGAACCGCCATGCCGGTAAGATCGGGGCCAATGGACTGCCCTTCGCCCTGATGCATGTGACAGTTAGCACACTGTTTCTTGAAGATCGACTTGCCGTTTTTGGCCAATCCTTGCTGTTTTGTCACGGGTAAAAGTGAATTATAAACTTTTTGCCGATCGGCATCGGGCAACGCTCCCCCCTGTTGCATTAGCTCTCGTGCCCTGCGGCGGATTGGCCGGTTGGGATGGTCCGATAAAGCTTGGACCTGATTCGTCATTAATTCTGAGAGGACGATATTGCCCTCGTCGATCGCATCCAAAAGTGAGGAGGTCGTTTCAACTTTGGTGAGCAACATCCGAATTGTGGCAGACCGTAATGACGGTGAAAACTCATTCAAGCGTTCCACTGTTTTCCGCCCCACAAGGCTCGATTGACTCAGTTTTAAAGAATCAATTAATCCAATCGCTAATTCAGGATCGGTTTGAGGTGTGATTCTCTCGAGAATGTCGGAGACGGCTTGATCTGCGTTGGGCATGAACTCAATTGATTTTTGAGCTGCGGCGATTCGGTTCAAAATGTTTTCTGATTTGTCGTCAAGTTTGATAAGAAAGGTTTGCTGAATATCACGAGCATAAGATTCAAACCGGGCACTGCCCCAGCGTCGAGCAAGTTGAATGAGATTGCCACGTTGGGCAACGGGAAGGTTGTCCAGTAACCACAGAAGATCTGTTTCAAGTTGGGCAGTCAATTTAAGCGAGTTTTCTTCATCCGCCGGCCAACCCTTTGCGATCCCCTCCAGCAGGGTTGGCACTATTTTATCATTCCCCTGTTTGAAAGAAGCGATTACCGCTTCGATGGAGTCCACTGGAAGTTTCCGTGCATAACTCCCTGAAACGACTCGAATGATTTCAAGGGTTGCCGGAGATGGTGCCAGCTTTGAATTGGCGATAGCTGTCAGAAATTCTGGACCTTGATTGGCTGCTGCACTGGTCAATGCGTCGGATAACCATTGATCCAATGCTGCACCCGACTCAGTTATCTCTACCAAACGACGGACCGCGTCACTGGATGGCGGCAAATCAGCCAAGGCAAGTAATGCCGCGAGACGAACTTGGGCGTTAGGATCATTGAACAAGTCTGATTCTGCAAGTGCCTGAGTGGCGTTTTTCCGGCGGGGCAAAACTTGAATCGCATTTCGGCGAACTCCTGCTGAAGGGTGCCGAAAGGCATCGGTAATCGCCAAGTTGACAACCTTGTTGGATCCATCGGCTATTCCTAGACCATGCAAAGTCCACAGCGCATGGATGGCTCCAGCATTGAGGCCGATTGCGTCAACCGATTGGTCAGCGATGAGCTCAAGCAAAGCTGGCACAACGTCCCTTTTGCCGCGTTCGACGAGAAGACGCTGAGCATGTTTTCGCCACAGCATCGTCGGGTGTTTCAATGTCTCAACTAGCTTTTGGGGCGATGCCTGGGCCAGTGAAAATGGTGTTGCCTGAGCGTTATTGTAAACGACTCGATAGATTCGGCCGTACTTCTTGTCACGAAGCGGAGTTTCGTACGCATTGCCTTTACCCGTTTTAAAACCTGCGGGAGTTGGATTGTGTTGGACGATATAGTTGTACCAATCCAGCACCCAAGCGTTTCCATCAGGGCCGACTTCCGTCATGATCGGCGCCGACCATTCATCATCGCTGGCGAATAAGTTGAAGGGGCTTTGAGATGAAAAGTCAGATTGATTTGGTTTTAAGACAAATGCACCCACCAGGTGGCCCGTCGGTCCATTGACGAACGCAACGCGATTCCAATACTCCTGAGGGTATTCGCGGGCGGTATAAATTGCATGCCCGGCCGCCGCGGTATAACCACCGTGATGATCAACTTGGCGAATGTTTTGCGTGATCGGGTTGAACAAGTGGTTGTCAGCAATAGAGCCGAGCTGCAAATTCTTTTTCCAGCCTTGTACCCTTTCGTAATAACGGTTGGGGATCGGCAGGTAGACGCTGGGGTTTCGATTGGCGGTTGAGCCGAACACGATACCGTCTTCGGAAATCCCCAGTCCCCAAGTGTTATTATTGGTCGATCGAAGGAACTCAATTTCAGAACCGTCAGGCCGAAAACGGAAGAAGCCCATTCGAAATGCAGCTTGTTTTTCACCATCGACGGTTGGAGCGGAATGGTTGTAACCCTGCATCGCCCAGATCCAGTTGTCTAATCCATATTGAAAATTACTGACACCGCCGTGCGTATCGTTCTGAGTCCAACCAGCGAACAGGACTTTTCTTTGGTCAGCGATGTCATCGCCATTGAGGTCTTTAAGATATAAAGATTCCGTTCCGTTCTGAACGATTACTCCGCCGCGGTGAAAAGTCAGGGACGTGGGGATACTCAGTTTGTCGGCAAAAACTGTGGATTTGTCAGCCTTCCAGTCACCGTCTGTATCTTCAAGAATTCGAATCCGGTCGCGACCTTTGCCGGCAGGTTGGAGCTCATTGGGATAGTCATACGTTTCAGCAATCCAGAGACGTCCACGCTCATCCCAGTTCATGCAGATTGGTTTGCCCTCGATGTCGGGCTCAGAGGCGAAAAGTTTGACGCTGAATTTATCGGGGACCACGATGTGTTTTAATGATTCTTCAGCGGTCAAGGGTTTTTGCATTTTGGCGACGGGTTTGCCGAGCACTCCCCATTTTTGGCCTGGCGTGTAGTTTGGGATTTCGCCGGCTGGTTCCATGTATTGAAACGGTTTCAAGTCGGTTCGCGGGGCAGTCATTTGGGGGATGGGAAACGGACGATCGCTCATGAAAGCTGGGACTTGGGTCAGGTCGTCTTTGGTGGCCCAGCGAATCCCACGTTCCAAGAGGTTTTGAAAGCCAGGATTCCCCCAGGTTCTTTGGTCGTGCCCCCAAGCCGTGTAGAAAACGCGACCCTCTCCGTGAGTTCGAATCCAGGTCCAGGGCTCGCGACCTTCGTCATCGACACGATAGGAGAGAACCGTCCGGTTTTTTTCATTGTGTAAATGATGGACGTAGGTTTCATCCCAACTTTCAAATCCACCAAAGTTGTTCATGATCGGGTGGTTGGAAGTTTCAATGGTTGTCCGAAAAACCCCCGCGCCGTGGCGTTTGAACTGTGCGCCCATAAGTGCGACGACTTCGGGTGAATTCCGAAAGCAATATGTGGCGCAGTGGATTGGGACAAAGCCGCCCCCTTCAGCGATAAAGTCCAAAAGTGATTGGGCTTGGTCAGGCTCAATCCTGTCAATGTTCGCGTAAACCATCAGGGCGTCATACTTTTCAAGGGTGGCCCGATTGAGATCAGCAACCCTTTCAGTGTAAGTCAGCTTAATTCCGCGTTGGGCTAAAACTGGCTGGGCGATCAGAAAACGCATTCGCGGTTGATGCCCTTGCCGGTCACCAAGAAACAGGACATTGAGTTCGTTCTGAGCTTGTCCGGTTGAACAAACAAATGCTGTAACCAACAACAAAATGGAAACGGTAGGAAATAGCTTCATGGTTCACGATCTGGATTTTAGTTATTTTAAAGCCCGACTTTCCCTGAGGCGAACCCGAGTTGGAAATCTGGTATCGGGTCCATTCTCTGGCCTGAGAGACAACGAGTGAAGTGATTCGAGGCTACTCGCCTCTGGCGGGACTGCATTGACTAACCGGATTGAATTTTAGCTTGGATACCTCATTCGCTGGACTTGGCAAAATCAGTATGCCGACCTGTCATGATGCAAAAATGGCGCTCCTTGGTATTACCTCCAAGTATAGCGGATTTGAAACGTCAGGCTGTGTTCTAAGATGGCTCGTAAGGGCTAGTTAGCCTTTTGAACGCCTTTTATTTCCCGGTTCGCAGAGCGTGCAGCCCATTTTTCAGATAGTCGAATCCACTGTCCCCGCAAATATTTGGTGGTGGGTTGCTCGAACCAATGGGTAATGGCCGCCGAGATGGCGATCGCGAAAGCAGTGGCAGCAATGACGGTGGCTAGAGGGGGCACGCCCCAGCTTTCCAGTAGCTTCATCAGTGCTGAGCCAAGGTTGTTGTGGAACAGGTAAAGTGAATAAGAAATGAAACTGATGTAGATCAGAGGGCGCCATCTGAGAAAAGGAATTTTTCCATAGGCTCCCGCAACGAGCATTCCAAACATTAACACGGTGGCAGCAGGGTTGTGGTCACGGAGATCAATCGTGTGAAAGACCACCGCGCTGGCCAGCATTCCGAGCCACAAAACCCATGGAGTTCCTCGTTTGCAGCGTAGCTCGTTGAGCAAGATTCCCATTGCAAATAACGGCATGTTTCGCATGAAGAAAAGTTCTTCAGCAATTCGAAATCTGCCATTCCAAACGGAATCGGGAAAGGCGACGGCGAACCAATCAAACGTCAAGCAGGCAATCAGACAGACTGAAATGGCAACCATCAAAGTGCGCATCGGGCGATCTAAAAGTCCTGTCGCCAGCAAGACCATGAGAAATGCATAGAACAGCATTTCGACTTGAAGCGTCCACGTGACTGGCTCCATATTTTCAAATCCAAATAGATTTGGCATCGTGGAAAGATTTGCCACTGTTGCGGTCAGCTCAACCGTTTCGTGATACATCGACAAGGTCGAGAAGAGAATGAGGTTGAGTGCGATTACCAGCCAATAAGAGGGCAGGATTCGGATAAATCGGGCGACAATGAAACTGCCCGGTTTTCTTTTTTTCAGCAATGTCAGAGCGTTGACCAAACCGCTGAGCATGAAAAATAGTTGTACGCCGTATTTGCCGTAGGGGAATGTAAACCCAAGATCTGATGCGAATCCATATTTGTCTTGGTACACATAAGTGAAATGGAAAAGTAACAAATTCAAACAGGACAACGCACGGATTGCGTCCAGTTCGAGGATTCGGCTGCTTTTTTTGGCGGGTTGTGAGTCTGCTAACTGAGTCATTTTGAGACCAATAAAACGATTTTCCAAAGCATAGTTTCGTAATCAAATGAAGTTGTCACGGGGAGAGAACTGCGATGGGTTTTTCGAGATTAGACGACGTACGCTCCTGAAGTCCCGGTTGTAAAGAATAATTCGATTTTGGATTTCAGTGACCGAATCATCTTTGATGAAAAAACGCAACATCTTGGTGATGAGATCTGCAGGTTCCGTTGATGACATCGCGAGTCAGAGAGCTTGACATTGATGCTCCGATTGGATGGAGGAACATCAACAATTAGCAAATTTCTGATCTAGAAAACGAAGTTGTGACGTAAACTTTGCTCGACTCGGGATCGGAAAACAGAAAACGTCTCGTTTTATCCACAAATAATTACGCGGAACAAAGCAAGCTCCAGGTCTCCTGGAATGACAAGCAACATGAATAATACGATTCAACTAAGAGAACGGTTGCAAACGGGTCTGACCTGTCGGGCCCGCTGGGTTGAAGACACCAGCGAATTAAT
>JAQWLH010000031.1 GCA_029247405.1 Mariniblastus sp.
ACCTTTGATATGCGCGCCCATGCCGCGTACTGGTGTCCAATCGTTGCCAAGTCCGCCAGCCCACTTTGAAAGCTTGGCATTGTCAGCAATTGCCTTGAAGATACCATCCAAATCATCAGATACGGTGCTCAGGTAGCAAGAACTGAGTTGGGGATGAAGTGTCCCGGCATTGAACAAGGTCGGGGTGGCTGAAGTGAAACGAAACTGCGAGAGAACGTTGTAAAATTCAATGGCTCGATCTGTCTTGTTCTCTTCCAGAATCGACAAACCCATCGCCACCCGCATCCAGAAGTACTGAGGGGCTTCGAAACGTCGACCATCAATGTGCAACAAGTACCTGTCGTAGATCGTCTGAAGTCCCAAATACGGAAACAGACCATCGCGAGTCGAATCAATCGCGTCGGCAAGCCTCTCCAAATCAAACGTTCGAAGTTCAGGCGTAATCCGACCGGCTTCGATCCCAACGTCAATGAAATTGGCAAACTGATCTCGATAGAGACCGGCTAATTCAGCATCGCCAGTAGAAGACTTATTCAGCGACTCACGGTAAATAATGTTCAATACCAAACGACCCGCGACGATGTCGTAGTCAGGATCGTTTTCGATTCGGGCCCGTGCGGCCAGAACCATCGAACGACCTATTTCCCTAGGTGTTATGCCATTGAAAAATTGCTTTTCAACTTCTTCGAGCAACTCATCAGTCGAACAATTCTCGCCAAAACCCTCGCAAGCGTCCGTAACTTGAGTTCGCAGACGATCAAAATCAAGGTTCTCCAACTGGCCATCACGTGTGACCATAATCTTGGGAAACGGCTCCGAGCTGTCCATTCGCTCATCGGCACGAAGCTGGCGAATCTTGTTGTGCTCGGCCCGGTAAAGAATGTATCGGCGGGCAACCGAAAAGTACTCAGCCTTCATCAGCTGACGCTCTACCACATCCTGAATGTGCTCAACCGTCACGCCGTCGTCGCTGGCGGCCTGATCTTTGACAGCATCGACTACAGCCGCCGTGATGTCTTCAATCTTCTGGAGAATCGTGTCATCCAGTTGGCTCAAATCGTTGTGGCCCTGCTCCGCACAAAAAGCTTTCTTGATCGCGTTCTGAATGAGCCCATGTGCAAACGATAAAACTCGCCCGTCTCGTTTTCTAACGTTCAATTCCTGTTGCGTTGACTTCAACATTCCTTCGCACTCCCATAGCTGAAATGGTCCATGACTTGCCGGACTAAAGATCCGATCTGTCTCTTATTGCCAAAACCAACACTACGGCATTCAAGCAAATGAAAATCACCGAACTGTTGATTACTCTGGAGCAGCATCGGCAACACAGACGACACGTTCGGTCATTGGTAACCGAACCTGATTACAGTTCTTGAACACAGGCTTCCGTGCCGCCTACTGAGGACTCAGGTGAGATCTATGACTTGCAGAAAAAGGACGCGATAGAGCCCAATTCTGATACAACTCCATTGGTATGCCAGATTACAAAGCGGTCGAACATCTTGTTCTTTTTCCCATCCCCCCGAAAACACCCATTGCCTCACTCAAAGGCTCGTTTCCCGGGGTTTCTTAACGCTTTCCCAAACTCGCGGGAACCCAATATATCGACGACAAACCATCTGTCAACACAAAATGTTGTGCTTTGCGTTGCTTGCAAGTTCTATCGATCTTTTAAGTTTTCCACTTCAGGGCAAGTTGAAATTCCGACCAAAAAACGATTAATCCGTTTGTTTTACCGTTCCATATCTTGTGCTATCAGAACCTGAAACCAGGTGTTGCTAGCGGTGTAAGCTAGCTCTAAAAGCCCCCTTTATCGACCAAAATTGGGGTCGAAAAAAGTCATTAATTTCAGGGATGATGCTGCCAGAAACTGACATCAGATCGTTGAAAATCCGTTGACAAAAAAACCGAGCTTAGCCTTCAAGCAAGAATCAAATAAAATAAGCCCGCGGAAAACTGCACTCAAACCAAATCGCCCAATAATTAAGACTCAAATCCAAGCCTTGGCTCAAACCGATTTCGCATGACTTTGACTCCAGCAAAAACTGAATTAACCAAAATCGTCCGCGATCGGCGACTTTCTCAAGCAAGACGCTCTGAACTCCAAGCCGAAATCTCTCGCTTCATGCTTGTTAATTCACGGGCCGTCCGAGCTCAAAATTTTAAGGAAATATGCAGTTCCGATTTAGGGCTTCTCTTTCAGATCACAGATGAGACCTTTTTCGACGGGACGGTGGGCCGGCTTTGCGAACAGAGGGCTAACCGTCCGCTTGCGTTTCGTCTCTCAACACGAATGACAAGTGCTGGCGGAATGACAACGATGCAGTCTTCACGCGAGCGAAACCCAGTGATCGACTACGAAATCGCAATCGCAACAACACCGCTGTTTTCAACTTTTAAGGTCGAAAAAACCGCAATCGTTAGTGGTGTTGTTTGTCGTAGCCGATTGGAGGCTCTTCAACGAATCATGGAACATGAGATGGTCCATTTGATCGAATTACTGCTGTGGAATGACTCAAACTGTGCCGCAGCGCCTTTTAAACGAATCGTTCGTCGTTTTTTTGGTCACACAGAATCTAATCACCAGCTTTTGACTCCCCGAGACATCGCGAGGAAACGCATGGGTATCTCTGAAGGTGATCTGGTCTCATTTTCAACGGGCGGCCACAAAGTCACCGGCCATGTCAATCGCATCACCAAACGGGCGACAATTCTGGTACAAGCTCCCAACGGTTCGCTGTATGACGACGGCAAAAGATATCAGAAATATTACGTCCCTTTAAATCGCCTCAAACGCGCTTAATCATTAATCATCGAGGACCGAAACCGTTCGTTATATCGCTATTTCAATCATTGTCATTCTTCTTGGAATTGGCTCCCGTCAAATCAACTTTGGATTTTTGATTCTGGACAAGTACTTTGGCGACGCACTGTACGCGGCCCTGATCTACTTGATGCTTCGCGCAGCTTGCCCGCAACAAGCCAACTCACTCCACCTAATCGCAGCGGCATTCACCGTCATCGCCATCGAGCTGTTTCAGCTAACCGGAATTGGACTTGAGTGGCGTGAGCAGGGAAACCGTTTCCAAAAGCTGATTTCTATCGCACTTGGAACGCGATTTGGATTCATCGACCTTTTCGCTTACGCCGTTGGGCTGGCCGGTATTTACTGGTTTGACCGTATCTTTTTTTTAAAGCTGCGGCCGACGAATCCAACGTGACCTACCTCGCCGCACACCGCATCATGAGTTTAAACTCGATTTCTACTCCGAAAAAACGACTAGGTTATCGAACACCCGAGTCCGAGTTTTTGCCCTCGCCTCCGAGCATCAAACTAAACCCCACTTCCTCAGACAAATAAATCTGATGAATGCTTTACGCTTTTCAACTTGAACAGCAAACGTGAGTTGGTGCTGGCACCGACAGGCTTAACGGCTAAAATCGGCTCATCATGGACAGATCCTTTCAACTTGAAGCTAACGTCGTTGACATTTTCAAACGAAAGGTCACACCGGCCAGATTAACAGTTTCAGACGGCTTTATCAGCTCGATTGAGCCAACCCTGAGCGACCCGTATCCAACCTATTTAATCCCGGGCTTTGTCGATTCACATGTTCATATCGAAAGCTCGATGCTGGTACCGTCCGAGTTCGCTAAAGCGGCAGTTTGTCATGGAACTGTTGCGACCGTATCCGACCCTCACGAAATAGGAAACGTACTTGGTGTCGAGGGGGTCGAATTCATGCTTGAAAATGCCAAGTCAGTACCTTTTAAATTCTGCTTTGGCGCACCCGCCTGCGTGCCCGCGACTACGTTTGAAACTTCCGGTGCGACCATCCGTGCAGAAGAGGTCGAGCAGTTGCTGGCCGATGAAAGAATTGGCTATCTGAGCGAGGTAATGGATTTCCCAGCTGTGCTTCGTCGTGACGCCGATATCATGCGGAAAATCAACGCCGCCAAAGCAAATAACAAGATCGCCGACGGCCATGCTCCAGGTTTACGCGGCAAGGATGCTACCGATTATTTGGCAGCGGGAATTTCAACAGACCACGAGTGCTACACCAAGGCAGAAGCATTGGACAAAATTGCGGCAGGCTGTCATGTCGCCATTCGCGAGGGATCCGCGGCTCGCAACTTCGAAGCACTGCACAGCCTAATCGATGAGTTCCCCAACCAAACCATGCTTTGCAGTGACGACAAGCACCCAGATGAACTTATTCAGGGCCATATAAACCAGCTTGTTCAGCGCACGGTCGCAGCCGGGATGGATCTTTTCAATGCACTCCAGGTCGCCTGTGTGAATCCTGTAGCACTTTACAACTTGCCGGTCGGCCAACTTCGAGTTGGTGACCCAGCCGACTTTATTGAGGTTGCTGATTTGCAAAAGTTCTCTGTGCTGCGAACTTTCATTGATGGCAACCTTGTTGCCGAGAACGGAGTAAGTCGAATTGATACAGCTCCTGCCTCGCCTGTAAATAGATTCCATTGCCAACCGCGACTCGCAAGAGAATTTTCCGTCGAGGCAAAGTCCAACTCAATGAACGTCATCAAGGTTCTCGATGGTCAATTGATCACCAAGAAAATGATTACCCAGCCATCTGTAATTGATTGCAAAGCCCAAGCAGACCCAGCACGCGACATTCTTAAAATTGCAGTCGTCAATCGGTACGGCCCCGCGACACCTGCGGTTGCCTTTGTGAATGGATTTGGATTCGCCGAGGGAGCTATCGCTTCTTCGGTGGCTCACGATTCGCATAACATCATTGCTGTTGGCGATAATGACGAAGCGTTAACTACCGCAATCAACGTGATCATTCAAAACAACGGTGGCCTCTCACTCGTTGATAACAGGCACGAATCGCCCATTGAGCTCGCCCTACCTCTTCCAGTCGCCGGGTTGATGTCTCTCAATTCTGCGGACGAGGTCGCCGCTCAATACACTCAGTTGGACCAGAGAATCAAGCTGATGGGCTCTAATCTCAGGTCGCCCTTTATGACGCTTTCATTCATGGCACTCTTGGTAATCCCTGAAATCAAGCTAAGCGACCAAGGCCTTTTCGACGGCAATAAGTTCGAAACCCTAGAGCTATTTAATTAGCCAACGATTGCCTTGAGGCCGGTTTACGAACCCAGTGGGTCCACGCGTCGCGCGCAAAAAAACACCCGCAACTATTGTGCGGGTGTTTTGTATATTTGTCGTTTTAAACCAGCTACTTAAGAGCCAGAAATTGGGTCAGAGTCGTTATCAGAAATTGCAACGATACCAACAGCCAAACCGCCAAGCATTGCAAGTCGACCAATTCCTGAGCCAAAGAATCCACCGCCGGCACCACCGCCGCCACCGAGACGTCCGAACCGTCCGCCACCAAAGGGTCCGCCTCCACCGGGGTTGCAGCAGGAGAAGCCACTGAAGTTGGCAGCAGAACCACAACATCCGCCTACCGCACTTCCACAGCCGATTGCTTCGCTTGCGTATTCAACGGGGCTATCATAAGACATCCCATCTACATAGCCGATCTCTGCTGGAACTTGGTTGTTGATAAAACCAGTGTCTTGGGTGTTTGTCATGCAAACGTTAAGCGAATCTGAGTACCCAGCTCCGTATGGGATATCAACTGGGATTGAGTCTTGGTAGGTAATCGGATCTGCAACTGCGGCGGCAGCGTCCGATTCAACAACGACAGCGGCCGAAGCAGTCACTACAGTGGAGTCTTGAACCGCTTCAAAGCTAACTGCAGCAAAACCATTAGGTCCAGCGGCGACAAAGTCATAAACACCCGACTCAAGATCCGAGACTACAAACTCTCCCGTCTCGTCGGTTAAAACCTCAGCTACCTGTTCGTCGTTTTTAATAATGTGAACCGATGTGCCATTTACACTGTTGCTTTCCCCTAACAGAGAAACAACCGAACCTTGAAGTTGGCCGTTATCCAGTTTCACGCGGTTAGAGCCAACAACTTTGGCGTCGGAAATACTTGTTGAGATAATCTGGTCAGCCACTTCCTTGGGAAGTTTCTCGTTGAGAATTCGCTTGACCGTCGCAAATCGAGGAGACACAGCAGCGGCCTCCATTACATTGTCAAACTTGCCTGAATCGTCTGAGACAACGCGGATACCATAAGCAGCAAAACCATTTTGCCCTGTCGCAACAAACGAGTATGCACCTTCCGGAACACCCGCCGCGACAAAAGCTCCGTTCTCATCCGTATCCGCCTCCGTGACGACCTCACCGTTTTGAACAAAGTAGACCTTGAGGTCTGAGATACCCGCAGTCGAGCCGTTGCCGATTGTAGCAATTTGACCTTCAACAGCACCGTTTCGGTTAAGGGCAACCGTGTGTGTCCTTGCTAAACCGATCGCCGAGGCATTCGAAACAGTCGTTTCGAACTCAAGAGTCATAGGTTTTGTGTCAACCATTAGCTGGTGTGCAGTTGCTGCAGCGGTTCCCACGAGGGGCAAAGCCAAAAGCATCAAACCAAATTTGATTGATTTCCAGTTAGTTTTCATAACAAGTCTACCGATTTACAGGGCTGCTGAACTCAATGTGTCGTAATATTCAAGTCCGCAAAAGCGCAAGCTTTCGCAGAGATTCATACTCATTTTTAGGCCCAGAACAGGTAAATGTCAAGCTATTCCTTCGCTTTAATTTAGGCACAATGGGAAATTAAGTGGAAAGGCCGGGGTTATGGCGAAATAACCCCCAAAAGAACTATCTTTGTGGTTTTTTTGAGATTACACCGACTTCCGGAGAACTCGCCGAACCATACCGTGATTTAGGGATTCTTCCAGCTTGAAACGCGAGCCTACCAGCCTTCACTCCCAGGGCCATCGCTTGGGCCATCGCAACCGGGTCTTTTGCAGCAGCGACCGCAGTATTTAGCAGAACCCCATCGAACCCCAGTTCCATCGCCTCGGCAACGTCACTGGCAGTTCCAACACCAGCGTCAATAATAACGGGATAATCTGGGTCTCCCCTTTTCAGGTCGTCAAGAATGATCGACAGGCTGTTAGAGTTGAGCACCCCTAAACCAGATCCAATTGGGCTACCGGCAGGCATCACGCTAGCCGCCCCCGCGTCTTTCAGGCGTCGCGCAATAATCGGGTCGTCGCTCGAGTAGCAAAGAACCTGAAACTTCTCCTTGACCAGTGCCTCCGTCGCTTTCAAAAGCTCGATTGGATCAGGAAGTAACGACCGACTGTCGCCAAGCACTTCCAACTTCACCCAATCGGCCCCCGGATTTTCAAGTCCAGTGAGAATCTCTCTCCCCATCCGAGCGCATCGAATCGCTGTCTCTGCATCGTAGCAACCCGCTGTGTTGGGTAACAAAATCAAGCGACTTGTGTCTACAAAGTCGAGAATATTGCGCCCCGAGCTGTCGTGAAGTCGTTCTCGCCGAACCGCAATTGTCACACACTGAGTTTCTGCAGACTTGTGCGATGCTTGCATGACTTCAAACGAATCATACTTGCCAGTTCCTAAAATTAAACGGCTGCCCAGCACATGATCACCAATTGTCAATTGATCAGCAGCAGCACTTTGAATTGTTTCTGTCTCCACAGCGTTTTTATCCAAATCATGGACTGATAGATTTGAGGAAATCGATGGGCCCACTATCCACCTCCAACCAACGTGACTATTTCCAACACATCCCCGTCGCTTAAAAATGTCGCCCGATGGACATTTCGCGGCTTCAACTCCTGATTGACTTCGATTGCCAGAGCGCACGGGTTGAGTTTGAACTGCATCAACAGATCTGCAATCGAGGTCCCTTGGGGGATCTGGTGCGGATCGCCATTGACGATGATTTCCATCGGCTCTTATCCTTATTTCGCCTGCATATACCGCCGATTGGCCATCTTACACTCGAACATTGCAAAAACAATTGCCATCTCAGCGGCGGCTCTGCAGAAGTCGGCTTGTTTAATCAAAAGCTTTCGGCCATGTCGCGAGCATGGTAACTGCTACGAACAAACGGACCGCTGGCCACTTTTTTAAACCCCATACTCTTGGCCCGTTCCCCCAACATGGCAAACTCCTCAGGGGGAATGTAACGCACAACTGGTAAATACCGCTCTAAAGACGGTTGGAGGTACTGCCCCAAAGTCAGGAAATCACAACCATTGTCGAGCAAATCTGCAAGGACCTCGTAAAGCTCTTCGTGCGTTTCGCCGAGCCCTAACATCAGGCCACTTTTGGTTTTGATGCTTGGGTTGACTTCCTTGATTCGCTTGAGCAACCCGAGGGTCCAACGATAATCCGATTTTGGACCACGAACACGCCGATACAATCGGGGGACAGTCTCCGCGTTATGGTTAAAAACTTCGGGAGCCGACTCAATTACGCGATCTAAGGCAGGCTTATTGTGAACGAAATCGGGCGTCAAAACCTCAACCGATGCACCGGTCCGCTCACGAACCGCAATGACGCATTGATAGAAATGCTCAGCTCCACCGTCGGGCAAATCATCCCGTGTGACCGAAGTAATCACTACATGCTTGAGCCCTAGTTTCTCCGCCGCCTCGGCAACACGGGCCGGCTCATCGGCCTCCAAGGCCTCCGGGCGTCCGCGACTAACGGCACAAAAACCACACGGGCGGGTGCATGTGTTGCCCAAAACCATAAAGGTAGCCGTCTGCTGCGAATAGCATTCCATGCGGTTGGGACATTTGGCGTTATCACAGACCGTTTCGAGATTTAGCTCCTCGAGTAGCTTCGCCGTTGAACTGACAACATTACCTTTGGGAACTTGGCGCTTCAACCATTTCGGCAAGCGGCTTTTTGAATTGGCGAGCCCGACAGAATCAGCACTCCCCCCCAACGATCCACAAGACCCTCCGCCGCAACCGCCACCGCCGTTTGACTTGGGTGCGCCGCTGATAACTGGCAACTCGCTCATAATAACCTCTTCCGAACTCACACTTAGTACTCTCGCTAATTTGCGGCCCTCGATAACCTTTTGCAGCCAACGAAGAACCACTGTAAAACGCGGCCAGATCTTCGGTTGACCGCACGCGTTTCAAAGCCCCGCAATCCGTGGTTTTTCACGAAACGATCGGTTTTCAAACGTCCTGTCCCAGTTTAAGAGTCGAGCCCTCCTTGTGCCAGACGCAATTGATGGGCCAAGGTTGATGATTCCCAAAATGATCGCAACACCGTTAATTTGTGAACCATTAGTTGTGTACGGAATCCAGAATGTGGTGTAAGTTCAACCAAGAGAAGTTTTCAATCTGCGTTTGGAATCATGGCAGCTAAAAAAAGTAAGAAAAAGAAAGCCGCCAAGCCTGGCTCCGATCAAAGCAAAGTGATCGCGGAAAATCGCCGAGCGCGTCATCGTTTTGAAATTCTCCAGCAAATCGAGTGCGGAATCATGCTCATTGGCAGCGAAGTCAAGAGTATTCGAGAAGGCAACATTTCTCTTAACGAGGCCTATGTTCGCGTCGAAAAGAACGAACTTTGGCTAGTCGGGGCCGACATCCCTGAATACATCCAAGCCAGTTTCTGGAACCATAAGCCCAAGCGATCTCGGAAACTACTAGTTCACCGCCGTGAGTTGGACAAGCTTAAAGCCAAAGCATTCGAAAAAGGCCTCACGCTGGTCCCCCTTCGCATGTTCTTCAACGCGCGAGGCCTTGTAAAAATTATTGTGGGCGTTTGCCGAGGCAAGAAAGTCCACGACAAACGTCAATCGATGAAAGACGCCGACAACCAGCGGCGCCTTAGTCGTGAAATGCGTGAGCGGAGGAAATAGCTCAATTCTTGGACAAAAGGACTGTCAGAGGCTGCTATTTTTTAGGTTATCGCATCGCCAGAGAACAAGATTCGGACGTCGTTTTACCCGCGGTGCGGTCAAACTCGGGAAAATTTGAACAAGAAGCGAACCAGCAAACTGTGGTAGTCGTAGAACCGGTTCCAGATTACGCTTTGGTTGGCCAAAATCGGCGCCGACGAGTAAGCGTCTCCTTCGATCATGACGACCCACATGAGTCTTGAATGCTAAAGCTGGAAAACATCAAAAAGAGCTTCGTTCAGCCTGACAAAAAACGGATTCCCATTCTTGACATTCCGAGCTTTGAAATTGCTTCAGGGGAACAAGTCGTTTTGATTGGGCCAAGTGGCTGTGGCAAAACAACACTGCTTCATACGATCGCCGGAATCACTAAACCTGATTCCGGCAAAGCCTTCATCGACGGCATTGAAGTTACGAAATATTCCGAGGCCAGTCGTGACCGAATTCGGGCCGACAAGCTGGGTTATGTTTTTCAAACGTTTAATCTGCTACCTGGATTCTCGGCATACGAAAACGTTTTATTGGGAATGACCTTCGCACGTAAAAAAATTGCCCCGAGTCGCGCAAAACAACTTCTTGAGCGAGTCGGACTGGGACATCGACTCGGCAATAAACCGCATCAAATGTCAGTCGGTGAACAACAACGCGTGGCGGTTGCCCGCGCCCTGGCCAATCGCCCCGCCCTTCTTCTAGCCGACGAACCAACTGCCAACGTCGACCCGGGTAACCAGCAACAAATCATCGACCTGATTCGTCAAACTTCGCAGGAAGAGAACATTGCATTGCTAATGGTGACTCACTCCATGGAAGTCGCTGATCAATTCGACCGAGTTGACAAACTCGACGAAATCAACCTCGTCGTTGGCCAAGCCAAGCAAACGACCTCCTGACTGGCTCCACTGTTCCGACGTTTCCACCAAGAACACTTTCCTATCCCAACCCTTTAAATTCATGAACGTATTCAAGATCGCCTGGCGGAGCATTCAACACCGAGGATTTGGCTCGTTGTTAACCATCGTCTCGATGGCACTGGGCGTAATGATGGTGGTTGCAGTTCTGACTATTCACGGCTTGGTCGACCAGTCATTTAAAAGCAACAACAGTTTTGGATACAACGTCCTGATTGGTGCACGAGGAGGCGGACTTCAACTTACACTCAATTCCGTTTATTACCTGAGCAAGCCAGTTGAAAACATCCCCTACGAATACTACCTCGCATTTTGTGATGCTGAAACGCGTGGTTCAGATCTCAAAAAATCAATTGCCTATAACACCAAGCAGCACGTAGCCGACTCAATCAGTTTGATGGGCGGGCCTTCGGGATTGGGAGTTGGCTCTGAAATAGCGACCGCGTTAATGTCAGACGCGTTTGAACACCAACAAAATTCAGCGATGAAAATCCTCAAACCCGGGATTTACAAAAAATACACGCACATGGTCGTTCCACTTTGCCAGGGCGATTATTACGTGGACCCCGAAACCAACGCCCAATTCCGCTGCGTCGGTACCACGCCAAACTTTTTCACTGACCTCCTGCTTGATATCGATGCTGATGAAAAATTCAAATTCGCTCAGGGAAGATGTTTCGTTGAAGATTCGCCAGAGCACGGATTCTTTGAATGCGTTGTCGGTGCGTTGGTCGCCAAGCGTTGCGACATCAAGCTCGGTGACAAACTGCAAGCAACTCACGGTGATCCCAATGATTCGGCCGCTCATATTCATGAGCAAGATTACACCGTAGTCGGTATCGTCGAAAAGACAGGCACACCCCACGACAAAGTCGTCTTCCTCAATATGGAAGGCTTCTACTTGATGGAAGATCACTCCAAGAACATGGAGGACGACTCAATCCTAAACACCGATGATGATGAACTTGAATCAGAAACGCCGGTGGATGAATTTGATGCTCCGATGGGTGAATCGACCCATGAGAATTTGGCCGCCGGTGCGATCAATCAAGAATCTTTACCCAATCCAGCGGAACCAGAACCAGAACCAGAACTAACGGAAGAAGAGGAATTCGCTCGCAAGGAAAATGCAACTCGCATCCCGCTCCCCGTCGAGCAGCGTGAGGTCACGTCACTTTTAGTTCGAACCTCGCTCGAAGATGAATTCGGAACACTAGGACTATATTTGCCCGCCCAAATTAATGAGGGCTTTCTCAACAAGACACTCAATTGGACGCCTTATCGTCCCGAGCAATCGCAGGAAGCCGCCCAAGCGGTCAACCCAGTGATGGAGGTTGCCAGCCTTTTCGAGACGTTTGTCAATCCGATTCGATGGCTCTTGTTGGCATTGACGGCAATGATATGTGTAGTTTCGGCGTTAAGCATTCTCGTTGGGATATACAATTCAATGAGCCAGCGTCAAAGCGAAATCGCCGTCATGAGAGCTCTCGGAGCAAGTCGAGGCAAAGTCATGACGATCATGCTATGCGAATCAGTAATGCTAGCCCTTTTGGGCGGGATACTCGGTTGGGTCGCAGGGCACGGATTGAATGCAGCCCTAAGCCCTCTGATCGAAAACAAAACAGGCGTCTCAACCAGCTTTTTTGAATTTGCACCCAGCGTTCCATTTAATGCATTCTTCTTGGGGACCTTGCCTGAATCTCTCGGGTCAATTGGGGTCTCGCCCGAACTTCTGCTAATTCCGTCTTTGATGTTGCTGGCAGTTTTAGTCGGCATCTACCCTGCAATTTCAGCTTATAAAACCGATGTCTCAGGATCGCTTGGGAAATGACATTCGCCAAAAGGCAAGAAGCTCGCCATTGCTACCCATGGCAACGAATCGGGCGGCGTGTGTCAATTCGCAAATTTTACTGTTTTTTGTCGGCAAAAACCGAATTCACAAGAATTGCTCATTTCCATTTTCGGACGCAAAACGATACGATGGGAGACAGACAAGTTTTGGTTTGTTCGCCATTTTCACACAAGCCATCAACCGCTGCCGAGGCCCATCGTGAACTTCAGTCGATCTAAAATGCACCTGCCACAAACAAAGTTCGTAGTCAGATTAATCCTAGCTTTCTGGGCCGGTTTGTTTCTCGCCAATTGCGCAAAGCTTGGTTGGAGCGCAACAACCCCGGCAAGCCCAACGACAGCTTCGCTCTCAGCATGCCCCTTTTGCTCGGCCATTGCTCTTACCTTCACTGAACAACTCAACAACAGTGACATCGCGGTTGTTGCGAAACTGGTCAAAGTCCCCCCTCCAATGCTTAACCCTGCCGACGACTTTCCCAAAGCCGAATTTGAGATTGTCAACATTCTCAAAGGCAAAAAGTTTGTCGGCCAAGGCATGAAATTTAAGACTCAATTGGTGGGCAGTTATGCACAAGGGCAAAACTTCCTCGTGATGGGCGTCGACCCTCCAAAAGTCGCTTGGACCACTCCCATGAAGGCTTCGGCCCGTGTCTTTGAGTACTTGGATAAGATCCAATCACTCCCGGAAACAGGACCAGAACGATTGGTTTTCTTCCAAGACTATTTTGAAGACAAGGAATCGGTATTGGCGTTTGACGCATACGATGAATTTGCACGAGCACCCTACGAAGATCTGTTGGCGATGAAACCAAAAATGGATCATGACAAACTGATTGGTTGGATTACCAGCAAAAAGACTTCGGTCAACCGGCGGCGTTTGTATTTCACGATGCTTGGCGTTTGCGGAAAGCAAGAAGACATCAAACTACTTGAAGAACTAATTACCTCTGACAGTCGTAAAAAACGGGCTGGACTCGATGCTTTGATCGCTTGTTATCTGAATCTCAAAGGTGAAGACGGCGTCGATTTAGTCGAGAAGACTTTTATCATCGACAAAGATGCCGATTACGTCGATACGCTGGCCGCGGTTTCCGCCCTTCGCTTTCATGGAACCGAAGTCGACTTTGTGCCCAAAAAACGAATTGTAAAAGCAATCCGACACTTGCTCGATCGGCCCAAAATGGCGGACATGGTAATCCCTGATTTGGCGCGGTGGGAAGACTGGTCAGTCATGGAACGTTTGGTGAAAATGTTTAAGGAAGCAGACCCGGAATCTAACTGGTTGCGAGTTCCGGTCATCACCTACTTGCGAGCTTGCCCAAAACCAGAAGCCAAAACATATATTGCCGAGCTCCAAAAAATCGATCCCGAAGCGGTCCAACGGGCTGACTTTTTCCTTGGTTTCGATGATGACGAAGACGACTGGGATGACGACACGGACGACGAGGACAAAACGGACGACGCAGACAAAGCAAACAAGCCAAGCGCAGCAAAGCCTTCCGGTGACACAATCCAGTCAAACGAGCCATCAGGAAAATTGTCGAACGAGCTAACCCATGTTGTCCAAAGAATCCCTTTGGAGGACGACACTCAAGAAGGGACTTTTGCGACCGAAAAAAATGCTTTGGAACCAAGCGACACATTAATCGACAGCGGCACGCAGACTGTGGGCACGTCCGTTCCTCAACTGACAACAAATCTGGCTTCCCCCCCGAACCCAGACGTTGCAGTATTCGTAACAAGTGGAACAGACTCGATTACAGCAAAAGCCCCTGCGGTTGCCCAAAGCATCCCTGTGGCATCGCCAGTGGTGATCGCCCAAACTCCCGATTTGACTTGGTCGATTGTTTTTATACCGATGGCATCATCGGTATTGATATTTTTGCTGCTGTGGTCAGTCGTTAGTGGATGGTTCGAACGTTTGATCTTTTGAGTTCACTCAACCCGGATTACTTTGAACGTCAGCCGAATCTCTAAATCTACCGTTACAATCGGAGTTTGGAGTCGACACTAATGGCTGAGTTTGCAATCAAGTCTGGAATTACCCGACGCTTTGCTTTTGAATCCCGTTGATCTGTTCTAATATTTAAGCATGAATACAGCAGTAGAAGCCGTTAAAGAGCCAGGTTCATCCCCGATGGAGTCCGGACGTCAGGGCAATGAGTTCGCCTACCGATCGGTCAGCAAAGCGGCGATTGCTTCCATGGTGTTCGCACTATTTGGAACGGCAACCGCTTTTATGGCGCAACTGTTTGTCGTCATTCCCGCGATTGGACTTGCTTTTGGGGTGTTGGCCATAGCCAACTTTCGCCGCTTCCCTGAAGAGCTCACAGGAAAAATGAGTGCCAAGATTGGCCTGTTTTTAAGTTTGATCGTCTTTATTACATCTGTGGGGTACCACAGTTACATTTACGCGACCGAAGTGCCCGAGGGCTATCAGCGTATCTCTTTTTCGGATTTGAGACCCAACCCTAAAACACCCGAGTTACCATTTTCCGAAAAATCAATGGAATTCGACGGCAAAAAAGTGTTTGTCAAAGGCTATGTTCGCCCCGGTGCGAAAAAACGAAAACTCAAAGAATTTATTCTGGTCGGCGATTTTGGCACGTGCTGCTTTGGCGGTAATCCAAAGATCACTGATGTTGTCGCCGTCTCCATCATCGGTGATGATACCGTCGATTACGGATATTCGCTTCGTCGAATTGCCGGAACATTCCATTTAAATCAACAGACTCGTGCGACCAAAGAAAAAGACATCCCCCAAGTCTTTTATGAAATTCATACGGACGAAGTCAGATAGCAAGAGGCGGATCGTGAAAAAATTCATCAATGTGCAATTTTTGATTTGTCTATTTGTCACCTTTAGTTTGGCTCAAGTGTCAACTGGGACAATCCAAGAAGGCGACCCATCCACCAAACAAAAAACAGCCGCCCAATCAAAACCCCAATCTAAAACTTTCGAACTCACGTTTGACGACCTCAAGTTTGAAATGGAAAAAGGCGGCATTTTCAAGCGATCGATGCTAACGCCAAAAATCAATTCTTATAACAGCGGAACGGTCAAGCTCCGCGGGTATATCCGTCCCAGTTTTAGCCAAACGGGCCTGACCAAGTTCATCTTCGTTCGGGACAATAAAGAATGTTGCTTTGGCCCGGGAGCGGCGATCTTTGATTGCGTCCTGGTTCGACTTGCTAAAGACTCCAAAATCGACTTCACCGTGCGTCCCGTGATCATTGAGGGGAAGTTTTCCCTCAAAGAATACAAAGGCCCAGACGGTAAAGTTTGGGCAATCTACCGTATGAATGACGCAAAGTTGAAATAACGCTTCACCAGCAATCGGGCTGCCTTTCGCCTAACCCGTACTTCGACCGGTCATTATGATTTGCGCGTCCCCTACCCGGCCTGCCCGCAGCCCACAGCGCGTTGAATTATTTGGGAACAATCCTCGCATTTCGCAACTGTCGATAAGCCTCGTCAACTGATACAATTTTGGTTCAAAATCAACCAAAACTTGGCAATCATTGATGAGATAAGATGGCGTTTTTAGAATGGGTCAACCGGCGGATCTTTACGACGGTTCACGGCAACAATCTCGTATACAACACCTGTTGGGAAGACCCTCGTCTTGACCGCGAGGCATTACAATTCGGTCCCGATGACAACGTTCTTGTCATTACTTCCGCGGGATGCAATGCCCTCGACTACGCCTTGGCCGGCCCCGCCCATGTCAATGCCGTCGATATGAACCCTCGCCAAAACGCACTTCTGGATTTGAAGATGAGCGCGATCCGAAGTCTGGAATTTGAGGACTTCTTTCGCATGTTTGGAGAAGGTCGCCTCCCCGGCATTAAAGAGATCTACAAACAAAAATTGCGCGAGCCTCTTCCTGCCTGGTCAAAAGACTTCTGGGACAAAAAAATCAAATGGTTCGATAACCGACGCAAGACATTTTATTACCGCGGCACCTCAGGTGCGATCGCCAGAATGATCCGCACTTACACCGATCGCGTGATTCGCGTTCGACCTCATCTCGACTCGCTGCTAAATGCCTCGACTGTCGAAGAACAAAAAGAAATCTACGAGACCCATCTCAAGAAAAAATTCTGGTCGGGACTAATGAAGTTCACCATGAATCGAGATACCACGATGTCGATGCTGGGGGTTCCCAAGGCACAACGAAAACAAATTGAAACTCAATACAGTGGAGGCTTGGTTAAGTTCATCCAGGATTGCATGGAAAGCGTCTTCGCCGAACTGCCGATGAAAGACAATTACTTTTGGCGAGTTTATATGAACGGCGCTTATTCTCGCGACTGTTGTCCCGAGTATTTGAGACCAGAAAATTTTGAAGCACTCAAAGGCGGATTGGTCGATCGCATTTCGACCCACACTGATTCAGTTCAAGGATTTCTGGAAAAACACGATGGTCAAATTTCCCGGTACATCCTACTGGATCACATGGACTGGCTGAGTGACCAATTCTTCCCCCTGCTTGAATCGGAGTGGCAAGCGATCATTGACCGCGCCGCCCCCGGTGCTCGAATCATTTGGCGAAGTGGCGGATTACAGACAGACTTTATTAATGAAGTCAAAATCAATCGCGACGGGGAGATTCAGAAAGTCAGCCCGATGCTTTCCTATGACAGTGAGTTGGCAAAAAAACTGCACGAAAAGGATCGCGTCCACACTTACGGCAGCTTCTACATCGCCGAATTTAACGCTTAGCCGACATGGCTTCTTGGCCCCCATTTCAAATCAATCCACTTGAATTCAAGATTGCAAGCAAGTAGCAGACGCACGGAAAATTCCTCAGTCTTCAGTGACAGGCTGGTAGTCGCCGCCCCACCCTCCTCGAACATCGTGTAAAGAACCGCATGGCATTTTTTTCTGACATGAAAGTCCTCTACCACATGCTGTTGAAACCAGTGCGTGGCGATAACCATGCTCAACGAATGGAAAGCTTTTATGGTGGGCAGGCAAACGCCTATGATGATTTTCGAAAACGTCTGCTCAAAGGTCGCGAAGAACTTTGGTCCGCAATGCCTAAGCCCGACGGCGGTGTCTGGGTCGACATGGGTGGAGGGACTGGATCCAACATTGAAAATCTCGCGGACGACATCCACCAACTCAAGAAAGTATATGTTGTTGACCTTTCCAAATCACTGCTTGAAGTTGCGACGGAACGATTCAAAGCTCGCGGCTGGGAAAATGCCGAAGCAGTGGCTGCCGATGCAACCAAGTTCCGCCCCCCTGAAGGTCAAGCTGACATCGTGACCTTTTCTTATTCGTTAACGATGATTCCCGATTGGTTTTCAGCCATTGAAAACGCCTTGGCAATGCTCAAGCCGGGCGGGCACATTGGAGTGGTCGACTTTTACGTCGGCCGCAAATATCCACCTGAAGGATTAAAGAAACAAGGCTGGCTCGCCCGCACGTTGTGGCAACCCTGGTTTGCAACAGACAACGTTTTCCCCTCACCGGATCACCTGCCGTTTCTCAGGAGTCATTTCGAGCAAATCCATTTGGTTGAAGAACGTAATCGAATGCCATACGTCCCGCTCTTGAAGACACCGTACTATCAGTTTATCGGACAAAAACCCCTGTCCAACAAGAGCCAATAGCCGCTGCCGCGCTCCTCGGAACCGACTTGGATTCCCCCAGAAACGAAACACTAATCATAAAGACGGACGGATCGGGTCATCGAGACCAACCGACAGGAACCAACCATGTGGCGCACCATTCTTTTGGGAAAACTAAGTTTATCAATTCTGGCATCGCTTGTTGTCGGTGTCGCCTGCGTCAGTCAGCCTTGGCGACACGAATACGCGTTGCTGGGAAAGGCTCAATGGATTGGGGTTGGTTCTTTCTTTCTGGTTTTGGCACTTGTTCAAATCGGCGCTATTTTTGTCCTGTTTCACAAAGGTCAATCACGTAAGAAAAAATGCCAGAGTTAGATCGCTCACCCAACTTGCAGTAGCGACCACTGCAGCATTCCCAAGCCAACTCAGCAGAGCAAACTCACTCAGCTCACCGATCACCGCCTGCTATCACTCAACCGACAATGAAGCAATAGCTGTCTTGCCTCAGAAAGAGTGAAGGTGTTTCGGATCCAGCGTTCAACCCCGGACGCCGTGCCTTGATCGTGAATGAGCGCTTTGAGCCGTCACACGCTTCATCCAAAGGCTTGTTGTACCTCGACGAGAATCACCTCAATCGTGCCACAACTTTTGTCAGAGCCTCACCAAATTGAGCGACTTCATCAAGCGTATTATAAAAATAGAAACTAGCTCGGCAGCTCGCGCGAATTCCTAGAGATTGGTGTAGTGGCATGGCACAGTGATGCCCTGCTCGAATCGCGATCCCCTGCTGGTCGAGCAGGATGGAAATATCCTGTGGCGAAACTCCCTCAACCACAAAGCTGACCATGCCGGCGCGGTCATTGGCATTGGGACCGAGAATCCTCAATCCGTCGATCTTAGAAATCACAGCGTACGACGCTTTCACCAGTTCGTGCTCGTGCTGCGCAATTGGTGCCATCTTGATTGAATTCAGGTAATCTATTGCCGCACCAAGCCCAATTGCCTCAACAATTGGCGGGGTTCCGGCTTCAAACTTGGCTGGTAGTTCGCCGGGGGTGAACCCATCAGTCGTCACTTGATCGATCATGCTCCCACCACCGAGAAATGGAGGCATTGACTCTAAGATCGCTTGCTTGCCCCAAAGAATCCCAACGCCGGAAGGCCCGAGCATTTTGTGACCACTGAACGTGACAAAATCTGCATCCCAAACTTGAACATCCGTCGCCTCGTGAGGGACCGATTGTGCCGCATCGACGAGTGTTGTGGCGCCGACGGTTTTGGCAAGCTGCACAATTTCTGAAACCGGTGTGGTGGTTCCCAAAACATTTGAGATCGCCGCAAAGGCGAGCATTTTGGTATTTGCATTGAGTTGACGCTGTAGATCCTCCAAATCCAACTCACCCTGATCATTGACTCCAACGAACCGGACTTTTGCTCCCGTTCGGACCGCCAACTGTTGCCACGGAATGATATTGGAGTGATGCTCAAAAATTGTCAGGAGGATCTCATCCCCAGCCTTGATATGCTCATTACCCCAAGCATGAGCGACGAGATTAATCGACGCCGTAGTCCCAGAAGTAAAGATGACTTCATTGTTGTTCGGGGCATTGATGAAACTCTGAACTCGGGCCCTTGCCTGCTCGTACTGATCAGTCGCCTGCTCACTCAAGCAATGAATCCCGCGATGCACGTTCGCGTAGGTTCGGTGATAACACTCATCCATCGCATCCAAAACCGATTGAGGACGCTGCGACGAGGCGCCACTGTCGAAGTAAATGAGCTGCCGATCCCGGTGAATCCTCTGATTTAAAATCGGAAAATCATCTCGAACCGCGGACGGGTCAAATTTTGTTTGGGTGATGTCCATGAACACAGTCTAACACAAGGAGG
>JAQWLH010000044.1 GCA_029247405.1 Mariniblastus sp.
CTGACTCTGACTCTGACTCTGACTCTGAGAGAACTTCGGAGGATCAGTTCGTTCAAATGGGCTCTCTGGCGTCCGACGGTTCGGATCGCTACTTGGTCACGATCAACAAACGCGCAGGTACCATTCATCGCGTTGAGCTGAATTTCCGCAATCCGCGAAACGGGCGATTCAAATACCGCGACCTGGTTTGGAAAGGGGGCTATCTTGGTTCGCTTGAATGTACCGATACTCCCGAAGGCTGCATGGTCCAAGTTGCAGGCAAAGGAACGCCTGCGGAATTAGCTGGAATTGTATTTGGCGACATCATTGTTTCGGTCAACGGCGAGCCAGTGATAACCGCCGGCGGATTCAGTGAATACCTCAACGAAAAAACCGAACCGCGCACCGATATCGAGGTTAGCGTCAAGCGTGATGGGCAAGAGAAAACATTCACGGTTTCGTTGACCGACAAACCAATCTCGGTCATTCGCCCCGAATCAGGACTGCTGGATGCGACGTTTGACTATCCCGAGTCATTTGTTCTATCGCTTGTCAAACCGATGATTGAAATCGAGAAGGCTTGGCCCGACCTCGATGAAAACATGCGATACTCAAATTGGGATGTCACATCGGCAACAGACGATTTAATTGAATTAAAGTTTGAGCTTTCAGAAGACCGGCTTGCGGCGATTGATGTCAAAGGTCCATTGACCGTTTTCAAACGTTACCGAATTCCACCGCTCGCCGAAGAGGACATTGCCAACCTCAGTTCTCGCAGCTTCCATCTTGATCTTGAAATTGAAGTAGCAAATGGGGCCGACGTTGCACAAAAGCTTGCTTATGAGCTCGACGGACCAACAGGGATCACGGCAGAAACTTGGTGGTATGCGAACAAAATCCACGGCCGTCAAACAGCGGTCGGTTACATGGCGGGGGCACGTGATGTCGTTGGCTCGACATCTGCCAATTCTTATATCTTCTTCGGTTGTCCCGAAATCGCTAAGGGCGCGAAAAAAGAGAATCGAAAAATCTATTACATCTGTGAACCCGGTAGCGATCCAGCCAATCTGGAGCTCAACTTCACTGGTGTAGATTCACATTATTTTAATGTGTCCTTGATCCCCAAGATGCCTGAAGGGGAGAAGTTTTCGGTCAACAGCGTGACGGCATTTCCCAATAATCGTAATGGCCAAATCCCACCGATTCCAAAGAACATTCGACTGCAGAAACTGGTCGACACAACGTTTCAACTCACCGCCTCCATCGAGATCCCCGCAGGCGGCAGTGCAAAGCGTAATTTTGAAGTCTTCTGCGGCCCCAAAGATGTCAAGCTGCTGAAATATTATGACCTCAGTGATGTTCGAACCTTTGGCTGGTTCGGCTGGTGCTCGATGGTCCTACTTTGGTTACTTCACCTGTTTTACAACCTCACCTTTCAGTGGAGCTATGGTCTCGCGATCATCATGCTGACAGTACTGGTGCGGTGCTTGATGATTCCGTTTTCGCGCAAAGCGGCACTCAATGCACAGATGATGCAGCATCTCGCGCCCCAGATGAAAGAGATTACCGAAAAATACAAGGACGACATGGAGAAACGTGCCGCTGCACAACGTGAGTTGTACAAAAAGCACAAATTCAATCCGTTCGGCGGATGTTTTATGATGTTTTTCCAGTTACCAATTTTTTATGGTCTCTATAAAGGACTCAATGTTGACATCGCCCTTCGCGACCAGGCATTAATCCCTGGTATGCAATGGTGTAGTAATCTGGCAGCTCCCGATCAGCTACTGTACTGGAAGAATTGGGCGTGGATGCCCAGTTCATTGGGAGACGAATCTGGCTGGCTGGGTCCATACTTAAACATCTTGCCCTTGATCACGATGGTTCTTTTCATCGTTCAGCAAAAACTGTTTACACCGCCGGCCACCGACGATCAGCAAAAGCTGATGCAAAAAATGATGACATTCATGATGCTGGCGATGGGCATCATGTTTTTCAAAGTACCGGCGGGCCTGTGTTTGTACTTCATCACATCGAGCCTCTGGGGAATTATTGAGCGAAAACTTCTTCCCAAACCCGTTTTAAATACCGACAAGCTTGCCTTTGACAGCCCGGGGGGACCGCCGCCGGAAACCAGAGCTGAAAAGAAGGCCTTCAAAAACAAGCAGGCGGAGATATCCAAACGTGCGACTGAATTGGACGAACGTAAGCAGCGGAATGCGGACCGGAAAAAGCGTCTCAAAAAACGTGGGTCATAGCACCTTTTGAACCATGAGTCTTGATATTGAAGACACGATCGTCGCGATTGCCTCGGCCCCCGGTCAAGCAATGCGAGGAATTGTACGCGTCGCCGGTCCACAAACGGTTGCAGTGGTGGGCCTGATTTTTGACTCGTTCGAATCAGATTCTCTTGCAAAGACCCTCAGCCAAGCTCCAAGAAAACTAACCTCTGCGTTGAGCGGCAAACTGATTCTCGAAGATGGAATTGCCCTGCCTGGGGAGTTATTGGTTTGGCCCACCAACAAAAGTTTTACCCGTCAGCCGACTGCCGAATTTCACACCATTGGCTCATCCCCTCTATTGCAATCGGCCGTCAAGGCGATTTGTAAGGCGGGAGCGAGAATCGCAGAACCCGGCGAATTTACGCTGCGAGCCTTCCTCTCGGGTCGAATCGACCTGACGCAGGCGGAGGCGGTTTTAGCCGTGATTGACTCAACCGGCGAAGAACAAATGGACACGGCGCTTCGCCAACTTGCTGGCGGTTTAGCTGGGCCACTTGGAGAGATCCGCAGGCAACTAATTGGCACACTTGCCGAACTGGAAGCCGGCCTGGACTTTGTTGAAGAAGATATCGAGTTCATCTCAAAAAGTGAACTGAAACGTCAACTCTTGCTTGCCTCAACAAACCTCGACAAGGTCGCCCAGCAGATAAATGCCCGCGATATCGACTCCGGATCTATCAAGGTTGTTCTGTACGGCTTGCCTAACTCCGGCAAGAGCAGCCTGTTTAATGCACTCACGAATTCAGAAAGTGCAATAGTCACCCAAGTCGCCGGAACGACAACTGACTTTGTTTCCGCTTCCGTTGAAATTGGCTCCAACGCGATTGAGCTCGTCGATACCGCAGGCATCGAAGCATCCGTTGGTTCGATCAAAACACAATCTCAGTCCCAACGCGAGACACAGCAACAACAGGCACTCGTTCGCTTGCTCTGCATCGACAGCTCAAAGCCAAGCTCGGAATGGGAAATCAAGGAACTGAAGCAAGCAGCTCCCAACACGCTGGTTGTCCTAACAAAGTCTGACTTGGATCAATCGAATGACATTTCCAAGCAAACCGAACTTCCGTTTGTCATCACTAGCAGCGTCACTTCAACTGGTCTCGACCAACTACGGGATCAAATTGAATTAATCGTTGCGGGAGCGCAACCAGCAGAAACTTCGGTTGTCGGCTCAACCGTTCTACGTGCGTCGGAGAGCTTACGGGAATCTCAACGGTCACTCGAACATGCCATAAGCGCCACCCAAGGCGACCTGGGTGAAGAAATTGTCGCAGCCGAGATTCGCTTGGCTCTTCAGGCGTTAGGCCAAGTCGTTGGGACAGTTTACACCGACGACATTCTTGACCTCGTTTTTGGGAAATTTTGCATCGGCAAATAGTTTCTCAAACCCTCTGTACGTAATTGCAACTAGTCTTGGTATAAAAGCCCTCGAAAAGATTCTTTTGACGCGAGCCTTCACAATCCAGATATCGTTCGGTTTTTGATGCGATTCGTTTCAACCATCCTTATCATCATTCCAATTTAATCCTCACTCAACGTCATGTGCACGCCCAAAATTGCTTTCATTCGATTAGTCGCTATCTGCCTTGGCTTCCTGCTTTCACCATTTTTCGAACGCTCCAACGTCGCCCAAGAAGTCGGCGATCGTGTTGTGGTGACCGCCAATTTTGACATGCTTTTAAAAGACAAAAAAGTCGCCAAAGTTTTCGAGGGAAATGTACACACAGTGACTGCCAGTCAGGGCAAATGGAGAATGCTCAATGACAAGAAAGGCTGGTTGCCGGCCGAGTACATCATGAATTTGGACATGGGAATCAAGCATTTTTCCAAAAGGATTGCTGAAAACGAAAACGACTATATTGCTTACGCTCATCGTGGAATGATCTATCATGAAAAAGAAGCCTATGCCCGCGCTTTTGGCGATTTGAATCAGTCGCTCAATCTGAACGATAAGAATCCGGTAAGCTGGATGAACCGCGGCATGGTCCTCAAGGCACAAGGCAAGTTCCAATTGGCAGCACGTGATATGGCCAAGTCAATTGAGCTTAACCCCAAATTGGCCAACGGACATTTTAATATCGGCCTTGTTTTCTACGCATTGAACGACCATCAGCAGGCGATTAAAGCTTTCAATCGAGCAATTGAATTAGACGAGACTCATCCACTTTGGTTTGTGAGTCGTGGAAGCGCGAAACTGGCCAACAGTGATGCGGATGGTGCGAGAGAGGACTATGAACTTGCGATCAAGCTAAACAAACGACTTGCGGATGCTTACGTTGGCCTGAGCAATCTTTCCTTAATTAAGGGAGATCTGGATCAAGCCTTCAAGTACGCCAATGAAGCGGTTGAAATCCAGCCTTCTAACGCCATGGGGCTGAACTCTCGGGGTTGGATTTTGTTCAAGCAAGGCAACACGGATGATGCGATCCTTGATTTGTCACGAGCAATTCGCCGCGCCCCTCAACTCTCAATCGCTTATGGCAATCGTGGGGTTTGTTATGTCAGCAAAAATGAGTTTGACAAAGCCATCAATGACCATACTCGCCATCATGAGATCGCCCCGGGCAGTCCTTTCGCACTTGCCAATCGAGCTGTTGCCTGGCTTGGAAAAGGTGACTTTGCAAAAGCCAAAAAAGACTTTGAGGCCGCCGAAAAAATCGCGCCAGATCTCGACGAGACACTCAACGGTTTTGCCTGGTTTCTTGCAACTTGTCCGACTGCAGATTTTCGAGATGGAAAAATGGCAATTGAAAAAGCAACGGCGGCTTGCGAATCTTCAAAATACAAAGACTGGTCTCAACTCAATACGCTCGCAGCAGCCCATGCTGAATCGGGTAATTTCGACCAAGCCCTGAAGTGGATCGAGAAGGCCCTTGAACTCGCACCAGAAAACAAGAAACCACTCTGCAAAAAGCTCATGAAAAAATTCCAAGCCAAACAGGCCTTTCGAATCGTCGTCGGAAAAAACTCCGAGCAAAGCATCCTGCAATCCAACTAGGCAACTCAACCCCGGGAAATCGCCGTGACTGCCACCATGACTGTTGCAAGCCAACACGTGCATTACGGGGTTTGTATTTGAGCACGTGAAAGCATCGGTCACTCCTCCCGGTGGTAAATCAAAAGGGGGTGTTCGCCCCCCCCAAACTTTTTTCGGGACGCATGCGTGTGACGCCGAACTGACCAGTAACACTTGTTCTCGTGCGGCTGCTCAAACTACGAGCGCCCCTCCCATCCATCGTGAGGCGACGCCCCAAGCGTTTTACGGGAAGATTCCCATATCACCGTAGCACAATGCAATCTTATTGATTGATGTCACAAATGCCGAGGTTCGCAGATCCGCTTTACCGTCAAGTAATTTCATCGTTTCACGAACTTCTTGATAAGAGGTCGCCATTGTTTCTTCGAGGCCTGACCGAACCAAATCGTGTTCTTCAGCTCCCTTACTGAGCACCTTGAGCATCTCTTCAGTGAACCGCTTCTCCGTTGCCCCCTCGACGGCCGACAACAACCGTCGATAAGAAAATTCTTCGAATCGTTTTTCCAAGCGGCCAAAACGAACATGTGAAAGATCCTTGAGCCACTCAAAATAAGAAACCGTTACACCTCCCGCGTTAAGGTAAGCATCCGGAACGATAAGCACCCCTTTTTTGTGTAAAATCTCGTCTGCCTCCGCGGTGGTCGGGCCATTGGCAGCTTCGCCAATGATCTTCGCCTTGATTCTTGAAGCATTTTCTTTGGTAATCACGTTTTCCAGAGCCGCGGGGATGAGAATGTCACATTCCAGTTCCAACGCAGATTCGCTAGACGCCAATGGTTGGGATCCCGGACAATTTTGGATTGAGCCCGTTTCCTTACGATGAGCGTCAACCGCTTCGATGTCGAGCCCCTCTGGGTTAACGATGGTGCCGTCGTACTCGGCAATCGCAACCACCTTCGCCCCGTGCTCGTGAAAGAATTTAGCCGCATGAAAACCGACGTTTCCAAAACCTTGGATCACAATCGTTTTCCCCTCAACTCCAGTTTCCATGCCTAAGCATTTCATGTCTTCAGCAATTGCGCATGCTTCCCGTAAGCCATAAAAAACGCCAAGCCCGGTTGCTTCGGTCCGCCCCCGAATCCCTCCCAACTCCACAGGCTTGCCCGTCACACAAGCCAACGCATTGACCTCACCATTATTCAACGACTGATAGGTGTCGGCGATCCAGGACATCTCTCTGGCCCCCGTGCCAAAATCAGGTGCCGGCACATCGCACCCCGGACCAATAAAATTCTTACGGTACAATTCAAATGTTAATCGACGCGTGATCCGTTCCAGCTCCCGATTTGAATATTGACGGCGATCAATTTTCACACCGCCCTTGGCCCCGCCAAAGGGAACATTGACGATGGCACACTTGTGCGTCATGAGGCTCGCTAAGGCACAAACTTCATCTTCATTGACTTCCGGACTAAACCGAATCCCGCCCTTGGTCGGGAGTTTGTGGTTGCTGTGTTCTGCTCGCCAAGCGTGGATGACTTCGATTTCACCGCTGTCACGCTCAATCGGAAATGAAAACCGGCAAACAAAATTGCACTCTTTTATTTGTGCCAACAAGCTTGGATCATGGTCCGTCAGCGCGGCAGCTTTTTCAAAGAAACGATTAACTTGCTCAATAAAACTTACATGGTCCGCCATTTTCAGAACCCATCAAACAGAACTTGAGTTTAAAGATCAGCAAGTTTTGATTGTATCGAAGTCGAGCGTCTGCATCGAGAACCGATCCTCCCACTATCTGCTGATCCACGAAATGAAGCAGACGATTGTCCGGTGCAGCCTACTGTAAGCCAATCATTGGCAGAAAGGCACTGTTAACTCGACACGGCAATCAGCACATCCCAATGAAAGCACCGGAGAATAAAAGTCTGGAGTTTGCGGTGGCCTCGGAACCTTTTGACAAAGGAAAACGAAACGAGCGTCCACACTTTGGTTTAAATACAAGAACTGGAAAGACCGGGGGAGAGCGACCCGATTTGACCAACGGCCAACTCACTCAAACTCCCACTAAATGCCGACTCGAGATTCCGGATCGGCCAAAACAAAGTTTTTACTCTGGCTGAAAAATTGGCGTGGATTGTCAAAGACAATTTTTCGAATCAAACTTTCACTGTGGCCACGGCGTCGCATTTCCAAAACGAGGTCGGGGACAGCAGTTGGCTTTGATGGCCCCCAGTCACCGGCTGAGTTCACACAAAGACGATCAGAGCCGTGCCGCTCAATAATGTCGACGGCTCGGGCGGGGGTGCATTTGGTGACAGGGTACAACGTCATCCCTGCCCAATACCCCGCCTCCAATACCGGGCCGACGGTGTGCTCCTCAACGTGATCAACCAACACGCGTGTACGGTCGATGTCGTGCTTTCCGAGCATGTCAAGAATCATCCGAGTTCCTTGATACTTGTCCTCCAAATGCGGCGTGTGAATTAACACCTGTTGTTCATAGGCAATGGCAAGTTCCATGTGCTCCTGGAAGATGATTGCTTCGTTGCGAGTATTCTTGTTTAATCCGATTTCTCCAATTCCCAGCACATTGGGGCAATCTAGAAACTCAGGAATAACCTTCAAGACCTCGCGGGATAGTTCAACATTCTCAGCCTCTTTGGCGTTAATACAAAGCCAAGTGAAATGCTGAATTCCGTATTGAGCGGCCCGCTTAGGTTCCACCTCCGTAAGTTGCCGAAAGTAATCGCGGAAGCTCTCGGCACTGCCACGATCGAATCCTGCCCAAAACGCTGGCTCACTGATCGCGACGCAGCCCATCTTTGCAAGCGTCTCATAGTCATCTGTCGTTCGCGAGACCATGTGTAAATGCGGATCGATATAATACATAAGTTTGTTCCGTGTTGAATTCTCTACTGCAGCAAATTTATTTTCAGCATCAGGTCCGAGAGGCTATTTCAAAGCCCTCCAACCATTTGGTGTCATATTCTCGCGAAAATAATAATTGAATCTTTTCGGCACGAATTGCGTCTGCTTGCTCCGTCCCGATTACAGTAATCGCATCGGCGACGAGTTGCATCCGCGAGTCGCTACTTACATCACCCTCAGCTCTTTGGATGCGATCAAGTGCCGCCGCAACTTCGAGAATCTTCGCTCGAATTTCGAGGAATTCTCGGTCCAGAATTTGATTGGAATTCATTGAAATCTGCCTTTGATTTTTATGTCTTACTCTACAATATGATATTCACTGACAACCGGTGCTTCCAGTTCTGTTTGCTTGCCTAAATCATTTGATGAAATTCATTCTCCCCATTCTCTTGATCTCATGCGGACTTGGCAGTGCAACTCCGCACAAATTTGAGGATGGATTTGTCGAGCGAACCTTGGCGATTGTTGTTCGGGACGATCAGGCAACTGCGGAATATTCACTTGGTCTCAACCAGACGACGATCCAGACATTATTGAAACAGTGGGATTCTGCACCCAAAACAGTATCCGGAGAGACACTAGATCAGCGAGGTCATTCGGCCCCCCATCTCAAAAGGACTGACGCCTCCCCTCAACGAAGGCCTCCTCAACCCCCGGAAGCTCAAACCACAGAGGGAAAATCACTTTCGAAGCTACCTGCCCACCCAAGTTTACCATTCCAAATTCCATCGGTAACTCCTGAAACAAAAAAGAATTTAGCCACCCCAGGTATTGCCCCCACTGGCTTGTCGAAAACGAATATTGAAGAAGAAGACATCATCTCTCCTGAAATATTCGACAAGTTTAAAACAGCAATCGCGACCCAAATTACCAAAAACATCCAAATCAAAGCTGGCGTGAAAGATCTCAGGATCAATCAGGTTTCGGTCGAGCGAGCGCCCCGGCATCCATTTAACTTATTGGTCAAATTTCAGTTTAAGATTCCCCCCGCGGAAACTACCGAACTACGGATCATTGACGAGACGTTTAATCAACAACACGGGGCGGTACGTTACGCCCTTAAAGCTCTAGGAAGCACGATTTTGCTCAAATCCAACGTTGCCCCAATCGTTGTTCGAGCAAAACGGGTCGAAACCAAAGATCTTTCTCCCAAAGAACTGGCTGAACAAACGACAATTCTGGTCCGATTGTCGGGCTTAGCGCCTCTTGAATCGGATGCTCCGTCTCCCTAAAAAATTGACCTTTTAAGCAATCAGCTCCCCCAACGCCTCGGCTGGAACTCACATTGCCGAAGCAATTTATGGGCTTAATCGACCTTGTAACGAACATTCGTAAACGTATGATTACAGGGCTTCACCACCTGTCATGACACGACGCTCCTATGACCCGAACGATTGCCTTTGGCGACATTCACGGATGTGCAACCGCCCTCAAACGCTTGTTAACCGAGATCCAACCAACCAGTACCGACACGATAGTTGGCATTGGCGACTACGTTGACCGCGGCATGGAGTCCGCAGAAGTAATTGAGACCCTCATCAATTTAGTCACCGATTGCCGATTCATTCCACTGATCGGAAATCACGAGCTAATGATGTACAAAGGGATCAACGGTGGCAAATCGGACTTTGAATTTTGGTATCAATACGGTGGAAGCGCAACATTAGCAAGTTACGGGGGACGGGTTGAGAACATCCCGCAACATCACATGACTTTCCTGAGTCACTGCGTGCGATACTTCGAAACTGATACCCACTTTTTTATCCACGCGAACTATGTCCCCGATCTTCCCTTGGCCAACCAACCCGACGAAATCGCATTTTGGACGCACATTCGTGAATTCGCTCCCCCTCTCCACATCAACGGAAAGATCGCCGTCGTTGGCCACACACCGCAGGCTGATGGCGACGTATTAAACTTAGGCCACATCAACATCATCGATACCTATTGCTATGGTGACCAGTGGCTAACTGCGCTCGATGTCGAGTCCGGGATGATCTGGCAAGCTAACAATCGGGGCGACTTCCGCACACGGAAGCTTGAGGACGCGCCTACCACGACATCCGATCCTGAAGAACAACAGGTGAGCGAGGAGCAAGGCTAACGATCTCCGCTGACCCGGCCGTCGGCTTCGACGATCCTGCTTAACTTGATCTAACATCCCACAATCAGCCGACGCTGAATGTTCGTTTTGGTAAACCAATTGCATGTTTGAACGTTTTGTCCGCCTGCCCCCAAGAATGCTTTACCAAATTTGTAAAATTCGAATTTCAGGTGACTTTTTACTTCGCGGCTAGTAACCTTGGCGACAAATCTATCGGCAATTAGAATGGGCGACCTATGGGAAACGTAGCGCCGCACGTTCTGACGGCCGAGCAATTGCTGAAGCTGCCAGATAATTTTGCAAACGTTCATGACTTTCTTGAATGCGTTGAGTCACTTCAACGAGGCGAATCAGCCACATTCGACTCCGTCTGGGGATCTAGCTGCGCGCTCTTAACTGCATCGCTGGCTAGACGCTTCGAGAGCGTGCTTGTTGTTGTCGCCGACAGCAAGTCTCAGGACAATTTACTCGACGACCTACCAACGTTTCATTCGGGCCTAATCGAGCGTTTTCCCTCCTGCATGCTTGGCAGTAATTCAACCGTTACTGTCGATCTTGATTATGGCGAACGTATCCGATTGATCAAAAGTTTAGCCCGAGGAGACGACTGTCCGATTGTAATCGCAACCGTGCCAGCTCTCCTGCAGCCGGTCCCTTGCCGCGATTCAATCTTTGGCAATTCACGCCGAATTGCCAATGGGGACCAATTGGATGTCCCCGCCTTCATTGAATGGCTCGTGGAACAAGGCTTCCATCGCACGACAGCCGTTGAGCTTCCCGGGGAATTTTCAAGTCGTGGTGGAATCCTGGACGTTTACGCACCGGACTGGGAAGGGCCAGTGAGAATTGAGCTGTTCGATGACGAAATCGAATCGATCCGACAATTTGAAAGTGCCACCCAACGAAGTAACGCCGACCTTCAACAAATTGAAATCACCGTACTAGCGCAAGAAGAAGTCGGACGCGGCCATCTGGCAGAATTCGTCCCTGATGACACGCTATTGCTTTTAATCGAACCTGAACTTTTAAATGAACAGGCCAACAAATACGTCCAACGCAGCTCCAATCCAGATGCCCTCCACCCATGGTCTGGTGTCACAAAGCAATGGGCGCATTTGACTGCCGCCACTGCCAGTGCTGTTGCCACCGGGCATCTTGGAGCTCGCTGGCAGTTGCCGGTAGAAAGCGTAGAACGGTTTAGCGGCGATATTGGTGATTTAAAGTTGCAAGTCGACCGATTGGCTCGCGATTCCACTGGTGACGAATTCGATGTTTTTGTGATGGCCCGCGTTGAAGGTGAAATCCCACGGGTTACCGAAATCCTGTCTACCACTGCCGCCGCCTCCAACGGCAACCTTCAAATTGGACTTGGATGCGTTCATCAAGGGTTTCGAATTCGGAGCACCAATCAAATCGTCATTGGTTGTGACCAGATGTTCCATCGCACTGAATTACGGCGCAAAGGGCGGCGCCGTTTAAGTAAAGCGATTGACAGCTTTATGGATCTTCGTGAAGGAGATCTGATCGTGCATCTGTCGCACGGGATCGGGCGATTTCGCGGACTCAAGATGCTCAACAAAGAGGGTGAGCTAACTGAGCACTTGGAGCTTGAATTTCACGGCGGCACCAAAATCTATGTACCTGCGACAAAGATCGACCTTGTCCAGAAATATATCGGTGGCTCAAAAACACGCCCGATTTTGGCAAAAATTGGGGGGAAATCATGGGCAAAACAAAAAGCCTCCGTTGAATCAGCGATCACCGATTTAGCCTCGGAGATGATCGAAATGCAAGCTGAGCGAGACGGCCGCCCCGGAATCGCCTTCGGATGTGACACCGAATGGCAGCACGAGTTTGAACACTCGTTTCCCTATCGCGAAACTCCCGATCAGTTGACCGCTATCGAAGCCATCAAGCAGGATATGCATCGCCCCCAACCCATGGACCGGCTTTTATGTGGTGACGTCGGGTTTGGAAAAACCGAAGTCGCCATGCGGGCCGCATTCAAAGCTGTGGAACACGGTTATCAAGTGGGCGTCTTGGTACCAACCACGATCCTTGCTGAGCAGCATTACAAGAACTTTAAAGAACGCATGTCTGAGTTTCCGTTGGACATCGCCAAACTCAGCCGTTTTTGTACGTCTCAAGAACTGAAGGACAATATTGATCGACTCGGCAAAGGCCAAGTTGACATTGCCATCGGCACCCACCGCCTGGTTTCCAAGGACGTTAAGTTCTTTAATCTAGGTTTGGTCATCATTGACGAAGAGCAACGATTCGGAGTTCAGCACAAAGAACGACTCAAAACGCTTCGCACTACCGTCGACATTCTGACCATGTCAGCCACGCCGATCCCACGCACACTTCATATGTCGCTCGTTGGTGTCCGCGATATTTCAAATCTTGAAACGCCGCCCGACGATCGCTCAGCCGTCGAAACCAAAGTCCTTCGATTCAACAACGAAATCATTCGATCAGGAATTTTGCGTGAACTCAGCCGCGGAGGACAGACCTTTTTCGTCCATAATCGTGTTAGTGACATTCATCTAATCCAACAGAAGCTTCGAGAACTGGTTCCTGAAGCGACGTTTCGTTTTGGACATGGCCAGATGAACGAGCGAGAGCTTGAGACCGTCATGACCGATTTTATTGCTGGCGAATTCGATGTCTTGATCGCGACGACAATCATTGAAAGTGGCTTGGATATCCCCAACGCAAATACGATTTTCATCAACGACGCCGACCGCTATGGACTTTCTGATCTTCACCAATTGCGAGGCAGGGTAGGGCGGTATAAACATAAAGCATATTGCTACTTGCTGCTTGAACCACATAAACATCTCAACCCGACTGCGGCCAAACGTCTTCAAGCCATTGAAACCTTCAGCGACATGGGGGCTGGTTTTGCTATTTCGATGCGTGACCTTGAAATCCGTGGCGCTGGGAATCTGCTGGGCACTCAACAAAGTGGACATATCGCGTCTATTGGCTACGAACTGTACTGCCAAATTCTCGAGACCGCAGTGCGGCGTTTGAAGCATTTGCCTGCCAAAATGTCGATTCACGTCGAAGTGGATCTACCCGTCGCCGCGTTTCTACCCGACGAATATGTGCCCGACCGCCGACAAAAGATTGATCTCTATCGACGACTCACAAGACTGGAACGGTTTGATCAAGTTGAAGAGCTTCGTGAAGAACTGCGTGACCGATTTGGAAAAATCCCTGCCTCAGTCAAGCGGCTGCTATCAGTTGCAGAATTGAAACTCGAAGCAACTGTCTGGCAAATCACAACAATTTCTCTTGTTGACAAGTATTTACAATTCAAATTTCAGGACCGCTCGCGTTTTACACAGCTTTCCGCGGTCAGGCCAATGATTCGAATCATCGATGACGAGACGGCAATGGTCACGCTCAAGGAAGCAAAAATCCGGCCGACGAAACTGCTGGCACTCGTCAAATCGCTCTTGCACCCCCCTTCGTGATCTTTCTATTCTCCCCCGCCTGTTTTTGTGCAAGCAAGAACCATTTTTGCGCTGGCTGCGTATGTGCCCCTTGGCAATTGCAACCTTTAAGTGGCTGGATCCTATGAACGATGTCCGTTGGTCTATTTTGAAAACAACATCAATTCCAAGATGCTCTGAAACCACCACGACCGGTTTCCTGACTTACGCCCTTGTAATCGCATTGGCACCGCTGGTTTGCTCGTTTGCCTCGGCCCAAACTCCCCTCCGAAACTCAACGCCTGACCCATATTTCAACCAAAACACGCAATCACGCGCCACCGAAACTCGCCCACCTTTGACTGCTGGGAAGGGCCCCACCAATCAATTTATTTCTGGATTTCCCAGTCCCCAAAGCAAATCCAATTCAGCCTTAAGGGACTCTTTTCAGAGAACCAACCCTCCCTTACGCAGACAATTTAATGAGCCTGAGCCTGGGGGAACTGAAATTTGGGATGCTCCGTTGACGCCCATTGCAAAATCAAACAGCCAGAATCCGCCCCCCTCCACGAGCCAGTTCTTAGCGCCGATCAAAACAACGACGGGGCCCGCTTCATCAATTATTCGAGAGCCCCAGACCAATTCCACCGATTTTTCATCGCGATCGGGTGGTAGCTTTAACAGCCAGCCTCAGCTTCTCTCGCGAAAATCAACAAGTACCCCGCAACAGCAGGGCACGCTCAATACAAACCCAGCACCCACTCAGGTAAGTCAACAACCTGACTCCCCAATTAAAAACTCGAAGCCCAACAACGATTTCCAACTAAAGCCCCCCCAGAGCTTTACCTTGAATCCTCCCAAGACGGCACCTCCCAAGACGGCACCTCTCAAAAAGGCACCCTCTGTTCTGGCCCCATCGCCAAAGACTCAGCAAAAACTTGCCAGCCGATCAGGGGTTCCGAAACGTACTCCCCCTCAACCTCCCAACACCACAGCCCAGCCCCACGACGAGTTTGAGTCATTTGAGCCAGGCAAAGTACTCGCCTTGGTCGGTGGCGAACCAATTTTCGTTGCTGATTTGCTATTTGATATCAATCAGGTCATTGAAAAATACCTGCCAACTGCGCCTGAGAACATCAAAAAGCGCGAACGGCAGAAAATGATTCCCCAACTGCTTCCCCGCTTTGTTGAATCAAAATTGCTTTACCATGGGATGCTGCAGCAATTGCCGGATGAGGTCGACATGGACAAGGTCATCGAGCAAGCGACGAGCGAATTCGATGAAAAAGCATTGAAAACGATGCTTAAAAATTCTGGTCTCAACTCCGCATCCGAGTTTGACGCACACCTCCGTGCCCAAGGGTCGTCCCTAAGAAGCCTTCGCCAATCTTGGGCGCGAGATCAATTAACCAAGTACTTTTTAGGTCAGCAATTGAAGGTCGAGACGGAAGTCACTCACCAGCAAATGCTAGACGTCTACCGAAAAAACATTGACAGCTACGCGGTCAAAGCAAAAGTTCGCTGGGAGCAGATCATGATCCGCTTCGATCGGTCCTCGTCACGTGCGGAGGCCCAAAACCAAATCACGGAACTTCGCGACCAGGTCGTCTTCGGTGCTAATCTGGCTGCGGTCGCAAAAAAGAAATCGCAAGGGTTTATGGCTTCGTCAGGCGGCCAACAGGACTGGACCACTAAAAACGCATTGGTTCTCAAGGAAATCGACAGAGCGATTTTCTCACTTCCCGTTGGCGAATTGAGCGACATTATCGAATCCAAGGATGGCTACCACATCATCCGTGTGATTGAGAGGACCGAAGCCTCGCGTACGCCATTCCTCGAGGCCCAAGTCGACATCAAAAAGCAGATCAATAATGAGAACCGAAATGAAGCCCTAAAAGAACACTTGGCTAAACTCCGTGACGAAATACCCGTCGAATACTTTTATGACGACCCAACGAAGGTAGCTGAAATCAAATCGGGATCTTTAAACCGATAAATTCATGCCGCAGAACCTTAGCGGTGAAGAGACTAACGAATTATCATAACCCGAGTTTTATCAGTCGAGACATCGAGACCATGTGAGTCTGCGACTGATTCAGCCCTCTGCTGATCGCGAGACGGCAAGCGGTCTGTCATTCCCCAGGTGAAGCCAATTTGGCAACAACCTTCAAGTCCTGCTGGGCTTCGGGAAACACTGAATTGATTTCCAACGCCGCATTCAGATGCTTGGTGGCATTTTGAATTACTTCATCACTCGCAAACGCAACTTTACCTGTTTGGATGTAGTACTGAGCAGC
>JAQWLH010000061.1 GCA_029247405.1 Mariniblastus sp.
CGAATCGGGATCCATTGCCCTACTCTTTAACGAAGAACTAATTTTGAAACGATGAACTTGGATTTTCTTACAAATGAAAACGTAAACGCTCGGCGGATGTTGAACATCGGTTGTGGGCGGCGATATCATTGCGACTGGACGAATCTTGATCTGGGTGAGTCTGATCCCGATGTGATCACCCACGACGTAACGAAAGGACTACCGTTCGAAAGTTCTGTGTTCTCTGCCGTCTATCATTCGCATTTGCTCGAGCACCTGGAGCCTTTTCAGGGACGAGCTTTGACTCATGAGTGTTTCCGCGTGCTTAAGCCAGGGGGAGTTTTACGAATCGTCGTTCCGGATCTTGAATGTATAGCCCGGTTGTACTTGGAGACTCACTCACACGCTCTCTCGGGTGATGAAACGGCCAAGGTCAATTACAACTGGATGAAACTTGAGTTGCTCGATCAGTTGGTCCGAAAAACTTCGGGCGGGCGAATGGGGCGTTATATGACAAGTCGGGAAATTAAGAACTCCGATTTTGTACGGGGGCGGGTTGGCGATGAAATGTCGCTTTGCCAGAGCCATGTCGTAAGTAAGCGTTTTAAAGGGCAAACAGTTTATGAGCGGCTTGCCAAAACGACATTGGCAGTCAGAAAAAAAGTGACACGAGAAATGGTCCGTTTGCTGCTTGGGCGTGAAGCAAAACAGGCCTTGGATGAAGGCTTGTTTCGTAACGAAGGCGAGGTCCATCGCTGGATGTATGATGAGTTTTCATTGCGCGAGCTAACTGAGGCCATCGGTTTCGTCGATTTCAAGGTTTGTCTTGCCAGCGAAAGTGGAATCGCGGAGTATTCCAATTACGAGTTGGATGCAGTTGACGGAGTAGCCCGAAAACCAGACTCGATCTTTGTTGAGTGTCGACGACCGGTTCCCGTGAGTGGTGCCAAGGCTCCCCAAGATACACAACCTGATTTGTGTGTCGTAGAAAGTGCTTGTAATATCTCGTCTGAGGATTGTTAAGACTCGCCTTTCGCCAAGTCTCTCGGGACGATTTCAGAAGACGGTTTCCCTTCTGCGTTACTTGGGGGATTTGCGTTTCGATTGGCATCTCAGCAACGAATCATACAAATTTATTGGTTCGAATACCTAAAGACCTCTCAACTGGATGTTCTTTTGAGTCGCCAGCCTTGGGTTGATGAGTTACGATCTTTAAAGTCAAACGCATCATTGTCATTCCAATTCCAGGTGTCCCATGGCCCGTTTATTTGCCCTCATCTTGTTCATTGGTTTTGCTTCTATCTCCAATGCGTCTACGCCAGATGAGCTCCGTTTAACAAACGTCGCTGCAAAACCAGCGGAACAATACAACGTCTTGTTTATTATTTCAGACGACCTGACCTATACCGCGCTTTCGTGTTACGGCAATCAGGTTTGCGAAACTCCAAATATTGACCGATTGGCCAAACGCGGCGTTCGATTTACTCGCGCCTACTGTCAAGGAACTTATTGCGGTCCCTCGCGGGCTTCATTTATGTCTGGCTACTACCCTCATGCGACAGGCGTGCTGGGGTATAAAAATCCTCGACCTAAAATTGGTGACCGGCCGATGTGGTCCGAACATTTCATAGACCATGGTTACTATGCCGCACGTGTTAGCAAGATCTTTCACATGGGGGTGCCGGGAGGAATCGAAAAGGGGGGCCATGGTGCCGATGATGAGCGTTCGTGGACAGAGCGATTCAATAGCCAAGGGCCGGAGTGGCGGGCCGAAGGAGAGGGTGAGACGCTGGAGAATAATCCTGATGGTAAAAAGCCGGCAGTCGGTGGAAACACCTTTGTCGTTGTTGAAGCTGACGGCAACGATTTGGTTCATTCAGACGGCAAGACGGCGGCCAAGGCAGTTGAGCTAATCGAGAAGCATGCCGATCAACCTTTTTGGATCGGAGTCGGCTTCGTGCGACCTCATGTGCCGTTTGTCGCGCCCAAAAACTATTATCCGCCCTTTAAACCGTACAGCAAAATGGTTTTGCCGGAGAAAGTACCCGGAGACTGGAGCGACATCCCTAAACCCGGGATTAATTATAAAACCAGTGAGAATATGAAAATGGATGTGCGCCGGCAGAAAAAGGCAGTCGGTGGCTATTACGCTTCGGTCGCTTATATGGATGCACAAGTTGGTAAGGTGCTCGACGCTCTTGAAAGAAGTGGAGCCGCAGAGAAAACGATTGTGATCTTCACAAGCGACCACGGTTACCATTTGGGGGAGCATGACTTTTGGGCCAAAGTGAGCTTGTTGGATGAGTCATCCGGAGTGCCGCTGATTATTTGTGTCCCGGGCCAAAAACCTGCGGTGTGTAACTCGCTCGTGGAGCTGCTTGATTTGTATCCGACGATGGCGAGCCTTTGTGGGTTAGAAGTTCCAAAGCATGTACAGGGAAAAGATATTTCAAAGATGCTCAGTGACCAAACCTACGAAGTTCGGGATGCTGCGTTCAGTGTCGCGCCGATGCGAAAAGGATTCTTACTTCGAGATCATCAATATTCTTTCATTCAATATCGCGAAGACGCTTCGGGGGGAGTCGAGTTGTACGACATAAACGCTGACCCTCAGCAATACAGCAACCTCGCCAACGATCCCAAGTACCAAGATCTGGTTAATGCCTACAAAGAAAAAATGAAAGCAAAACTCGCTGAGGTGCGAGATAACGACCTGTAGAACGTACGGCGGTTTACGTCGCCTTGAAGTTCACCGAGTTGGGTTCAATAAATAATCTCGATTTGCTTTTGCACTCAGAGAAATGCCGGCTTGGATTCCGATCATCTTCCGGAAGCGGAGCCGGAGATCAAGTATCAGAAAGTGGCCGCTGTCGGAAGTCTTATCGAATATTCAGTCATCGAGGGCAGCCTTTTTGTGGCAATTTTCCGAATTTAAGTTGTTCGACATGGAGTCGGTGGGGCAACCGATATCCATCTTGGTAAGGGGGGTGAGTTTTTGCCTCCGTTTGCAAAGTCTCGGGCGGCCGTGAGGCCAATCATTTTGCGAGAACTGCGTCTGCTACTCGAACGCAAAAAATGTTAAGATGCCGAGCCTGAATTTGTTTGACCGTTTTCAATCGTGTTCGTGAACCACTAAATGCCAGCTTCTTCCTCCATCCTGAAATCGTCGGCCCCCACCGACGTCCAGAATAATCGTTCTGAAGCGTGGCGTAGTGAATATCCGTTTGCGTCAAATTTTCTCCAGCTTGGCCCGCATCGCCTGCATTACGTAGACGAGCGAGGCGGGAATGCAGAGGGACGTGACCCGGTTTTGATGGTGCATGGCAATCCGACATGGTCTTTTTACTGGCGGAGAATGATTGGTTGCCTCAGTCCGGAGAGGCGAACCATCGCAGTTGACCATCTTGGGTGTGGCCTCAGCGACAAACCTGTGGACTACGATTATTGTTTACAAAATCATATTGATAACCTCTGTAATTTAATTGATGAGCTCGATCTAAAAAACGTGACTTTGATGGCTCACGACTGGGGTGGCTCGATTGGGTTGGGGGCTTTGTTAGCTCGAAAAGAGCGTTTTAAAAAGATTGTGTTATTCAACACGGGCGCATTTCCTCCACCGTACATTCCGTTTCGAATTCGTGTTTGCCGTTGGCCGCTGATCGGTCGGTGGGGCGTTCAGGGACTAAACATGTTTGCTCGGGCCGCCACGTTTATGGCCACTGAGCAAAAGGGTGGTTTGCCAAAAAATATTGCTGATGGAATGTTGGCACCTTACAACAGCTGGAACAATCGAATTGCCATCTACCATTTTGTTAAAGACATTCCACTTTCACAGCGGCATCGGACTTGGAGTGTTCTTGAACAAATTGAGTCAGGACTTTCGGAGCTTGCCGATTGGCCGGTCATGATGGCCTGGGGGATGAAAGACTGGTGCTTTCGTCCCGATTGCCTCGAGAGATTTAGCGGTCACTGGCCTCACGCAGAAATTCATCGGATCGCAAACGCGGGGCACTACGTCATTGAAGATGCAGCTGAGGAAGTCGAACAATTGGCGCAAAAATTTCTGCAGAAAAACGAGTCTGCCTAGACGGAAGTGCGGCCGGCTTTACGGTGATAATTTTCTCGCGTTGAAATGACATGAATCATCAAATGACTCCCGGCGGAATGACGACATTGGCATGTCTTTTAGAAGTTTCGGCTCCCAAGCCAGGTAATGTTCATCGTGCCGCTGATTTTGAAGATTTAACATTCACCGATTTTGCCACTAGTGCGGTCGTGTTGGGACAAGTGTTTGACGCCAATGGTGACGCTTCCTTGGGGCAGACGATTTTGGCTGCCGTCCAACAAACCAGTTGGGCCGTGGGAACCAACACGAATTTAGGAATTATATTACTGTTGGCTCCGCTGGCTAAAATTGCAGTCGGTGATTCAAACGGCCAAATTGATCAGGCCAGAGTGGCAAAGTTTTTTGACGAGCTGCCTGCTGGTGAGGGCACTGCCGTATTTGAGGCGATTCGATTGGCTAAACCGGGCGGGTTAGGTCAAGCCCAAGCAATGGATGTCCACTCAAATATCGAGAGTCCTGTGGACTTGCTGGGGGCGATGGAATTGTCCAAACATCGAGATGCGATTGCTCGTCAGTACGTGACGGGCTTTCAAACAGTTTTTGATAAGGGGGTCCCGTTGCTTTTAAAAGGACGAGAGATTTTCGGGAATCTTTCACAAGCAATTGTTTTTGCTCACGTTGCTTTGATGGCTAACGAACCCGACAGTTTGATTCAACGAAAGTTGGGCCAAGAAATGGCGAATCACTCACAGATCCTCGCTAGGCAAGCACACGACATTTTGGAGGCAGACGATTCGCTGATTGACACAACTGTACAATCGTACTGGAGGGCAGTGAGTGAGTTGGACTTCTGGTTGCGGTCGGATGGCCACCGACGTAATCCAGGGACAACGGCTGATTTGATTGCTGCGACTCTTTTCGTTTCCATCTTTAATGGCGCGATTCGCCCTCCTTTTCGATAAGTAATCACTGTGCGTAAGGTCTCATTTTAGATAGGTAAGTTGACAGGTGAATCATGCCCCCACAAACTTTTAGAGTTCAGCTTGAAAAAGACAACATGGTCTTTAGCGCAGCGCATTTTATTACGTTTAATGGGAATGTGTGTGAGTCGTTACACGGGCACAACTATCGCGTCAAATGTGAGGTCGTTGGGCCTTTGGATGAGAATGGTTATGTTGTCGACTTTATTGCTCTGCGAGATGCTCTGGCGGAAATAGTTAATTCGCTCGATCACCATGTCGTGCTGCCGACTGACCATCCGACGATTAAAGTGATCGATGATGGAAAAGAGGTCACCGCAACTTTCGAATCCAAACGATGGGTCTTTCCAAGTGAGGATTGCGTGCTGTTGCCGGTCACTAATACAACTGCGGAACTCATGGCGAGCTATATTGCTGTCGAACTTAAATCTAAAACAAAAGCCAAGTTTGGCAATGAAATTTCTCGTCTGTCGGTGGCGGTCGACGAAAATCGTGGCCAATGGGGAGTTTGTGAACTTGATTGGTCGCAGGAGTAATGTTGACAGCAAGTTGAGGCAAAAATCACCCCGGTGACGGTTAGGGCGATCCTTTTATGACCGTGTGGTTGCAGTTGAGATCATCTTGAGGAAAAAGCTTCGTTCAAAACGAGTTGTGTCACGCGTAGGCTGGGCCCTTTTCCGATTATCTTTTTTATCCGGCTCTCGTCATGGGGTTCCCGAGGTGCAAAGAGGGTCTGCCTGAGGACGGAACAACCGCTGCTTACGCCGTTGGTATTCTGTTAATAAATGGCATCGCCATTCCTGATTTCTGCGTTTTGGCCGGTAGCAATTGATTGACTTCGTGCAAAGGCTGTTGACTTTCAGGAGTGGAAAACGAAGGGCGGGACGAAGCCGTGTTGAGTAAATCAAGGGGTTAGTAGGCGTCATTTACTGGGTCAGCCAACGGTTGATGAGATTTTCGACTTCGCCAAATTTTGATGTGTAGAAATGATCAGCTTCCCTAACTTCTTCAATGGACAAGCTGTTCCAACCCGATCGGAGTACTGTTAATTCGTCGCGGAGTCCCTCAAAGGCAGGGTTCTCATCGAGTTCTCGTTGGCCAAACAAAAGTAACGTTGGGACGTCGACCTTATCAATAAATTTGATCCAATTAAATGACTCGTCTGGCCCGTATTTCGCCAGGTAACAGGCTGGCGTCATCCAAGTTGGAAAAGGAAAGGGGACATGAATTGGAGTTTCGCCCTCACCATTTTTTATCTGTTCAAGGCAGTGTTGGAATGTCGCTCGAAACACATCACCCCGAGGAGATTCAAGCATTTGACGATAGCTTAGCCGTGTTGCCGAAAGCCCAATGATTGAACGGATTTTTGGGTGAGGCTGATGTGCCTGAGCGTAGAGGGCTTTGATTGCTCCGAGAGAGTGACCAAAAACCAACAAATTGGAGTGCCCCTGTTGGGTCAGGAAGTCAGCCCACGCGGAAACGTCGTGTTTCGAATCCTCGACATTTTCAAGTGCTGCTCCAATTGATTGGGCTCGTCCAGCCCACGTCGACGTATTGATCATGTCATGACCTCGCGTGTTGACGATCACGACGCTAATGCCGAGTTCCAAAAGGGGTTGGCTGAAATGGGTCAATAGTCGCGACGAATAAAAATTTCCACCTAGTCCATGAATCATGATGGCAGCGTCCACCGAGCCGACCTCAGAGGTGGCCACCGACGGTTTGTTTGCGTGACGATAGAAGCCGTGGAGGCGAACCTTATCTTCGGTGGTTGTGAATACAATCTCGCCGTTCATGGGATAGGCTTATTCGCGAAGGGTTGGGGTAGTCATGCGCAGCAAAAAAGCCCCGAGATCCGGGGCTTGGGATGGACATCTGTTGCTTCGGGAAAATTAGTTGTTTTGCGTTGGCGTCGCACTTAGCTGCGAGAGCAACTGAAGCACGCCATTCAGGTGGGCCAAGCGCGGGCCGTACCGATCGACAAATTCATTGAGGACAAATTCGCTGTCCAGCATGCCTTCGTATGTATCATTGACGTCTACCGTCATACTTTGCAGGAATTCTGTTTGAACCTGCGAGAGTGCTTCGGCGGCAGCACGGCATCTTCGTGCAAGAAGCGGATTGGCTTCTTTCCACTGTGTCAGTTCATTAGCTCGTTGACGTTGCGAGGCCCCCATCTGGTCAACCATCTCTTCCAATAATTCGTTTTGGCGATCTTGGCCCTCCACGAGTTGATGAAGCAAACTGACCATTTCACTCTGTAAATTTCCGGAATGATTGACAGCAGGTTCGCTAGCAGTTTGCGCGACATCAATTCGAAAAACAGGTGAGATATCTTGTGAATCTTGGGCCATGAATGAACCCTCCGAACAAATTCTAATAATAACACCCCTAGTATAAACCGCGCCTGGTGGGGTGTCGAGTAAATGGTGGACTATTCAGAAATTTGCAAAAAAGGTTTGAGGGAAAAAACGGATTGATCCGCAGGGTTTTTCAACCCGATGTTAGACCTAATGACTTGGGTGACTATTGAGGTTTGGAGCAGAGTCGAGCCACCAACAGCCCCTTATTCAAGTAAAAAACCAATGACTCCGATGTGAAGGTCATTGCGTCACTTCAATCACGCAATAAAAAACAATTTTAAAACAAGGTTTTTTATTGTTGACAAAGCAGTCCTGATGAAGTCGGAGTGTTTTTTCAAGATTACTGAGTGTCGTAATTTGTTGGCTTTTTGAAAGCCCGTCACCACGTTGCCGAAGTGCAAGGACTCTACTTCGTGACCCAAAAACAGCCCTCCAACCAACCCTTCTCCAATACGACTTTCGGTTTTATGACAGTCGTTGAGGTACCGTCATTAGGCCACTGTGGGGGTTTATTGCTGGTTTCAAATATTGGTCGGCCAATCGAATTCCATTTCACGGCCCCTGTTGCCTCAAACCGTACACAGGAAATTATGTACGGAAAAACCTACTCTGGGTTTCTTTGTGGTGACCGAATTGGGGCCGCATTGGTTGACAAGGCGAGACGGCTTCCGACGATGTTTGTTACCGACAGTCCGGATATTTTGCCGGTTTGCGAATTAATCGACACATCGCTGATTCTTGTTCCCTCCACCATGGAATTAGAGAGTAAGCCAGAGCCTTTTGATGGAAAAGGCTTGAAGAGCTTTCAAATCGACAACGATGAGATTTACTGTTTAAATACCCCCGAGAATCAATTGAATCTAATTCGGCAGCAGGCAGCGACGTTTGCCTCGGTGCTGCCTTTTGATGAGCCCTTCGAACGGATTCGACAGGCAATTGGTGAGGCGCATCAGGTGCTGAAAGTCGCCTAGTGACTTTGCGATGTCGACTGGGATCGGTCGCGTCGGGAGCGTTAGTAAATGCAGGTCCCAGATTTTCATCAAATGGGTGTTTGATGTTACTCAACCAGAGGGTTTTGATGGATCAAAGCTTGAGGCAAATCGACTGGACTAGTGTCATTGACGGAATGAGTCCCGAGGTCCATTTTGCGGACTCGTGGGAGGCTGGTTCGGTTGAGATGCCACCGGTGGTTTCAGCAAAAATATCTAATCGCAAGCTCAAGACCAGCAGTTATTTTTTTTCTGATGTAGGTGCTTCTTCAGGCAAGGGGGCAAGCTCGAAGAAAAGTGGTGGGTTATTTGATCCGTTTTCCAAGGGGGAAGCTGAGGCCAATCAATCGCCAACCAATCAAGAAAAGGGTGCCAAGAAATCGGGGCAAGCATCTGCCGCATCGCAGCGTACTCGAATCCAACCGCCGAGTGACGTAATTCGCTTGGAGGATCGGTTGTTCTATTTGCTTCAACCGCCCTTAGAAACTTTACTCGGTGGCAAAACGATGGAGTTTCCATTTGAGCCATTCAACTTCCAATATGCGGGGATTGCTTTTCTGTTTCCACGGCACAGCGCGATTTTGGCTGACGAAATGGGCTTGGGCAAAACGATGCAGGCGATTTCTACGGTGCGAATGTTGCTTCGTGCTGGCTATATCAAGAACGTTTTGTTGATTTGTCCGAAGCCACTGATGACCAACTGGCAGCGTGAGTTTAAGTCTTGGGCGCCGGAGGTTACCGTGGCGGCGATCAAGGGGAACCAGTATCAACGGGCGTGGCACTGGAAAGCCAACCAGGCAATGGTGAAACTTGCCAACTATGAATTATTGACTCGTGACGAAGCGATGGTGACTGACAAGAATCACGAGTACGATTTGGTGATTCTGGACGAGGCTCAGCGAGTCAAAAACAAGTCCAACGCGACAAGTCAAGTTGTACAGAGGATTCCTCGAAAGCGAAGTTGGGCGTTGACCGGCACCCCGATCGAAAACGGCATTGAGGATCTAGTAGGCATTTGTGAGTTTGCAGCTAAAGGCACGGTAACAAGTGGAATGACGCCACGGGAAGTCCGCGTTCGCGTCAAAGATTTGATCCTTCGCCGTACCAAAGATTTGGTGATGACCGATATGCCCCCACGCATCATGCGGGATGCTGAATTGGCCCTTTCTGCAGACCAACAATTGACTTACGACGGAGCTGAGAATGACGGGGTCATGCGGTTGAATGAGATGGGAGACGAACTAACAATCAAGCATGTCTTTGAGTTGGTTCTTCGCCTCAAGCAAGTTTGCAATTTTGATCCAGCAACTGGAGCCAGTAGTAAGATTGAGCGACTCAAGGCGGATATGGAAGAGGTTGCCGCCAGCGGACAGAAGGCGATTGTATTTAGTCAGTGGGTCGATGCTCTTCAGGTGATTGGAAAGCAGCTGCCCGAGCACAATCCGCTTGAGTATCATGGCCGAATTCCTTCAAAACAACGCGATCCAATACTTGAGGAATTTAAGAACAATCCGAAACGCAACGTTTTGTTGATGAGTTATGGTGCAGGGGCGGTTGGACTAAACCTTCAATTTTGCCGTTATGTTTTTCTCTTTGACAGGTGGTGGAATCCTGCGATTGAGGACCAAGCCATCAACCGCGCTCATCGAATTGGAGCTGCGGGTAGCGTCACCATTACTCGGATGATTATGGCCGGTACGATTGAACAGCGAATTCATGAAATTCTGGAGGCCAAGCGAGAGCTTTTTCGCGAAATCTTGTCGGAGGGGGCACAGCCGGGCCGCCGAGGGCTTTCAAAAGATGAGATTTTTGGTCTGTTTGATCTGACCACCCCGAAAGGTAAGATTGTTCCGACCTCAGATGAAGAGGCTCAAGCGGCCTAATTTACTTGGATAATAAATGAGTCATTGGATGACCTGATCGCCAATCATTTGACTCACACCGATCGTCCCTCACTTAACTTTGACGCCTACGCGTTCATGCCAAACCAGCCAAAAAAGAAAAACACCAAATCCAACTGGTACCCACCTTGGGCTCCCCGTTTTTGGAATGGCATGCTTTTGGGTGACTTCTTATCATTGCTCCGCGAAAATCGTTTTCAAATCCACCCCGTCAAATATCCCATGGCAGCCATCGGAACGGGGTGTGCCACAGTGAATTCGATTCTTACTCGTATACAACAACTGACGCATGGAAAACAAATTCGATCTGCAAAGATCGATCGGCCACCAATTTTTGTAATTGGCCATTGGCGGTCCGGAACAACGTTAATGCATGAGCTGTTGGCGATGGACGACCGGTTGGCTTTTCCAACTAATTTCGACGCGTTCATTCCCAATCATTTTCTGGTTTCAAGATTTTGTTTCTACCCAATTGTAAAATTGTTGATGCCCAAGCGGCGGCCAATGGACAACATGGCGATGGGGGTGGGGTCGCCTCAGGAGGATGATTTTGCTCTGTGCGCTTACGGTGCACCGACGCCCTATCGACGAATTGCATTTCCAAATCGTCCCAGTCGTGACCATTTGAATTTGGATTTATCTCAATCGTCTGCAGAAGTGCAGACAGAGATCCGCAAGACGATGGAGCGGTTTCTTAAAACTCTGACAGTGCAATACGATTCGCAACTTGTTTTGAAATCGCCGCCACACACGGGACGTCTCAAGCAACTGGCTGAGTGGTTTCCTGATGCCAAGTTTGTGCATATGTCGAGGCATCCGTATCGTCTTGTTCCATCCACCATGCGATTGTGGCGGTTGTTGGATATGCTGCAAGGATTTCAAGTACCCAAATACGACGAGACGTGGCTGAAGAATTACATCTTCGAATGCAAAAACTTGATGTACTCGGCCTATTTTGATCAGCGATTGGAGGTGCCGGAAAATCGACTCGTTGAAATAAATTTTGAATCTTTGGTTGCTGATCCGTTGGAGGAAATGCGACACGTTTATCAACAGTTGGAATTGGGTGAATTTGAATCAGCGAAACCAGCTTTGCAAGATTATTTTGAAAAACGAAAAGACCACAAAACAAACCCGTTCAGTCTCGATGCGGCACTTCGGTCAGATATCGATAGCAACTGGAGCGAGTATATGGACGTGTTCGGCTACCAAAGTGAATGATTAAACTCGTCTGAGGTCACGCTGTCGCGCTCGGACCCGTGGGTCACCATTTTGCATTCTCAGTTCGTCTCTTAATTCTTGGTCGGTCATTCGCAAGCGTTTTTGCTGACTCAAGAATCGCAGTCCATAATCTGCAATTGACGTAACCATCAACGCGATTGCAACATGTGAGACGACGGTGAGGACAAGTGCGAAGAGATTGGTCACCAATGATTCAGGCGGCAGGCTTGCCAAGCCAAAAAACTGATTGCGTTGTTGCCAAGAGCTGCCACATAAAACCGCGAAGGCAATGACGGTCTTGGGGATTCCCACAAAAAGAAATGCCAAACCCTCAAGGGAAAGTAGTCGTTGCCTCCATGCCTTGATTCCCATGCGACTTAAGTCAGGCGCTATTTTTTTCGAGATAAATAACGGGCCTGTTTGCAGCCAGTGGGAAGCGAACCCAAAGATCATCAAGAGGGCTAGAAAGGGTAACAAAACCATCAGGCCGCCCCCGATTGTATTTTGAATATGAGATGTAACATGCTTTGGCTCAACGGTGAGTTGCAAGCCTGCTTGACTCCATGTCTCGGTGGTCCACGAGCAAAGCCACGTCCCGATGTTTCCCAGCAAAAAGTAGGAAGCGAGAATGGCGCCAATCATGTGGATAGCCGCTGCGAGTTCAAAGCTTTTGGGGATGTCACCATCACGGCGGGCCTGCTCCCGGCGTGCGGGTGTGGGAGCATGGATTCGGTCGTCCGAAGTTTCACTCATATGCCGAAACCTCCACCGCGACTTGGCCTTGCGAAAGTGTGTCTGTGATCATGGCCATGAAATTGCCTAAGTCGTCAGCAAACAGCCAGACACAACCACCTAGCGTAAAAAAGATGGCGAGTAACATCACCATCAAGTTGGAACTTAAGCCGAGGCTAAGGAGGTTCATTTGCGGATAGGTTCGGCTAATTAAGCCAATGACTAACGTCGAGATCATTAAGGCCGCAATTGCAGGTGCGACCCCCCGAAGTGTCAAAATAAAGCTCTGTTGAAGTAAATTTCCAAGCAAGGCAAAAACGCTGGATTGTTGGAGTGTTGTTCCTAATGGCAAATTAGCAAACGTATCGAGAGTGGCGGTCACCACAAGTTCAGGACCGCCGATCAATGCAAAGGCAGCGAGTGAAAGGATGCCAAACATTTGATTGACAGGTGAGCTAGGTTGTCCTGATTGTGGGTCTAGACTGCTCGAAATTTGGATGCCTGCCATTTGGCCAATCACGGTGCCGGCGACTTGGGCTGCAGAAAACACAATCATGATCCCAAATCCCAGAAGCGAGCCAATCACGATCTCTGAGAGTAGCATCGAGGCAGCCATGGATGTCGTCCAGCCCTGAAGCCCCCCCATCGAGTCGACTTGAATGAGTGGCATTGCGGTGCACGTTAGCAAAATCGCCAGAACCAAGCGAAATCGTAACGGAACGCTTCGGTTTCCAAGAACAGGCGCCGTTAAGATAGCGGCTGTGATCCGAGTCAACGCGAGCAAGAAAACAATCGTGGTTTGAAGTTCCATGAATTGTTATCCCCCAATTTCGGTTGGGGGGATTTTGGAAAAGCGATAGTGGGGAAGGATGAAGGGAGATTCTTTGACATCGAGAGGATCCGTCGTGTCGGAGCGAACCGTTGAAGGCAGAGACGGCACGTTATCAAAGTCTGGTTTTGCGGTTGGTTGCCCAAAGGAGGCGGTACTGAATGTTCGTTGAGAAGCTGAGCGAGTAGTTTCGAATGCCGGTGTGACAGAAGGTAAATCTTGTCGAGGTTCGAAATCGGATGGTTGACCATTTTGCCAATGAGTCATCGGCGTTTCGAATGATTGCTTGGCAAAGTCGAGCATGTGGTCAGTCAACCAAGGCAAACAAAGTCCGATCATTACAAGAAGCAATAAAATTTTTGGGACAAATGAGACGGACTGGTCCTGAACTTGTGTCATGGCTTGAAAAACGCTGATGATGAGACCAATCAAGAGACTTGCAGCTAGAATTGGGCCGCCAACCATGATGCAGGTCATGATGGCCTCGCGACTGTAGTCAATTGCGTCTTGTGGATTCATGGTTTGCTTATCAAAACGTATAGACAAATGTGTAGATCAAATCGCTAGACTCAGGTCAGGACACCAAAGCTTTGAAGCAACATTCCAATCACGAGATTCCAACCATCAACCATGACAAACAGAATGAGCTTCAGCGGAAAGCTGACCATGGTCGGTGGCAACATCAACATGCCTGTAGAAACCGTGACAGATGAGACGACGAGGTCGAGCACCAAGAATGGCAAGTAAATTTGAAATCCGAGGAGGAAAGCGACTTTGAGTTCGCTCACCACAAATGCAGGAAGCAATACATTGAGTGGAACTTCTTTTGGGCTTGAGGGAGGGGAGAGCGTTTGATGGTCTGGTAAATAACGATAGAACATCGCGATTGATTCACCGTTCCCTGCCGATTCAATCTGGGTAGCCATGAAATTTTTGACTGGAATCACACCCCGCTCCCAAGCTTCATTCCAGCTGATTCCATTTTCAGCTGTGTACGGATCGATGGCGTCTGTTTTGACCTGATTCCAAACTGGAGTCATTACCAAAAGAGTAACGAACAGGGCGAGTGCCGTGAGAACTTGGGTCGGGGGCAACTGCTGAGCCCCAAATGCTTGTTTCAGTAATGTTAAGACAACGATCACACGGATATAGCATGTGGTCATTAAAATGATTGCTGGTGCGAGGCTCAAAGTCGCCAAAAGTAATGCGACCTTAAGTGATGATCCAATTCCATCGCGGGATGTTAGTTGTTCAGTTTGCGAGGAAATCAGCTGTGAAAAAGCCGCAGCGCCCTCGGTCTGCGTCTTGGGGGCGGATTCCACGGACACGGGATCTTCAAATGACGCCAAGCCGATCTGGTGTCGAATTTCGGCGGTCATCAAATCGGAGGCAGGGGAAGCTTGTGGGGCAAAGTCTGAACCCGTCAAATCCGACTCAAGGGTGGCGGGTTGATTGGCGACAAGGCCAGTTTCAAAATCCGACCACCCATTTGAATCGAGCTGTTGGGCAAACGCAGACCCTGACGCAATCACCAAGCAGGCGATCAGGATTGCCACTCCGACGCGAAAAAGCCCAATTGTGATTCGAAGAATGTGCATCGTTGAATGTTGAGGGCTGTGTTGTTTTAAGGTTGCGACGGATTTTTTGAGTTGTTTGCTTATGCTTCAAAAACCGCACCTTGGCGGTGATTGGCATTTTGGAGGATCTGAATGACGTCATTCAGGTTGGTGGGTCCGATTGCACGATGGGCTGAAGAATCGCTGGTTGGTGTTTCAGCCGCCGATTGAATTCGAGCCGGGCGAGGTGAACGATTCAATTGGTTGGTTCGTCGCGGGCGATGACCTGGACAAAGGGACGCCAGATAGTCGACCTCAGCCGGGTCTGTAATTTCGCCAATCGGTTGCGTGCCTTCGGCACTATTCATTAGCAACAATAGTTTGCTGCCCAGTCTCACGAGTTGCAGGTTTTTCCGATTCCCAAATGGAACTTGCCCCAAGACCTCGATGACTTCCAAGGGCAACCCTGTTGAGCCGTTTGGGTTGAGTTTCCGCATAATCCATACGAATGCAAAATATAGCCCGAGGACTAACGCCAGGCTGCCCAGCATCTTGCTAATTTCCGACGAACCGACGGTGGTCTGCGCTTCCTTGAGCCAATTCCCATCTTGTTGAAGGCTGTTGAAGAAGCCTGTTGTTTTTTCACCCGCTAAGTCTTTCCATTTGGAGAGAGTTTCCGCTGCTCCGTCGATTTTGGATTCGAACGAACCGATTGATTTTGGTTCGACGATAGGTGATTCAAAACCTGCTGGTCGGACGCCTCCACCATAAGGAGTGAGCGACTCAGGAAAGGTGACGTTAGAGTTGTTGGCGGGTGGGGAGGTGTGCGAGGCTTGCGGAGGCAAGTTGGGGGGATTTGAGTTTGGCGCCGTCCACTGCACGGAATGCGGGGGGGGAAAGTCGGCTGTGCCTTGAAATTGATTTTGTGCGAAGACCGAGTTCGCAAGAAATATCAAATTCGTTGCTAGAACAAACCAACCGCACTGGCTTGATTTTGAGCCAAGCAGCGCGACTAAATTAATTTTAAATTTTTGATTCACCTGAAGCGCCTTCCTTGACGATACTGATGATGAGTCACTCCGCAACATCTGCTTAATCACAGCCGCAAACGCCGCCAACCAGCTACGGGTAAAAAGTTGGAAAATTCAAACAGGCTTTTCGCGGAATTTCGGACTGATCACAAGTGCAATCGGTGCTAGCGAACGATCTTGAATCATTCAGTTCCGCATCTTCTCACGCCGCGTCGCGAATCCATGATTCAATGACACGGGCTGCCGCATTGGGATCTTTTTCGATCAATTTTGATAGTCTGACATCTGGATCGTTGGCGTCCGAGGCGTTGGACGCAGGACGCTCATCACGCTGATTTAGGTTCGAAGAGGAGGCGTTGGGTTCTGTCCCCGTACCACTCGGTGCAGTATCGGTGTTTCGAGACACGATTGAAAGCAGGATTAGACCGATCGCTAGGACTGCAACCGAAGGCCAGTTCTTCGAGATCAGAGTCTTGAGTTGAGCCGGCCAAGTCGCGGCGGTTTCGGTTGATTGATCGCGGATCAAATTTACGGCAATGGCGGGATGGTTAATCTCATCCACCTGATCCAGTTTTGGCAACAGCGGTAAGATTCTCTTGACGATTTCTGACTCAAGTTGATTAAATTTAAATTGAGTGTCTTTGGCGAGCGCGGCTTGATAGTCAGAGGGATTGAGTGTTCCGACCCTATTCACAATTGGTTCGCCAAAAATGTCGTGGACCAATTTCTGAGGTACAGCGATCAAAACTGAGATCTCTTTTTGAACCCTTTGATTGGGGTTGGAATTTGTTGTGAGAGCGATGGGAGTGGGAGGTGCTGTAAGGTTGGGCCTTTCCGATTTGAATCCATCGAGAGAAATCACCCCGTTGGCTCCGGCGACAGGCGCGTAGGTAGCGGATGGCAATTGCGAGGGGTGGACGTTGGGAACGACTGCCTGCGATACCAAATGATTGTTTTTGGCAGCCATTGGATTGAAATCGACCTGAACAGTGACTTCGATGCCCGGGTAGTCTTTGAGCGCTTCCCGAATTCGATTTTCGTAAGTTCGACGCTCCTCAAGTTCAACTCGTTGAGTGCGAATTTGTTGTGTGGCTAACGGATCCGTTGAATCTTGGTGTGCCCATCCCTCGCTCAGGTCAATCACCACGATTTCACTGAGATTTAGGCCCGCGATAGCACCGCCAATCATTCGTTTGACGGTGTCAACGTGCGCGTCAGTGAGCGATGTGTTGCTGAGAGGTTGAATTGAAATGACGGCTGACTGCTGGGCTCTTTGGAAAGCCGATCGAGAATCTGATTTATCCATCTCGAACCAAGCTTGTTCGACAAAAGGTAAGCGAACGACCATTTCTTTGATTTGGCGTTTTTTCTGATTTTGTGCAATCGCCAACTGTTGAGTGCGTGTCAAAAATGGATTTACAGCGGGGGCGTCTTTGTCTTCATCGCGCATGTTGCCAGGGGCAGCGTTTTGCTCAGCAACTGCGGTTAAATATGTCGCATGTTCTGATTTAGGAACCATGAGGCGGTTGTCGACAATTTCGAAGTTACTCAACCCCGATTTTCCAAGTGCAAATTGCATGCGTTGCAAATCTTCATTGGAAACTTCACATTGGTCGAGGAGTTCGCACATTTGAGTGCTGCTCCTCAAGTTATTGGCTTGCAGAACAGCGAGGGTAACAAGAACCAAGCACGCGATTGCAAATGCGCGAAATCGAAGATTGCCAATGAGGCCAGTGTATTTTTCAAGGGGTGATAATTGCGAATCCATTTCGACTCTCCAAACCCAAGCGTCCGTGCTTGGGTAGCTTTCTAGGCTCGTTTAACAGCCAGTAACGAATGTATGGCTTAACTTTTGGTTGTGCTTTGTTTGGTTTGAATCAGGCGCATCCTTTGCGATGATTCGGCACGGGTAAAGTCATTTCAAGTTTAGGAACAACTAAGACGTGGGCAGTGCCCCCTTGGGGGCAATCGAATGTCTGGATCTGGCTGTGGCAAGCGAGCGCCGCTCGGTGTGCTTTTCGTAGATGTTCGTTGTCAGGGAATGGAATGATGGTTGGCAACGCGTCCTGATCCTCGGTTAGGGATAGGTAAGTCGAGTCGTCATAGGACTCGTACGGGTTAAATACCATGCCTGACGTGTCGGCAATCTCAAGTTCCCATTGGTGCTTCCCATCAATTAATGTCACCGTGATTTGCCCGCCGGTAGGCATCTTTTGGATGGCATTGTTGAGCAAGGCGATCGTTACAGCCGAGAGCATTTCTTCATTTACCGAGGAATAGACCGCTTCAAAGTCGTATTCGACGACAATCCCAAAATTTACCAAATCGCTTTGGCATGATTCAATTACACTTTTTACTCGATCACCAATCGTTTCAGGTGGATTATTGGAAAGCTCATGTGATGGGTGTTTTAGCATCTAAGGTGTCCAGGCAGATTCCGATGTATGACGTTTTTGTTTCTGTGATTTAAAACAAAAGCGGACTCGGCTTTTACTGGAATTTCGGCAAAACTGTCAATGCAGTTATTGCGAATTGGAATCGGATCGAGGGGGCGACAGTTACGGTTGGTGAGTTGTTGTACTCGGTTCCAACCCTGCCAATGACGTCAGTTGACGGTTTCTCGAATTTGGTTGAGGGCTCATTTCACCCCGCAAAGAGTCTGTCGTTTGTTGAGAAAGCTGCATGCTTGAGCGGCATGGTCTCGGAAGAAGCGATTTCAGCACCAAACCTAACCAAAGATTGGGGAGAAACGATAGCACTAGGGATTGCCAGCTTTATCGACACCTGGAAATGCTTTTCAGGAGGCGCTGGGATCTAGCGCTATGATCTAGGTTAGCGGACGTGGGAGTCCGAGTTTCTAACGGACTGATGTCTGGATCATTTCCATGATCCAATTATTCATGTCAGAGAGAGTTTTTGAATTGAGGCACTCGTCGTTTGGATATTGGCGAAGAGTCACTGAGAAACCTGCAATGTGGAGCAAGCGAAGTTGCTCGCATAATTGTTGCTGGCCAAATTCAGTTGACTTTCGACTGTGAGCCCAAAAAACTGGGATTTCCCGACAGTCATTCCAGTGCCCAAGAGGCTTTTGTTCGCAGGGCATTGGGCCATTGATGCTTATGACACCGGCAAATAAATCGGGTCGTTCGAGACCGATTCGAAACGCCATCGTGCCCCCTGACCCGCAACCAGCAATAAAAATGCGGTGAGAGGCAATATTGAATCGTGCCGCCGCCTGATCAATGGCTGCCAAAATTGAATCATGAGCGATGTCAATTGTATCGGCTTCTTGTTCCCAGAAATAACCCGCCTTGAAGTTGCCAACAGGAGCTTGGGGGGCAATGCCGACGTAGTTTCGAATGCTGGCTTGCGGAATGACTCGTTGGATTTCGTCCGGCTTTTTACCATCCGGATGAAGCCAAACGATTAATGGATAAGCATAGTTTTTTTCGTAATGCATTGGGACGAAGGAAAAGAATTCTTCGTCTGATCGTTTGGTGAGTTTGTCGAAATGGACATGAGGAAGAGTTGCGGTTGAGTTACCTTTTGATTCGGGGGTAACTGTCGCCAACGGACTGATCTTAATTCTATTCATGCGCCATTCTTGTATCTGATTGACGATCTTATTGTTGCGAAGGCAAGTTTGTAAAACAGTTGAGATCGAAAGTCAACCGCGACAGCAACAATCACCTTGCGATTAAGCCTTGGTAAATTTTGTTTAGTAAACGTCCTGTTATGTTTTGGTCGCAAATTCGACAATCAAAATATTTAAACCGCACGTCACACTTTATTTCCCCAGCAAAATCGCTAGCAGAAAAAAAGCTTCGTGCATCAAACTCGCATAGAGTTTAAATGCCACGAAGCTGTTATGAGTGACGCGAAACGAATTACTTGCTTGGGGACTGCGGAGTTTTTTACCAACTACAGCAGGTCTTTAACTTCATCCCGTTCCTCAATTAATTCAGTGGCGGTTGCGTCCATTTTTTCGCGGCTGAATTCGTCAATCTCCAAACCTTGCACGATTTGGTACTCACCATCGGAGCAAGTGCAAGGGAAAGAATAGATGATTCCTTCTTCGATTCCGTAACTTCCATCACTCGGGATTGCCATGCTGACCCAATCTCCGTCTTCCGAGCCAAGAACCCAAGTCCGCATGTGATCGATGGCGGCACTGGCTGCCGAAGCTGCACTTGATGCGCCTCGGGCTTCAATGATTGCGGCTCCGCGTTTTTGGACCGTTGGAATGAACGTTTCTTTATACCAAGTTTGATCGATGGTTTCGGTGGCGGAGCTCCCATCAATTAAGGCGTCGCTAATGTCGGGGTATTGCGTTGCCGAGTGGTTGCCCCAAATGGTCATCTTTTTGATTTTGTTTGATGGCGTTCCGGTCTTGGTGGCTAGTTGACTGATGGCTCGATTGTGATCCAGTCTTGTCATCGCCGTAATGTTGCCGTGTTTGACGTTAGGGGCGTTGGCCATCGTGATTAACGCGTTTGTGTTGGCAGGGTTTCCAACAACTAGAACACGAATGTCGTTCTTGGCGGATTCGTTGATCGCTTTCCCTTGAACGGAGAAGATTTTGGAGTTGGCGGTCAACAAGTCTTTCCGAAGCATGCCTTTCTTCCTTGGCATCGCACCCACTAAAAGTGCAAAATCGGAATCTTTAAAACCAATGTTTGGGTCATCCGTCGCAATAATGCCTTCGAGAAGCGGGAAGGCGCAGTCTTCCAATTCCATGACCACGCCTTGGAGGGCGTTCATGGCAGGGGGGATTTCCAATAACTGGAGGATCACAGGTTGGTCAGGGCCAAGCATTTCGCCGGCTGCAATTCGAAACAGTAAGCCGTAACTGATCTGACCTGCGGCACCCGTTACTGTGACACGAACCGGACTTTTCATTAAATTTTCCTTGGTTGGGGGGACTAGAATCCTTCGAATATCTCGCAGCATCAAAGGAACTTCAAGTGGTCATTAGATTATGGCCATTAGGTTAACGCCGCCTGATCTTGGTTTTTGTGACCAAGGATGAATTCTCCGCCCTCGCTTTCTTGGTTGTGATGTCCCCGGGGTAAGCCCGCTGCGTCAACTTTATCGCGTGAGTGAAGCGTTTCCTGTGAGGACAGATGTTGCATCGTCAGAAATTTGAGGACCAAAAACCCTGTCTGATCCGCACGGCCAGAGGTAGTGTCCCACGCGGCAAACGTGTTTTAACTTGCCAAACAGCAGGACAATTTTGCTGTTCGATGAGGTCGTGTCAAAATTTGACGTGGCCTCAAGTCGAATTCAACCTTAAATCTGGCCCAGGTCTTCGAACCCGAGGTTGGATAAAAAAGGCCTTGAAGGGTCGTTCGATTTGCGTCGGTTATCTCTTGGTGAGATTTTTAAAAATGGATTTGCCGCGACTAAGTCGATAATCCTTAGACAGTGCGAATGGGCGCACTCGTGGAAGCCCCGGCAAATTTGACAGGAGTGGATATGAAACAGTTTGCAATTCTGGTTGCTGCAGTGGGAATGATTGGGTTTTTATCATCCGAATCACTCGCTCAGCATCACGGTCATCAAGGACATCGGCATAGCGGGACGTCTTGGGGCGTCAGCATCGGAAATGGCTATGGGAGTGGGGTGACATTTGGTCAAGGAGTTCGCGGTAATAGCTTTTATGGAATAAGCCTCAACTCTGGATACCGGGGTGGGTACGGTGGCGGGCATTACGCTCCAGCTTACCGTCCCGTTTATCGCCCTGTTTACTCAAGGCCTTATTATGGTCACTACGGGGGCGGTCACTACCGAGGCGGACACTACGCTCGTCCCTACTATGGTGGCGGATATGGTGGCGGATATGGTGGCGGTTGCGGACGTTGGTAAGCCATCTTTGGGCATCCCCCAACTTGAATAGCCGCATCCGGCAATCAGCCTGCATCAGCAAAACAACCGCTGCTCCAAGATGAGCAGCGGTTGTTTTTATAAACGCTCATTGATTCGAATGGTTTAATCTGTCCGACCGCTGATCGTCACTCTTTTTCTTCGACGCCCGTAAGGTCAATCTTGTCCGGTAATGCATCTAAGATTTTTTGGCCGTGGCTTTTTTGGCGACGGTCAACGACTCGGTAATACCCGATCAGTATCGCGACTCCCACGATCAGCATGCTCATGAAAACTAGCAAAATAAAGTTTAACTGGCCCTCCTGCGACTCAATGGTTGTCGCCGTCTTTGCCATGATCAATGGGCTTACTTGGCCAGACGTGCCAGCAGTGTCAGTCAGATCAGACTGGTATTTCCAGAAGCGGTAAAAGAAGCCATCGACAACTAATGGCTTGCGTTCGACGTCTTGGGCAGTCATGCCTTCTGGAAGTTCCAAACAACAGACCGTGATTGGAAAACGGCGATACTCAAGATCTTCACCTGATTTGTTTTTGACAACGACTTTTCCTCCGTCGAGGTCGGGAAACATCATCAGTTGAAAATACTTTGAAACTCCTAGTCTCTGTTTGATGTCAGGATTTGAAATGAAGACTTCCGTCGCGCTGCGTACCACTCCCTTGATTTTGGCCTGATCACCAAAATTTGACTTTGCATTCTTCATTAGATCAGAAAAATTTAGGGGACTCGACGGAGCATCGTCGGCGGGGATCTTCTCCATCGCAGCAATCATCTGGAAGAAGGCTTCTGAGTCGCGATCACCAAGTCGTTGCGTGTTGCTCTCTTCGACCCGATCTAACAGGCCAATGTCGACGCCGGCACTGGCGAGTTTTACGTGAGAGCGAGTTGCGATGTCAGCTTGCGCTACGGCGGGGAACCAGGCGATTCGGTCAACGATAAGCACGGTTGACGGCGTTGCTTCTTCATTTGTCTCTTTTGCTCTTGCGTACAAAAAGCCGCTAATACCGATCGGTTCATCGAGTTTCGTATCGATCCTGATTTTTCGCGGTATCGTTCTTGAAAGTACCGTCACGGATTGCTGTAGTTCGTTTTCACATTCGCAGATGAAAACCCCCTTGATCGGCGCTTCAGCTTCGGCCTCTGCAAAACGGTGCTTGGTGACCTTTTTGAGCGTAAGCCGTCGTTGAAATACCCAGCATCGAAATTCTTCGGGGGTCGTGGCGATTTTGTCCCACGTGACATTCTTGGAGTGAATTGCAAATTTACTGCGGCTTTTTGGCGAAGTTTTTTTGATCCGATAAAGCAGTTTAACGATGTTGGGATTATTAATATCTAGTGGCGCGTCGTCTTTGATTTCGTAAGCTTCGCTCGGAGAGTATCCAGAGAGTTCGAGTGGAGTCAGGTCGTGGATTTGGGCTTTGGCGGATGTCGCGCCGCTCATTCCCCCAAGGGCAGTCAGGATTGCAAATGCCAAAATGACGCGCCAAGCGGATCTTGGGCTTTCAAAGGATTGGTTGAATATTAACTTTTTAATCATGAGGCGACTCCGACATTCCAGCAATATCTTCGTTTTCATACAGAGCCATTATTTTTTCTTGATCAGTTTGAACACGCGGGTCTGATTTTAGATCACCGAGTGTCTGAGTGATCTTGATTGAGGTCTTTCCTCCGGGGCGGTAAGGGCGGGTTCTTGAGAATCGGAACACCCACCAAGCGATGCCCGTAGCAATGAGGGGCATCAGGAAAAACGCAAAAATTAATGTTGTGCGACTAGGTTGCCAATTCCCAACATCCAGGAATTCTTCTGGTGCGATTCGAGTTAGTCGCGACGCTAAAACCACAGGGCCCACTTTTACGGCCTTGTCGGCCGCCACGTAGGTCCGAAGCTTAAAGAAGTAGCCATCGATAGAGACCTGTTCGTTTAAGTCCTGAAACTGTTCAGACAGCTTCGGGAATCCCTCGGGTAACTCGTGAGCGTAGACACAATAGATTCCGAGCTTAGTTTCTTTGGGTCGAACCCACAGAGTGTATTGCTCAGACAGTGCCAATTCACTGTTTTCCTTGAGGCGGTTTTTGCGAGCCGAGCGAACCCAGCCTTCAATCGTGATCGGTTTGCCACGGTAATACCCGGGTTGGCTCATCAATTGGATGTTGCTTGCTGATTCAAATTCGGGCATTTCTGTTTCAAGTTTTTGCCCTACTACTTTTTCCCACAAGCGGTTCCATCCGGCTGAGTCGCCGGCCCAGCCAATGGCGGTCTTGTCCTCGACTTGTTCCAGAAGAATCGGATCAATCGCATTTTGTAATTGGTGGATGGCTCGAAGCTGGGAAAGCGTAAAGTCTTCTCCACTTGCTGCCGCAGTCAGGGCTGGGAAAACTTTCTTGTCCCAAATCGCCTGTGAGTCAAAAAGGCCCGTTGTGAGTTGTTTTTTACTGGGGTTGTCCGAAGAAAGGGCAACCTGATCAAACAGTTGCTGGTGGAAGCGATCACGATTTTTGCCGAGAGAGACAATGAGTTCTTGGCATGATTGCTGTTGCTCCGGTAAGACGCGTTTGCCATCTCGCATGGTCCGAAGCAACTTTAGAAAGGTTTTTTGTTGTGTCGGGTTCATTTTTCGAAAGACGGAACGCCAAAAATCGGCAGCGACTTTTGGGTAATTTGAATCCTCATCCGACAACAAAATCATGGAGTCGTAATCGGGGGTGACTTGGGAGATCGTGCTTGCTGTCTGGTGGCCTTGGGAGGAGGGGGGATTTGGATTGTTCTTGGTTAATGGGGCGATCGAGACAGCTTCTGAGTCAGGACGGGTACCCACTTCTGGATCCGCGGCATCATTGGCCTTTGGCCGGACAGTTGGTTGGGATTGATCGAATCCCATCCACTCCCACCTCTCTGGTTTGCCCGCTTCATGCATCGCGACAATGACCATCAGTAGCATTGCCACGAGCGTCAGGATACGAAACCCCAGCCCACCCGATGATTTTCGCATCGGTGGGACGATCGATTTTGGCCGAATAGGCTCATCCAAATGTTCGTCAAGTTCGTCTGAGGTTGGTTCGTTTTTCATCGTTGGTAACCAATGCAGCTAGAGCCGTTGGGAAATACTCAAACTTTGTCGGGCAAAGCCAACATTTTGCCCACGGCGGTCGATATTGGTATTAAAATATAGTCAGAGTTTCCACTTCCAAAATCTTACAAGCTGTTTTTGGCTTAATTTTGCTTTCGGATTCCAATCTTTTTTTATCGGCGATTGTTTTAACGGCGGGTGTAGTTAAAAATAGTTTTGCGAATCGTTGTAAAAAAACCAGTAGAACGATCTGGTTTTCGGGAATATCCAACTGAAGGACGGCGTGTAGTGTTGAGACTTTCTTTCTTGTTTGCCATGTTTACGGGGCTTTGCCTGTCCATTCCGAGCCTAAAGGCGGAAGAGCCGGCGCAAATGTTTCTTGAGGCCCTTCGGGATAACGGTTATTACGACGTCGCGATTGAATATCTGGATAGCCTTGAATCGAGCGATTTGATTTCGGATGAATTTCGCAGTTCGCTACCGTTTGAAAAGGCTGAAACGCTAATCGGTAGCACGCAGCGAGTTCGTGACTTGGAGGTGATTGAGTCTCGACTGGACCAAGCTCAAAAGCTTCTCACCGATTATGCCTCAAAAAACCAATCGCTTGAAGTCAGTGCACGAACCCTTCGTTACCAGGGCAACCTGCTTTACCAGCGCTCTAACATCTATCTCACTCAGGCCAAAGCTGACCGGGCGACTGAGAGCGAAAAAAATGTTTTGCGAGCAAAAGCGAGGACGATGCTTGAGCAATCTCAGTCCAGCTACATTAAAGCAAGAGACCAGCTTAAAAGGCTACTGGACCCGACCAGTCCAGATGCGATTAAAATTGATGCCCAAGCTGGTTTTGCTGAGGCGAGCAAACGCAACATCAAACGATTACAAACGGGGTACACACAAGTCCGCCTAAGATTGCCGATGGTGACCGAGCAGCTTGCAGACACTTACCCGCAGGGTGATCCAACTGGTAAAAAATTGCTCACCGACGCAGCGAAGCTTTACAGCGACGTATACGATGACTATCGACGGTTTCATTCAGGTCTCAAGGCTTGTGTGTATTCGGCAAGGTGTCAGCAGAAATTGGGCAATCCCAAGCCCGCTCTTGACTTGTTGGCTGAGATATTTGAATTGGGAAACAACTCCTCAATTAAATCTTTAAAATTGGAGGCTTATGTTCTGGCGGCCGAGTGCTGGAGCAGTATGAAGCCTTATCCCCATGTCGAAGTTGTGAAACGTCTCGACCCAGCAGTTGGTGTCCTCAACCGTATCGAGGTGCGAAAGCCTGACTGGCTTCGGGTGCAGCTTGAGCTTGCAATTGGGAAACACGCCCAAGCGGCGGCCGTTAAGGCGAAAGGCGGCCCTAAAGCAAACAAGAATTCTGGCGAGATTGATCGTGCGGCTGCGAAACTCCTTCGCAGTGTAGCGCGTGTTCCCAGTCCCTATCGGGAAAAGGCCCGCGAGCTACTAATCGAATGGGATGTGTCGCTGTCGAACGTTGCCGATGCAAGTGCGGCGCCCCCCAAGACCTTTGGGGATGCTCGGCAAAAAGCGAAAGATATTATTTCGGAGATTGAGCTGACTGCTGGAGGAGCCAATGAACTTCGCCGAGAATTTAAAAGTGAAAAGGATGAAGCGAAAAAGTCAGCGCTTCAATCGCAACTAGCTGAGGCTGATGCGGGCGTCCTCTCGCAAGCCGAGGCTGCATTGGAAATGTTAAACCTGGCCTTAGGGTTGCAGGATGACTCAACGGTCCGCGCTGATATCAATAACATTCGTTATTTGCAGTGTTATTGTTACTTCGCGTCGCGTCAATATTTTGAGGCTGCTTTGATTGGTGAATATTTGCTTGCCAAGTATCCCAGTGTTTCTGGCACCCAGCAAGCGATGTCGCTAATGATTCAGAGTTATTCAAGTTTGCTTGATTCAGCCAAGGAGGCAGAGCGGAAATTTGAAATTAGCCGATTGACTGCTGCTGCTGACGAAGTCATCGCACGCTGGCCGGGCTCGAGTGAATCGGGGATCGCAGCCAGTACAATGACAAGGTTGGCAATTAACACGAAAGACTTCAAGGCGGCAGAAAAGTATTTGTTGCAAATTCCTAGCGGTTCGAGTTATCGAAATGCGTTGGCCGTTCGTGTTGGTCAGAGAATGTGGTTGGACGTAAAAGCAAAGATGACAGCCGGTGATGAACCCTCTTCCTATCAAAAGCAGTTGGTCAACGCCAAGAACTTCATGGCAGACGGTGTCTCCAACGCCTCTCTAGACACTCTAGATTATGAAACCGCGCTAGGCGCGTTGATGTTAGTCGATGCCTACCTTGTCACGAACGAGACGGATCAAGCTGTTCGCCAACTTGAAACCGCCGCCATTGCGCCGTTGGATTTGGTCAAGCAAAAACACCCCGCAATCATGAGGACCTCCTCGCCGGGAATCTATTCTCGTGAGACGTATCGTGTTGCCATGAAGGTCTACCTTGCGGCAATGAAAAGTAGTGCTGACAAACAAAAGTGGATTACCAAAGCACAGGGTGTGATCTCTCGAATGCGTCAAGATATGCAGCAAAGTAACGATCCCAAGGATCGGAACCGGGTGACTGTGATCTACCGTATGATAGCCAAGCAACTAAAGAGTGATTTTGACTCTCTCAGTTCCCAAGAAGAAAAGAGAACGTTTGCGGGATCACTGGTAGCATTTTTAAGCTCAATTTCTGAAGATTCGAAAGATCCAAAAACCATTCTCTGGGCCGGTTCGACACTTCGAGTTGTTGGCGATTCGTTATTGGAATCAGGATTGGTGGTTGACGCCAAGCCTTTTTTCAAGAAATCAGTTGAGGCCTTAAACAAAGCTGAAAAGATTGGTTTCGCCGATGATCCTCAATTGGCCGAAATGACGACCGGTTTAAAACGTGAGCGGGCTCTTTCTCAACGCGGGGCCGGAAACTTCGAGGTCGCTATCGATCAGCTTGCTGAGATTTTGAAAGAGAATTCAAATGCGATCAATATTCAGATCGATGCCAGTATGAGTCTGCAGGCGTGGGCTAAAGCGACTCAACGGCAAAAGACCTATGTCGAAGCGACCAAGGGGGCTCGGAGCTACAAGAATCCGAAAACGAAGCGAAATACGAAGCTAATTTGGGGCTGGGAAAAGATCGCTTTGGCCACTCGCAAGAACCCCAAATATAGATCGACGTACTATGAAGCGCTTTATCATGTTGCTGAATGTCGATTGGAATACGGTATCTTGGCGAAAAACTCAGGTGCCATTAAGTCTGCTGGGAACGAGATTACCAAAGAACGTGAGCGTGATCCCACCTTTGCCGGAATGGCGAAGTGGAAGCAAAAGTTTGAGGAGCTTGAGTCCCGGATTAACGCGGCAAAATAACTTTGAAAGTTTTGACGCCTCTCATTTTAACAGTCACAAAACAAGAGCAATTGAACTAACGCAATGGTAGCTTACCCCACGAATCAAATGCAAAAAACGGTCTTCGGTCTGCGTCTTCTAACTCCCGGAATTGTGGTTTTGGTCTTTGGCCTAATCGCAACGATTACCCATGCTCAAGATGCCGTTTACAAGTATCGAGACGGCGGCCGGACGTCGAAAGTTAGTGGGAAAATCAGTGATGTTACACCCAATGGCGTGACAATTGGTGGGGCTGAAATTGCCGCCTTCGAAATCAAAAAGGTCATCTATGGTAAAGAGCCAACGGAGGTTGAACGCGCCCGAAGTCAAATGGAATCAGGTCGATTTGCAGACGCGATAGAAGAGTTGGGGAAAATCCCTAATCGTCTTCCCAAACCGATTCAGGAGGAGGTTGACTTTATCAAAGCTTTTTCGAACTCGCAGATTTCGCTTCGAGGCGGCAATGTGACACCCAAGGTTGCTGCCAGCGAGGTCAAGTCTTTCATTGAAGCGCATCCAACGAGTTTCCATTTATTTCCGATGATCGACCAGTTTGCCAAACTGGCTTTTGCTGCTGGGATTCCCAACGTTGCTGAGACGGAATTTAAGAAACTCAAGAGTGCGACGTGGCCAGAGTTTAAACTCAAAGGGCTGTTCAATGCTGGGCAAATGCAGATCGAACTGGGGAAATTAGCAGAGGCCAAGGCTTCTTTTGAAGCGATCCAAGCAATTGAGTCCAACGACGATCTTACGCAAACTTACAAGTTGCTGTCGGACTGCGAATTGGCCCGTTTGGTCGGGCTTCAGGGGGATGCCGTTGCTGCTCAAAAGGCACTGGAGAAGATCATTAAGGATGAGAACCCGGACAACAAAAAGTTATTCGCCCATCTATATAACGCACTAGGCTCGGTACATGAGAAGGCGGATCGAAAAAAAGAAGCTGCCAGAGCTTATTTGCACACAGAATTGCTTTTTGCGTCTGAATCAGAGGCGCACGCGGAGGCCGTCTACCGATTGGCTAAGATTTGGCCCTTGCTCGAAGAGACCGATCGTGCGAACCGAGCGAGAGAAACGATCAAAACCCGTTATCGCAACTCATATTGGGCCACAAAACTATAACGTTCGGTCTAAATGGAACGTCGAATGCATGTAACCTCATTCGGTGGGTATCGAGTGCGTTGGGGCAGGTTACAATTAGAGGCACGCCGCTGCTGACTTTGAACAACCTTCATCAACTAAATCAACCTTACATACAAAGCCTTGGAGACTGTCGTTATGCAGTTAATTGAACTGTCAACCCTTTGCGAGTCGAATTCATCGACTGGCTGGCTACCCCGGTTTTCCCGCCCGACTTCTTTGCTACTGACATTCGCGATTGTGTTCGTTGCCTTTTCGCTGACGATGCCAGGATTCGATTCAGGCTCATCACTCGTTGCACAAGAAGCGGCTGCCGCCGCTGGCGGAGCCGCGGAGAACGCGTCGCCGGAAGAGGAGTCGCTGCTTGGTTGGTTGGTCGGCTCGCTCGGATGGGGCTACATCCTGTTGTTCCTATCGCTCTCATTTATCCTCGTCGCTTTGTTTATTATGAATCTGCTCTCGGCACGGCGTGAGTACGTTTGTCCGCAGCATTTGGTTGATGGAATCGAAGCCCATTTTGACGAAAAGCAATATCAAGAAGCTTATGAGCTCGCCAAAACGGATGAATCGTTTCTCGGCAACGTGCTTGCGTCAGGTTTGGCAAGACTAACAACTGGTTACGACCATGCGGTGGGGGCGATGCAGGAAGTTGGTGCTGAAGAAAACATGAAGCTCGATCACCGCTTGAGCTACCTCGCTTTGATTGGAACCATTAGCCCAATGATTGGCCTGTTTGGGACGGTTCACGGCATGATTCGTTCGTTCTATACGATCGCCAATGGTGGAGGTACACCGGATCCAAACAAGCTGGCTGAGGGGATTTCGACTGCGTTACTGACCACTTTGATTGGTCTGGCGATCGCCATTCCAGCGATTGCAGCTTACAACATCCTTCGTAACCGGGTTCAGAAATTGGTGCTCGAAGTTGGTATCACCAGCGAAAATCTGATGGGACGATTTGAAAAAGTCGGTAAAAAAGAGTGACTTGCACTACTTGTTTTTGTCCAACCAAGTTTCTTTTGCTGTTGATATGAAATTTACCAAACACCAAAGAGTTGAGATTCTCGAGGGCGATTTGACGCCCATGATCGATATGACGTTTCAATTGATCGCGTTCTTTATGCTGTTGATCAATTTTTCAGAAGTCGATCGGGCCGAAGAGATCACGCTGCCCAGTAGTGTGCTCGCGGTGGCACCCGAAGTTCGTCCTGACTACCAGATTATTTTGAATCTTGAACCCAGCGGAAAGGTCAAGTTCGAAGGGCAGGAGTTCGATCAGATTGACATGCTCGGTCCAATTTTCCGCAAGGAAATCAGCGCTGCTGCTCGTGAAGACGTAACGAATCCCGGTGACATCGCTGTGATCATTCGCTCCCACGAAGATACGCCAACGGGGTTGGTGCAAGACCTGATTGCCAAGTGTCAGGAGGAGTCGTTGGAAAGTTTCAGTCTCAGAGTCAAAGAGCAAGTTCGAAGGTAGGAGATTGTTATGCGATTGAAGGAAACCGAACCCGAAGAGATCAAGCTGAATATGACCGCGATGATTGATATCGTGTTTCAGCTATTGGTTTTTTTCATCATGACTTTCAAGGTGGTTGCGATGGAAGGCGATTTTAATATTCGCATGCCTTTGGCCAGCCAAAACCAGGAAGAGTCGATGGACGAGGATTTTCCGACAATCATTTACGTCCAACTCGCCGCCGGCACCAATGGAAATATTAACAGTATCATTGTCGATGACGATACAACTTTTTCTGACACTGATATGTATTCCAAACTAACTCAGTTGGTCGAGTCTAAAATTGCGGCCGAAGGCAATCCAGAAGACTCCAAAGAGACCGAGGTTGAGTTCGATATCGCGCGAGAACTCAAGTATTCCTACACCGTCAAAGCAATTGAAGCGGTTTCCGGTAAAGTGGTGGATGGCCAAATTAAAAAGCTGATCCAAAAGATCAAGTTTAAAGACAGTACCAGCTTTTAAGCCGCATAGCCTTGGTGAGACAAATGAGTCATGTTGAATGTCTCCCTTTTCTCGGGCTGCTAATCTTTAGCCCGCCTTGTCCCGAACGATCAATCGTTCTCAAGTTCTTCATCGTGACTGACGGTGCGCACCGGGCCTGATTTGAAGTCGTCAGAAGTTAGGAGCGAGGGGGCTGACTTCGGGTCGAATTTTTCGAGTCGCTTAAACACGAATGGCTGGCCGTAGGGAATGAACTTGGCGGGACTTTTTTTATTGCCGGATTTTGATTTTCCTGCCAAGCTCTCGGGGGTTATTTGCTCGAATGTTGGAGGGGGAGGTATCTCTTGGCCGGCAAAGCGAGTTCCTTCATGGATGGTGCCCTGTTGGAATGGCCCAGCTCCGAAGTACCAAGTATTGCGACTCGTGCTTTCGGCCTTGGCGACGCCGGATTGCCAGATCGCTTCACGCGATGAACTGTCGTAGGCAAACACAATGACTTTTGCGATCCCTGTCTGCGCGTTGCTTTTTCCCAAAGAGATTTCGGGGATGGGAGGAAGCGGCGAACTTGAAAATGCGGCTGCTGCACTGGCAAGTGAACCCGATTGTGGTATCCCATAGACGACTTCGTGACCATCAGTGCCGAGGGCGCCGACTCTTGGCTCCACAATCACATCAGCCGTCTCAACGGATTCTTGAATTAAGCAATGGGCTGCTGTTAATTGTTGTCGGAGTGAGCTGATGATGTAATCCGAGTTGACAAATCCAGCTCCCTTAATCGGCTTTAAGTAAGTCGTTTCGATGAATACTTTGCGGCTCTGCAAAACTCGAAAATCAATTTGAGAGATTGCATTATCAACCGCGTCTGACATAAGCAGTTGTTCAGTCGCAGTCCGGGTGGTTGTTGTTCCACAACCGACCAAGTTAACCAGCCCCATGGCGAACAATATCGCGCAGGTTGAGCCGAGCCGTAAACGGAATCCAGTGAAGATTGAATTTTGGAAGTAGTTCATGGGATGGGGAAGTTGCGAAACGGTATTGTTACGAGCGGACTATAGAGAAATTCAGAAGCTTGCGAAACAGATTTTTAAGGCGTCATTTATTGGGTTTGCTGCAAATGTTTGAAAAAAATTGCTGTTTTGGAGCGAGTTGATGTTCTCAGGTGAGGCGGAGTGGGTTGATGCGACATGGCATGCTCTCGATGTGATCGAAGAGTGTGTAGATGGGCGTGTAGATGGGCGTCCGCTGCAGGCTACGGCAGGACTCGTCAGCCAGGTCGAATGATTCACCGCATCGTTCGAGAAGTTTCATCGGGGGGCTTCAAGATTCGAGGTGGAGTCCTTTCAGGTTTCAACTCAATATGCGGATCAATCAGTGACAACGGAGTTGCATCATGAGGTGCCATTGAATTTAGATTTGACGTGTCGAGAATGTTTTGTGAGGTCCGCCCTTGCTTTCAATTACAGCTCTGTGGTTGTCGCTGAATTTAGCCTCGTGGAGACAGGGGACTGCCGCCCGAATTTCCAACTCCGTCTTGCCTTGAGGGAAGTCTGCGGGCTGCCAAGGAGACTCGTAACGTGATAGATACTTGCTTGGCTTGGCTGCTCATTCTCCCCGCGAGTCGTGAGATTTTGCGCCGCAGGAAGTCGTGCCTCCGACCGAATGACGCGATTGTGAGGCCATTAAATATTACGGTTGTTTCAATTGTTCCATTGCAAAATTCAGTTTCGCGATAGGCTTGCGTGTATTTTCTGCCTTTTTCAAATTCTCGGCGTGATTGATTGGCTATCTCCCGATCAGTAATAAAGGTGCAGCGGTAATCTTCGCAACTGTTTCAAACGTTGAACACAACACGCAATGAAGAAAGTCCAAAAAGGAAAACTTCGGAGGCTGAGACCGAGATCGGTTCAGCCAATTAACGCAGAGAATTCTACGCGACGGTGGAGTGCTGCTTATACCGAGTATCTGCGTACCGAGTGTCGACTCGCTGAGAATACGGTAATGGCCTACTCGCGAGATATGATTCGGTTTACGCATTGGTTAGGGAAAAGAAGCGTTCAGCAAATATCAATCGCTGAGCTATCTGATTTCGTCGGCTTTCTCAGTTCCGAGGAACTGGCGCCGTCTTCAATTGCGAGACACATTGTCTCAGTCAAAATGTTCTTTCGCTATCTGCAGCTGGAAGGCGTCTTGCTGGAAAACAAGGTCGAGCTGCTTGGCAGTCAAAAGCTTTGGCAGCGTGTTCCTTCCGTGATGTCGCCTCGGGAAGTCGATCGGTTCCTTATGGCTCCCAAACGGTTTGAGCTATATCACTTTCGCGATCGTGCTCTCCTGGAGATGCTTTATGCGACCGGTTGTCGAGCGTCGGAAATTTCCAATTTGCGGATTCGCGATTTGCATTTAACGGAAAGGTATTGCAAGTGTCACGGAAAAGGCAGTAAGCAACGACTCACGCCGTTGGGGCAAGCGGCCATCGATGCGATTCAACTTTACCTTGAACGCCAAAGGCCACGTTTGGAAGCGGTCCGACCCGATGAAACAGATTGGCTATTTCTTTCACGCAGTGGAAGACGCTTGCGCAGAGAAGCGATTTGGGAATTGGTCAAGAAATACGCCGCAATTTCAGACATCACAATCAAGGTCAGTCCCCATACGTTACGGCATAGTTTTGCAACTCACTTACTCGCGGGTGGGGCCGATTTACGTCGCGTGCAGGAGATGCTGGGGCATGCAAGTATCGCCACCACGCAGATCTACACCCACGTGGACCAATCGAGGTTAAAAAAAGTTCACAAGCAGCACCATCCACGTGCATGATCACACTAATTTGGATCGGCAGGCAAGACTTCGCACGGATTTAGAGACGTCAGTTTTCGATTCCAGTGGATTGTATGAACCATGAAGCTGAGGGTGAGTAAGACAATGATTGCACTCCAATCGCGTCCTCCGTGGATCATCGAAACGCGATCGTTCATTTTGAAGAAAAGCAGCAGGGAAATTCCTCCAAGAATTGCCCATGAAATCCAGCGATCTCGTTTTGCTTCGGGGGGCAATTTGAGAGAGTTTAAGTGAGTTGTCAACAATGGTCCCATTGCCCCGCCAGTTCCGGCTGCAACAAAAACAACCCACTTTGCTTCGAGAAACCATTGAGCAAATAGGATGTTAGGCTGTGGTGACCAGGGGCTGGCGTCATAGAACTGGTCGCGGAAGAGTAGCGAGATGAAGAGATAAATCGCCCCTCCCATTGAACCTCCGAGCACGCCACCAAGGATTCGCCATTTTTTCTTTTCGAACAACAGATTTGCTATCACTGCAACGGTTGAAACCAGGGCGAAGAAAACAAGCTGTCGGAAGGTTGTCAGGTCGTGGTTGAATGCGGCAAAGGCAATGGCAGCGTAGGTCGTTACCGAAAATAGATCGAGAACTCGAAATTTCATAACTAGCCGTCGAGTGGTTTGACTTTTTGCGCGACAATGACCCTCTCATGCCCACTATAATCTTTGACGACTTCGACGCTTGCAAATGCTGCATTTGATTCAACGATATGGACGCATTTATCCATGATGATGGGGCTGGTTTCAAAAATAAGAAATCCACCCGGCAGCAAATATTTAGGTGCTTGTTCGGTCAATCGCGTGATGATCTCTGTTCCGAATTCACCGGAGAACAAGGCAACCGAGGGCTCGTGGTTTTTGACCTGAGTGTCGACTGTGTCGGTTTCGCCCCGACCGATGTAAGGCGGGTTGCTGACAATCATGTGAACGGGATTACTTCCCGCGGGAAGAGCCTCCAATAAATCCCCTTGGAAAAACTTGACGCGATCAACGGCGTTGTGTGTTTCTGCGTTCGACCGTGCGACGGCGAGGGCGGCATCGGAGATGTCTGTTGCGGCGATCTTGCAATTTTGTACTTGAGTCGCCAAGGTCACTGCAATGCAACCGCTGCCGGTGCCAACATCGATGATTCGAATTGGATCGGCTGAGAATTTCTTAGCGGCTTCGAGGGCACAAACCACGACGTGTTCGGTTTCTGGACGAGGGATCAAAACATTGGAGTCGACCGCGAACCGCAGCGAGTAAAACTCTCGGTGACCGACCAAGTAAGCAACCGGTTCCCCAGCTCCCCGACGTTTGACCCATGATCTGAACTCAGCCAGCTTTTCTGTTTCGGGAATCTCATTGAATCGTGTATACAATTCAATTCGTTGACAGCCTAGGGCTTCGGCAAGCAGAGTTTCTGCCTCCAGTCGAGAATTACTAAATGATTTCGACTTGGAGAAAAAATCGGTGGTCCATTCAAGCAAACGTTGGATCGTCCATTGATCAGCGGCTGTTTCTGACATGGTATCTATGTCCGTTTTACAGTGGCTTGGTTTCGCCGGTGTAATAAGCAGATTGTGATTTAAAGTAATTGGCCAAACTCGCAAAAGTTAAAGCCGATAGGTTGGTTTGGAGCGTTCCTACTCGGACGACTGGATAATGGAAAGGTTGTCCATTCAGGCGTCCTGTTTAACTGGGTTAAATCCGTGTAATGAACAAGCAGTTACTCTGACTCGCCCCTCGGGAAGTTTCTCTGCGAGAGAGTGAGGTTTAAGCTTCATGGTGAATCAACTTGGCTTGTGGGTATTCTGGTTTGACGAAGGAGCATAAAGGTCTAATTAGTCGAGAGTGCCCATAGAGCTACGAAGCTCTTGGCGATCATGGTCGATCAAAGCGTCAGTCAACATCTGTACTGAGCCGGCAATGATTTGGTCAAGTTTGTAAAGCGTCAATCCGATCCGGTGATCGGTGAGCCGGTTTTCAGGGAAATTATAAGTCCGAATTCGCTGGCTGCGATCTCCCGAGCCAACCAGGCTTTTACGCTGGTCAGAACGCTGTTGGTTTTCTTGTTGTTGGAAATGATCGTAAAGTTTGGATTTTAGAATTCGCATCCCTTTGGCGAGATTCTTGTGTTGAGAACGTTCTTCAAAACATTTGACGACCACGCCAGTCTCATGATGGGTGATTCGAATTGCGGAGGCAGTTTTGTTGACATGTTGACCGCCGGGCCCGCTACTGGCCGCATAACGTTCGACCTCATAGTCTTCAGGTTTGAGGTCTATTTCAACATCCTCAGGCTCAGGGAGGACGGCAACCGTTGCGGCCGATGTATGAACTCTGCCTTTGGTTTCAGTGTCCGGAACTCGTTGAACGCGGTGCCCGCCACTCTCGTACTGGAGTTCACGGTAACAGCCCTCGCCCTCAATAGAAATGGTGACTTCTTTGAAACCACCCAACTCAGTGATGCTAGACTCGAGGGCCGAGAATTTCCATTTTTTAATCTCGCAGTGTTTCTTGTACATTTCATACAAGTTGTGAGCAAACAAAGCGGCTTCGTCTCCTCCTGTGCCCGCTCGAATTTCCATAACACATCTGGAACGGTTGGCGTCCTCGCCGCCGATGGTCATATCCAGAAGTTCATCCCACAATGTTTCACGAGTTTCCAAAAGTGAGGCTAATTCATCCTCTGCCATTTCGCGTTCCTCCGGATCATTCGATCCGGCCATTTCGCGCACTTCTTCAATTTCTTGGATTGTGGTCTGAAACGTCCGGTATTTATTCGCGAGTTTCGCCAGCGATCCGTGTTCGCGGGCAACGGCAGCCATTTTTTTAGAATTTGATTGGACTTCAGGATCACTCAGGCTTTTTTCCAGCTCTTCAAATCGGGAGAGCTTTTCGTCGAGCATTTCGCGCATTGTTTTTCGCTTTTGGGCTAAGGATGCTTTGGGAGGAGAAGTTTGATTGATTCGTATTCAATCAAAGGATGAGCGAAAGCTAAGAATCGAAGAGCGATTCCACCGCATCGTAAACGAAGAAATGATCGTTTGTAAAAATATGCTTCATCATTCGTGTTTTAAGTAGGATTCGATGATCAAAACTATATCAACGACCAGATTGTCCGACAAGATGACACGGCTAAACGCTTCCACGCTCAGATCGCGTTTTTTGAATTAGTCTTGTCGTTCCTCCTCCTGTGCTCTTAACCGCTCTGCAAAAACCGTGTCCACGAGTAATTGCAAGGCGTGATACAACACGATGGGAATGATGCTAAATCCCAAATTGATTGCCGTCGACAGCCCAATCATCAGTGTCTTTTGGCTCCCTGAAAACCCAATCGCAATCTGCTCGTCGCGTGGGAGGCCAATGCGGCAGGCAAGCCAAATTCCCAGCCAGAAGATGAGAGTGTGAATCGCGAGCAAGATAGCGGTTGCGATGACGAGCTCTTGGCTGCCCGGCGGCGTGCTGACACCACCGGCGAATCGTAAGCCCATTTTTACCGCTCCAATAAACACCATGACCAAGATTCCAATCAGGGCGAGCTTACTGAGCCAAGGTTTATTCAGTGTTGCCCATTGGCCAGAGGGGTAATGGAGTCTTGCAATTTGCGCTGCAGCAATCGGCAAGACGACAAAAAAGAAGAGTTTATAGATGGTTTGAATTAAAGCTGCAGATTCAATTTGGTTGCCAGTTTGCACCATGATCCAAAATGGCAAAACCAGAAAGCAGGTTGAGTTGGTCAGAATGGTCACCATGATCGCGACGCTGTCGTCTCCTCCCGCGTATCGAGTGAGGACGGCTGCTGAGGCAAGCGTGCTCGGGGTTGCTGCAGCAACGATGAGCCCAGGCCCCAATTCGGCGCCTGCCAACGCAGCCAGAGGCCAAATCAACAGGGGGATTATCAAGAGGTTTAGAACGGTCGCAAGCAGAGGAGCCAGCGGTCGAGTGGCAGCCCGTCTCAAGCGACCCATCGAAAGTGGCCAAGCCATTAAAAACATCGTTACTGAAACAACAGTCCATTTGAGCCACTCTTGGTTCGCCAACGACTCAAATGGCTGGCAAGCAAAGAAACCGATCGCCATCAATACGACTAGCGAAATGAGAAACCACTGTTTGCGGATTTGTTTCATGCGATAATACGGGGCCAAGCGATGAATTCAAGGCTTTCATTCGAACGGTTGTTTGCCCCGCTGCCAAGGTTGGGTGATTGGTTTAAGATTAAGGCTGGTCGACTTTTTCAATACTGTAACCCGAATTAATCCTATGCTCCGATATTGGACCGCTGGCGAGTCACATGGCAAATGTCTTCTGGCTTTGATCGATGGCTTTCCCGCCGGATTTGAAATCAATACGGACAAAATTGATGAGTTGCTGCTCTTGCGGCAAGGCGGATACGGGCGCGGAGGGCGGCAGAAACTTGAACAGGATCGTGTCGAAATTCTCAGCGGCGTCTGGAGAAACGTGACGTTGGGGGGGCCGATTACTTTAAAGGTGCCCAATAACGACTATAAACTTGAACGACTCAAAGAACTTCCGCGGCCGCGGCCAGGGCATGGAGACTTGAGTGGCTCAATCAAATACCTTAGCTCGATGCGCGGGATTTTAGAAAGAGCCAGTGCACGTGAAACTTGCGTGCGTGTCGCCGCCGGAGCGCTTTGCCAACAGCTTTTGGAATCTTTCGGTATTCGCTCGCTCGGTTTTGTTGTCCAGTTGGGGGGCGAAAAAATTCCTGCCCAAGAAGGGACCTTTGAGCAAAAATTGGCTTGGCGGAATGAGAGTGCGATCTATTCGCTCGACCCCTCCAAGGATGAGTCGGTTAAGCAGCTAATTGATGATACGAAGAAAGCCGGCGATACACTCGGTGGCATTATTGAAGTGGTGGTCGAGGGGCTTCCTTTTGGGCTTGGCACCCACGCCCAGTGGGATAGAAAACTCGATGGGAAACTCGCACAGGCCGTAATGGCGGTGCAAGCAATCAAGGGGGTCGAAATCGGGATGGGCTTTGAAGCGGCGACATTGCTTGGCAGTCAGGTTCATGATGGAATCCGTTTCGACGAAAATCAAAAAGACAGTGCCAATCTCGGATACGATCGGCCAACTAACAATGCCGGTGGGCTTGAAGCGGGAATGACCAATGGTCAGCCACTGGTGATTCGTGCCGCTAAGAAACCGATCAGCACGCTCCAAAAATCACTTGAATCCATAAATCTGGAGACCAAGGAACCGGCGACGGCAAGTTATGAGCGTAGCGACGTTTGTGCGTTGTCAGCTGCCGGGATTATCGTTGAAAATGTGGTCGCTTTTGAAATTGCCGTCGCCATGGTTGATAAATTTGGTGGTGATAGCATTGAGGAAATGCAAGCTCGCTGGGATCTTTTTCAGCAAATGGCACGCGAAAAATAACGAATCGTTATTGGTGATTCTCGACAAACCCGTCAGAATAAACGACGCTTCGAAGCTCGGCATTGTTTGCTTGACAGCAACGCGGTTGACTACCTCCAAGACCTGCTCGTTGCGTTAGCTTTGAGATACAGAGCTGACTCCGTTATTAATCCCGTCCATCGCTGACAAGGAAGTCAGATGAGTGACAATCAACGACGAGTGTTTTGCCGGGTGTTATTCCTGGTTATTTGCGCGTTCCCGACGGCAGTTGTCGGCTACTGGATTTGTCATCCACAAACCGCTAGTGGATGGGAGAGGTTGCTCCAGGCTCAACTCGGAGTGACGACAACGATTGACTCAATTGAAACACCCGGGCCATACGTCACGATTCTTCGTGGGCTTGAGTTTTCCGATCCGGACTTGGGCACCCTGTTCAGAGCCGTGGAGGTGAAGATCGAATTTGGCGAAAGTAAAAATGTCATTTCGATTCCTTACCGGGTGCAAGGCCTGACAAACAACGGGGTTGCCTGCTTACTCAGGAAAATTGACGAGAACTTACTTCGCTCTCGAATCGTCGATAAGCCATGGAAGGTTCAGTTCGACAAAGAAGCGGTGATCACCCAAAACCTGGCAGCTGATTTCAACGAGTTGCGGCGTGGTGAATTTCCACCTCAATTTCAAATGACAGAGTTTGATCTCCACGTTTACTCGCCACGCGCAGATGGTACCCGTGCGGATGTCAGTTTTAAAGTTCCGATATCTAATGCTCCCGAAAAACTGGTCAGGTGTTCGTTGGTACGAACGGAAGAGTATCCCCACCTGTTATTGCTCGATTCCAACTCCGTTGCCCTGCCCTGCTGGCTGGTTTCCGATGTAGTTCCCTACATCCCGTCAAGTTTCGGTATCGACTCACAGTTTGTTGGGCGGTTGGAGGTGGTTCCAACTTTGGGTGAATCTCAAGTCGCCATCAACGGTGTCTTTGATCGGGTGGATTTGGACCTCTCTTTTCGAATTCCCCCCACCGAGCAGAGGTTCGGTCAAATCGAACTGGATTTTCTATTCGAAAATAGTATCGTTTCCTCTGGGGAGGGTTGGATTCATCAGGGGGTTGGGCCACGGATGAGGATTAAGCCAAGCAGTTTGTTTAGTTTGACTCGACAGATTGCTCCCATGCAGGCAATTAAAGGTGCCCTGCAAGAACGGCATGCCAATCGGGTGGTCGATCAGTTTAGATAAAGTTGGGAATGCCCCTCAAAACCACTTGGATTGTAAATCGATCCATCGGCATGCGAGGACTGCAAAACCGATTATGATCGGACACGTCGTTTTCACCAGTCTCGCTGGCACCGCCCTCACTTGGGGGCTTTAATTTGGCGAACGAATTCTCACACGCTACTTCAGCTTTGCTAGTTCCTCGTCTCGGTAACTCATCCAAAACTGAGCTGGGATGACGACTAGGCACGCCACTAGGACATGGGCGACACCGATCAGCAAGATCTTCGAAACGGTGTCGTCCTCGGTTGCTGCATAAGCGTGCAGACCGACCCCCATCGCGTTGACTCCTTTCCAAGACCAGAGAACGATGACGTTTCCAAGCACGGCAAGTGCTGCCATGCCACGTTCTTTCACCATCCCGCCCCATCGAGCATGAAGTATTACCGCGTTCCATAAAACGATCATGAGTGCGCCATTTTCCTTTGGGTCCCAGCCCCAGAAACGACCCCAGGAATCGTCTCCCCAGAGTCCTCCTAAGACAGTGCCAAAGAAGCTGCAAAGTAATCCGAAACAGACGACCCCATACATCACATGGGTCATTTTGCGTCGTGCGTCTTTGGTCTTCATTGCCGGAGAAAGTAAGGCGGCAATCAGGTAAGCAAGGCCAAGCATGCCTGCACCAAAGGATGCGGCATAACCGATCGAAATGATCACGACGTGAGTCGCAAGCCAAAATTGAGTGTCGAGAACAGCGACCATGACGGTGAATGTGTCGCCATCGACAATCGTCATGGTCCAGGCCCAAAGCAAAGCCAAAAAGGCGCCTAGAGAGGCCATGACATTGCCGATTCCGAGCTTTGTGAATCTTTCGACGATGAGCATGAGCACCACCATTGAAGCCGATACAAATAGCACAGAGGAATAAAGATTGGTGACCGGAGGTCGACCTGAAATTACAATTCGGGTGATCAAGCCAACGATATGAATTGTTAACCCAAGCATCAGTAGCATTGTTGCCGCTCGGTTAAATGACTCCCGCCAAAACATCCAGCCAAACAAGGCGGCAAAGAATGCTCCGAGGTAGATAACCATTGAAACGTAAAAAGGCGAAAACGCATTGTAGAAAAGCTCCGCGTTAATTTTCCCTGTTTGCATCCCAAGGGGTGGGGCCGCCTCTGATTTTGCAAGATAGGTCTCCAGAGTTGAGTTAAACGTATCAGCATCGCCCGATTGGTACGCCGGTTTAAGTTTCAACAACAATTGGGAGGATTCTGAGACTTCTGGCAAAATCTTGCCCGAGTCGCCATAGGCGTTGGATAGCTGACCTTCCATCACCTGTTCATAACGCGGTAATTGCTGAGAGATCATCGCATCGACCAATGGTCCTTCGGCAGCGACTAATTCAGTCTTAATGTCCTCTGGAAAGACGCTCGAATCCCAGTTTTGTTCCAGAGCTCGCGACAAAACTCGAAGATCAGTTTCGCCGTACTGAGTTTCAATCGCCTTTCGAAATTCTGGGACGGACAGGAATCGTTGAATAATTCGCTGCCGAATCATGTCTTCACGAAGTGAAGGTAGAATTTCTTTCTGAATGATTGCTTTGGCCAGTGCCATGGTGGAATCACACTCGTATTCGGCTGCTAACCCGACAAGCCAATTGCGGTTTTTTACGTCCAGGCAGGAAGCCCAGGGAGTTTCCTCATTATTCGTTGGAATAACGAGTGGAATTAGAGGAGAAGAGAGTTTTTCACTTGCCTCTTCGATCCGAAGAAGCAAGTCCTCTCCGCTTCGGTCAGGACCGCCAAAAGCAAGTTTGGCCCCATAAACCTGTTGGATCATCTGGGCAACCGAACTTAGCCGTCTTTGAAATTGCGACCAAGTCTTGGGGTCTTTTTTATCTGCGTTAGAAATCAGTTCTCGGAGCTTTGGTTCCGCTTTTAGTAACTCACCTAGTGTGTACCGGAAATCACCGCGGGGTTTATTGAATTTTGCCGGCAACTCGATTGCGTTGAGTATGTTTAGATCTTCAATTCTAAAAAGACGGTAGTCCATGTAGCCCTTGGCTTCAAACATTGTGTCAGCCAGCCACATGATGGCAGGCTGTTTCTGTTCATTCTTGTCAAAAACGAACTCTCTTTTGGTCAATTGCCGAGCTGTGTTGCGAGCAAAAGAATCCAGTGGTTGGACGCGTCCATTCATCGCAATCGGGATTTTTCCAAGTAAATCAAGTCGCATTTTGCTTTCGGTTTCGACTACTTTCCCACGCATCGATTTAGCTAGTTCACCGCAAGACCAGATGCCAAAAAAGCCAACCATCAAAGCAGCGGGAAGCCATTTTTTCACAGGGCTCGGTGGAGCTTGATCTTGACTGATGTAGGGTGATTTAAGTTTGGATTCCCGTTTCGATTTCTCCGGTGAGCTCGTTTTTGGTGAACGCTGAGGTGTGGCTTCGGGGTCCGCCGCGTTTTCCCCGGAAGTTGCCTTGGAAAGCTCCTTTTTTCGGGTCTTTTCTAAAAAAGAAATTAACGAGCTGCCAAATTGTGCCATCAGCCCGACCACTGTGAACATGCAACAGACATAAGGAATCATCCAGCCCTTGTTGGTAACGACTTGAAGAATTGTCAATTCCCGACCGTCGTTGAGTTGATTCATTCCCGATTGGTAAAACGTTTCATCCGAATATCGCAATGGATTGTTCATCCAGATTTTTTGCTCACTCGTGACATCGTTCTCATGGTCATTCAGGAGCACGTCGGATGAATACCAGCGCGGTGTTTTCGTGCCAATGTAGTATTCGACTTTGGCATCTTCGAGTGTGAGCGAGTAAGGCTTGTACTCGGTTTCGAAACGCAGGGCGATTCGGTATTGCTTATCGCCGACTTGAATGGCATCAGATTGGCTCTCACCAATGTTCTGGCTGATCAGGTATGTTCCGAGTGTCTTCCCTTGCTTGGATGTCAATTGGACGTAGGCTGAAGCAAAGTCGACTGTTTGTTCGGAATCAGTTCCAGCGGTTGTGGATAATTCGTAGGCTTCAAATCGAAGGCCGACGCCGGCGGTAGCAAAATTGTTCGAACTTCCGGCAGCTTGGCGAAGGTCAGAGCTAGGTAAGTAAGCCAGGCACTTGATGTCGAAAGGGAGTTTGTCGTCCGAAATTGGTTCACCGGCGCTTAGTTTGGCACCCGGCACAGTCGTGATCTGATCCATTTCCGGATCCGAGACATCAATGATCGCCATCTCAGTTGCACGAATGTCGACGGCGTGAGACACCGTCTCACCTTCGATGATTGTCATCCGGTGTTCATCATTGGTCGCCGTCACGTAAATCTCGTTGAGCATCAGCCCAGCGATCCCGAGGTGGAGCAGTACAATTCCGGCTTTGCGGCGGAAAAGCATGACGCACGCAACATAGCCCACGGCCGCGGCCATGGTTGACTGCCCAAGTTGCCAAAGGATGCGCATTGCGGAGTCGCCAATAAAAGCCTTTGACCCCAGGTAAACTGTGGCTCCTAGCGTCAGTGTACATGCCAAAGCCGCCGAGCCAAGCAGTACTCGCTCGGCCATGCGAGTCTTGTCGATCATGAAACAAGAGACCCCCGCTCCAATCGCCAGCGCGAGTAGACCAACTTGCATTAGTATCCACATCTGCGCGTACGAGATCGGTGGGGATGCCTGAAAGCCCTGCGCATTCTGGCCATTGAAAATTACTGCCCAGGTTACAAAGCTTGCTAAACCAGCGATCCCGAGCCCGGCCGCTAGTCGTTTGCCTTTGGCCTGGAGTTTAAACCGTAATACATGAGCTGCAGTCAGGTTCAACAGCATCAAAATCAAGATGGATCGACCACTCGGGATGTAAAAAAATCCCGGAACATTCTGCCTCTCAGGAAACCAAGCTGGAACGAAAAATGTTTCGAAAGAGATCGGCACAAAATGACTGCTGAAATGCTTCATCTTGACTTGGTAGATGTCAGCGCGAGTCTGTTCCAATGATGCAATGAAAGTAATTGCAACACCGAGAACGAGAAGGCAAACAGTGAGTTTTAACGAGGCCAGCGGCGTCAGGATCGCGCGGGCATAGTCAGTTACGCCAAGTGGTGCTGAGTTAGCTCGGTTTGTTTGTGGTTTAGCTATAGTTGCCATGGTTACTCGTTGCGGGGTCCGTTATCTCAGTTGCTGTAAAAGCGATAGGTTGGTAACTCAAAATCGAATTGATTTCATAAATGCTTTGAATTCATCGCGACTTGCTTTGACTAGTTCAGTTTCACCTGAAAGCTTCAAGAACCACGCTGAATCGTTTCGTTTAATCATGCCTGCAAGCAGTGCATTTTCAGACTCGATGTCTTCGGCAAAATCAATGATCAATCCGTCAATGCCGTCGACCTTAATGTCGCTCGTTCGAGCGGCGAGTTGTTCGGCTGATTGATTTGACAACCCGACTTGTCCAGCCCATCTTTTGGCGTTGGGCTCCCATTCGTTAATGTCAGCAGGCATTTCAATGATAGTGATTTGAACGGCTCCCTCGTCTGTGTTCTTGGAGAGACGGGCATGGACGATTGATGAGGTTTTGCCTTCGGTCCAGCCTTTAGGGGCGTCGTAGCTTAACCCTGAAATCGGTGGCGACCCGCCTACTCCAATCCCACCGATGCCTTGCTCGCTTTGCCCAGAGCTGTTTGGAGGGACGCCCGTTCCCGCCGCCGGAGAACCGCCTGCAAATGGTGGTCGCATTTGGCCAGAGCCTTTACCCTCTGCATCGAAAATTACATATTTCCCATGGCTTGATTCCTTTTGGATAACCTGAGAATTCAGGCTGGTTTGGGTCGCGGGAGCAAGTCCGAGTTGCCCACGCCAGCGATTGACATTGAGCAAGAGGTCTTGGTCCGGACCCAGACTGGAAATGGCTATTTCCAGTTTTGGTTCTGTATCCGGAATCACCAATGTTTCAAATCTCATTGGTTTAGGCCCCGTCGCTTCCCAGTCCTCAGGGGCATCCCATTTGGGTTGGCCGTCCGCAAAGTAAACGGAATCAAATAACGCTAACCATTGGTCTTCGGTCTTCTCGACCTGTTTCTGAGATCCGTTGACTTTGAAAAACCAGGTGGCGTCTTTTGTATCAAAAATGGCTACTGCCATCCGCGTTGTAGATTCTGCGGGCAGTTTGGTTTTCTTTTTTCGTAATGCCTCAAGTCCCGATCGGGACTTGGGGATCTTATGCTGCACGATTTCAGGACTGTCCTGACACCCAAGTGAAATTGCAAGGATCGTTGCGGCACAAACAATGAGAGGTAAATTGATGTTCAATTTTTTGGTTCAAGCTGAGGGTTGGGACGGGGACTCGCCATGTTTTTTGTACTGAGGCGTCTCTCACACAAAAGTGAAAAGACCAGCAACTAATTAGCTACCTTAGTAAACTGTTGTAATCCGACAGAAATTCGCAGGAAAAATTCAGAATCAGATTATAAACGCGGACTTTGGACGATCCTATATCCTAGGTGAATCACCTTGGTTTAAGTTGCACAAATTGTCGCACCCAAACCGAATTTTCGGTACAGATTCAAACACCTCTGGTACCGCACATCAAAAGTGAGCTCAATACACCTGTAAACGTAGGAAACTGGAAAACTTCCTCACTTTTTTGAAGAAATTAACTAGTTGCATACGTTTTTCCAATAAGGCAACTCAAGTTCATTCAGACGAGAATTATGCTGTTCATGGAAGGTTACGGTACTTGCACCCAAGGCAGTCAACGAAGGATGAACTTGAAAAGTTGTACCGCGACCATCGAGAGGGGCTTTACGCGTATTCGCTTTCATTGACCCGTTCGGAGTTGATCGCGGAGGATGCGCTACAGAACGGTTTTTTAAGATTGGTGCACAGTCAGGCGGCATGGGATCGACTCAATGCACATAACGGGAATCGGGTCGCCTATTTATTCAAGTCTGTTCGCAACGCGGCGATAGATTTGGGAAGGTCAGTCAAAAGGCAAAACTCGCTCAGCCAAGCCTTGTTTGGGGCATATGGTGAATTTAGCTTGATACAGGAGCCGATTGAAAATGCACTTGTCGAGGAACGAAGTGAAATTTTGCGGAAAGCGATTGATCGACTTGATGACAAAGATCAGGAAGCAATCGTGCTGAAGTTGTACGGTGGCTTGACATTTGAGCAAGCAGGCGAAATCGCCAATGTGTCGCCCAAGACCATTGCGATAAGATACAGACGAACCCTCGGTAAACTTGAGGAATATTTAAAGGGAGTGCTATGAATTCCAATCCACAAATCGAAGCGTCACTCAAGCTGTTAGGGGTGAAGAAACCCCCAGTCTTTAGATGCAAAAATTGAATTAATTCTCGGGTCAGTGAATCAACATGAACTCGCCGATTTTCCGGAAGTGGATTTAGAGAAAGAGAACGATTTTAATGGTCAGCCTCAATCCGAGAGTTGCGGCACTCCGCTTGGCGCTTCTGCCGGCGAGGAGTTCGGAGGGAATGCTCTGAGTTGCGAGTTAGGCCTCAACCTTTGCAGGTAATATTTTCCCTTTACAAGTTCCAAATCCGATCCGCCGATGCGAATCGCTCTCGCAATAGCCTTTGAGGATGACTTCATCCCCATCGCCCAAGAACTTTCGTTCTTCACCAGTTGGCAGCGTGATCGGAGTCCTCTGGGATCCAGGCACAGGATTGTCGCTTGCACCATCCCAAGTCAACTCAAGCAACGATCCCCTTGAGTCTCGAGTCAAACCGCTGACTGTGCCGCTTCCCAGCATATCTCCAGATTGCATATTGCAACCGTTGCTGCTGTGGTGAGTTAAGAGCTGAGCGATGGTCCAATACATATTTGTAAAGTTGCCGCTGGACAGCTTGACCGGCTCAATTCCCTGTTGGTTCATTTTTTCGGAGCACAGGAAAACCTCAAGTTTCATGTCGACGCCGCCGGAACTCGAGTTTTCATCACTATGAAGATAATCAAGAGGTTGGGGATCACCCTCTGGCCTCGCAAATTCACGACAGCGAAAGGGAGCTAAAGCCTCCAGCGTAACGATCCACGGCGAAATCGTGGTCGCGAATGACTTGGCTAAAAAAGGGCCTAATGGCTGGTATTCCCATTTTTGGATGTCTCTTGCCGACCAGTCATTGAGCAGCGACATTCCGAAAATGTGGTCCTCGGCATCAGCAATCGAAATCGAATTACCCAGTTCATTACCCTGAGCAACAAACATCGCCACCTCAAGTTCATAATCGAGTAATTTGCATGGCCCGCGAGTCGGAATCCCGCCTTCTTCAGTTGGAGACAGCTGTCCAACGGGGCGATGAAAACTAGTACCGCTGACAACGACACTCGATGCACGCCCGTGATATCCAATCGGAATATGTTTGTAGTTAGGAAGCAACGGGTTGGTTGGACGAAACATCGTTCCAACATTGGTCGCATGATAAATTGATGCATAAAAGTCGGTGTAGTCACCAACGTGACAGGGCATCAATAAATTTGCGTTGGCTTGAAAGACAAGTGATTTTTCAATTACAGACTTGTCGGCTGTTGTTCCGTTAGCAAGAAGTTCACTGAGCCTTGCCCGTAAAAGTGTCCGATCTGCCGGGGACATGGCCATCACAGCATTTAGCGTTGTCTGTGATGCTGCGTCATTAAACTGGTCGCTAAGTAATCCCAGTTCAGCGCACGTTCGCAAATTTAGGATCTGGTCGCCAATTCCAACTCCAATCGCTGGGGGTTGATCCAAGAGTTGGAAAACACAAAACGGTAAGTTTTGGATGGGGAAGTCGGTTTCTTTGGAATTAGCGCTTTCGATCCAAGAAGTTAGGCTTGGTTCGTGGGTGGAGTTAAGTGTGTTCATGATTTTAGATTTTGGATTTTGGATTCGATGTAGTGTTTAAGCATGCAACAGTGTCGTTCACGCCGAAAAAATAGTCTCGTGCGC
>JAQWLH010000073.1 GCA_029247405.1 Mariniblastus sp.
GAATTTAGTCATCAGGGATACGTGACCAATATGAAAGAAAATCTCGGTGTCGTTGTTTCGAAACCGAAAAAGAAACGCGTTAAGTAGATCTAGATTCATTTATCTAAACTTTCTTGAATTCGTTTTCACGCACATTGTATTTCGAAATCCAATACTCTTCGATTGCGGTTGCTCGTCCCGATGGGTTCTCCGGCAGCATCTGTTCGATCGAATCGCATTTCAAAAAAGATGTTAATCATTTAGCCCAAGCGGAGAAGCAAAGATCAATCGGATCTTTCTGATTGGGATCGAACGAAGGTCGCTGGGCAGGATAAACGCGTCCGTAGGGGCATGAACAAATGCCACAAATCGCATTTTGAATATGTGGCGCTGTGGTCAAAAATTGGGATACAGAATTCCGGGGCGTGGCAGAGTTCGAAACCAAGATTGAGCCGGATGAAGTCATTTCTATATCGCACGTTAAACACTGGGGTAAATCCATCGTTACGGTTTCGTTTTTTTAGAAATAGCGTCTTGTCCTGCTAAAGCTGATCTTGATTTTGATACACGAAGCGCCAGGATTTCACCTGTACTTTTAGCGGTGGTCGAATCACTGACCGTCGTGTTCGCCACTCCACTTGTCCCGTGAAAACCGTGCGGTGCAAGTTTGGCAAATGGAACACAAAGTGCTCCCGAACTTCCGATCTCCCTTGGATTGGAAAATCCCGTGACTTTCAAAAGGAAAGTGGTGCCAACGGATCAAGCCTCCCGTTTGACCGCAGCTAAGATTGTTGCCCAACCGGCGAAAGAAACTCGGGTTATGTTCCGCTGAAACTCGGGCTTTGACTCATCAATTACCTGTAAACCCAACATTAGCTACTCAAAGAGAAAATCGGCAAGAAATAATTTATCTTGAACGATAACCAAAGAAGAGGATTTCTTCATCAACACCCGCCACCCGAACTTCAGTACCGGCGGCATCCTCTTCGTCCGAACTAAGCAGTAGCTGAAAAGATCAGCCTCGCGATGCCGGAAGAAGGTTTTGGGACGGGCGCAATCTGCCAAGCACTTGTACCCCCGGCGGTCGGGAAACTGGGCTACAGGGTATCTCGCTTACCGGGTTCTTTATTGCCCAATTAGCTCGCAATGTAGATTTTTTCGGAAACTGCGGAACTGCAGGCAAGGGAAGTTTCGGTTGCCATGCTGAAGTTCACGCCAAAAGGCAGAAAGGTGAAATCTGAGATCGCAATCTCGCACGCCGCGGCCCTTGCGGCCGTTTAAAACCTTGATGACCAACACGCGAATCAACTTTTGGCTTGACTTAGAATCACCCATGGGTGGCTCAAATGGCGTCGAATTAATTGGAAATTTGGCAAGTCGATGACCTATTCGCAAAGTTCGCGTTGAATGCAGTTGGCGAGGTCAGCGATTTTCGGACTTCTTCTCCAGTTAAAGGTTTTTATTTAGCAAATGAATTTTTCCGATCGAAACAAAGAGAACTTTATTAAATGACGTGCGATCGCTAACAAAATCAGTTAACCTAAGCCCCTCAATTTTATGATCCGCAGGGTTCCGAGTTAACCGGTAAGGCATGCCACGATGAAAGCCAAATTAATTCCAGTATTCTTCGCTTCTTTTTTGTTGGCTCAGGTAGCGTTCGGTCAGGTGGAAGAGTCTCCCGATCAGAGATATCAGGATTTGGTTGCTGAGGTCGAAATTGCTAATCAGGCTTGGAAAGCTCGCTTGGCTGAACTACGTAAAGCTGAGAAAAAAGGCGGTCCTTCGTTACCGGCCGATGCATTTCAATCACCTCTAATTCCGTTCGTGGCTAAATTCGACAGCGCCGCAAAAGAATATGCTGACACGGCCAATGCAATCCCTTATTTGACGTGGATGGCTCAAAACGCCCTACCGATGGTCGGCGACCAACGGAAGGCTGCTAAAAACGCAGTACGGACACTCGTGACGACGCATCGCAAATCACCCAGTCTCGAGAAGCTTGAATGGATGATAGGGCGACTCGATTATTTTTATGACGAAAAACAAGCTCTGGAAGTCGGCTTGCAACTGGAAAAGGAATCACCTAGCTCAAAGGTGCGCGCTTATGCGACGTTCTCCCGCGTTGGAGCGACGATTAACAAAGCCCCAGTCGATTCGGATGATTTTCGTCAAGCGAAGGAAGAGATCTTAAAGGTTTTGGAGGGGGTTGAAATGAAGGACCTCGCCTCGTCAGTTAAAACGAGAATCAAGATGCGTGAAAATTTTTCATTGGGCATGTCTCCACCTGACATTGTCGGCCTTGATTTAGATGGAGCAAAGTTCTCCCTGTCGGATTACAAGGGGAAAGTTCTGTTCATCGACTTTTGGGGAGATTGGTGAGGACCTTGTCGGTTGTTATACCCACACGAGCGGTCGCTCGTAGATCAAATGAATAATCGCCCGTTCGCACTGATTGGAGTAAACTCGGACGATCTCGATCGTGCACAAGCAGCGGTGCGAAAAAACGAAATCAACTGGCGCAGTTTTCAAAACAAACCGAAAGGGAGTGAAAGTTCAATCTCAGATGACTGGCTGCTTTACACATGGCCAACAATCGTGGTCCTCGACGCGGATTTCAAAGTGCGTTATCGCGGCGGCGATTGCGATGAAGCGACAGCAATCGCCCTTCGGCTTGTTTCTGAATTAGACGGCAAGCCAGCCGAATTTGATGCTCAATTGAAGGCAGATCTCAAGTAGTGGACTCGATCCGAGAATAGACTTTGCAATCGTTTTGATGAACCAAAAAAACGGGTAGATCACCTGTTCATTGAGCCGAATTTTTTCGCTTGGCGACGTCTCGAAACATATTTCAACTTGTGCAAGAAATATGATTCTTCAATCTATGGACTAACAATGATTGGCCACGATCGCTTATCTCGCTATTCCCTATTGCTCGCGCGGTGATTATCAATAAAAATTTATTATCCGTATTTTTCTTTGGCGGAAAATGATCAAAAACCGGGAGATAGACTTTTAGTTTTAAATCCCTATTTGTCTAATCATCCTCACCTTCAACGGAGTCGTCTCATGACGATTAACACATCGAAAGTCGATGGTCGCCGCAAGCTTGACTTCAAGACGCTTGACGACATACTCGACGATGTGAATTACCTATGTCAGAGCAATGTGCGTTCGCTCGGAAACTGGTCACCAGGACAGAACCTGAATCATCTCACCATTCTGATGCTTGGTTGCTTGGACGGCATTGATGTCAAGGTTCGTTTTTTAACACGTACTGCTGTTTCGTTGATCAAGCGGAGAATCCTTACGAAACAGATGTCTCCTGGTCTGCAACTGCCCAAGTCAGCGGCTGCACTGCTACCCTCGGGCATGAGTTGGGACCAAGGCGTTCAGGAGATCCGAACCGCACTGAACCGTATGAAGACGGAATCGCAGCGGTATGCTCATCCTGTCTTGGGAGAACTTAGCCGCGAGCAGTGGGATCAGCTTCACTGTCGGCACTGTGAATTGCACCTGAGCTTCCTCGTTCCGGAAGCATCCTGAGCCGCGACTGCACATTGGGGATGAGCCAAGCAGACGAGCAACCTAGTTTAAGACTTTCGATTGGGTGTTTGATGACTTCGAAGAGCCTCTTGTTGTTTTTCCTCCGCTTTCTTGGCGTAGTCGCGTTGTCAGCACTCGTCGGTGTGCTGATGCCCACGTCCTGAATGGTCGTTACTCATCGCTGGATGGGGCTCGGCGAAATGTCGACGCAGCCGGTCACAGAATTTCTTGCCCGTTCGCTTTCAGCATTTCACGTTTTCTTAGGCGTTTTCTGCTTGGTTTTGTCATCGAATGTGGAACGCTATTTGCCCCTGATAAGTATTCTCGGAATCGTTTTTATTTTCCTTGGATTTACCTTTACTGGCATTTGCCTCGCAACTGGAATGCCATGGTGGTGGACTGCCCTGGAGGGGCCACACGAATTGTTGGTGGGGACCGCACTGCTCTTTTTGACCCGTTCGTTTGCCAAGAACAATCCTCCCCTCCAAAAAGCCAGACCGTTCCCACGAGAGAGTGTTTGTGACAAGACCTAAACGTTTAGGTTGTTGCGGCCAAGACCTAATGTTCTGGGGTCCATTTTTGGGAAATCCGAACCAAGCAAACGTCCGATTTGGGCTTCTGGCATACGCCCCTCCAGCTGGGTGCCACCTGAACGATTCGAATCAACAAAACCAAAGGCTCGACTGATCTTTTACCATCAGCGGATTAAAAGGGAAAAGGCACTCACGGATCAACCTTCCCGACTCGGGACAAATTCACTGACGTGGCCGTAACAGTTGGGAAAGTTGAGTGGTAGGAAAAACCCTAACTAAAGGCGCAAAATATGGTTATGATCTGATAAGACAGTTTTTTGTCCCCCACCATCTAGATGGAAAAACAGTAATGAGTTTCCGATTTCTTGCGTTACTTGGAGTTGTCACTTTAACTAGTGGATTGTCAATACTCGGTTCAACTCCCCCCTCCTCTCCATTGGCTACCGAGACCTCCTTGCAGGATTCGATGTTTGATGGCATGGGTAATCACACAAGAAAAATATCGACCAACTCGGAAGCCACACAAGCGTACTTTGATCAAGCCTTAACGTGGGCGTTTGCGTTTAACCACGATGAAGCGATTCGGTCGCTCATGCGTGCTGCTAATCAAGACCCGACGTGCCCTATGCCTTGGTGGGGAATTGCTTATTGCGAAGGCCCAAACTACAACAGCCCCATCACCCCCGAGCGTTCTAAAGCTGCTTTTTATGCAATTGAAAATGCAAAAAGTCGAATAGAAAACGCTTCTGATGTTGAACGCGCACTAATTGAAGCGTTGTCTAAGCGCTACACTTTTCCCGCTGCGGAAGATCGCCAGCCGCTCGATCAAGCCTACGCGAACGCCATGGGCGAGGTGTGGAAGGCCTACCCTCAAGACGCTGATGTCGGCACGCTCTACGCCGAATCATTGATGATGCTGAGGCCTTGGAAACTTTACACGACTGACGGAGAACCGGTCGAGGACACCGACAAAATAGTTTCCACACTCGAATCAGTACTCAAACTGCAACCCGACCATCCCGGTGCAAACCATCTTTACGTTCACGCCATGGAACCAAGCCGATCTCCTGAAAAAGCCTTGAAAGCAGCCCATGCTCTCGACGACCTCATTCCAGGGAGCGGACATCTCCTCCACATGCCGTCCCATATCTACGTCCGCACCGGCTTGTGGAATGAAGCCATAGAACAAAACGTAAAAGCCCTCGACGCCGATCAAAAATATATAAAACTGTCTCCTCAACAGGGCATGCAATATATGTACATGATTCATAACTCACATATGCTCGCCTATGCCGCGATGATGAGTGGCCGTGAAAAGGAGGCGATGTCGGCCGCCCGCCACATGTGGGAACAAACGCCAGACGCCATCATAACAAAAATGGGTTCCTTTTTTGATCGCTGGATGTGCTCTGTCTACGACGTTCAAAAACGTTTTGGCCGGTGGGATGAAATCATTGCTGAACCCGCCCCTCCAGAAACGCTCCCGGTTACAACAGCTATTTGGCGAGCTCACCGAGCAATCGCCTTTGCTGCAAAAAAAGACTTTGCGAATGCGGAAATCGAATACACAAAATTTCGTAACGCTCGTTCGGCGATCCCTTTGGAAGTATTGGAAATGGGCGGAATGGACGACCGTTTTTTAGAAGTAAGCGACCTTTTCATTCGCGGAGAAATCGCACTCCAAAAAGAGAGATGGACTCTCGCAACGGAGCTTTTAACAGACGCGGCAACCATTGAATCGACGCTTGCGTATGGCGAGCCGCCTCAATGGCTACAACCAATTCGCCACACGCTTGGTGCGGTTTATCTTGCAACCCATCAATACGCAAAAGCAGAGAAATGTTATCGTGAAGATTTGGAAAAATGGCCCAACAATGGCTGGTCTCTGTTCGGCCTTTCAAAAGCACTGAAAGGAATTGGAAAAACCAAAGCTGCCGATGAAGCACTTGCCAAGTTCGAAAAACACTGGGCAAAGGCCGATGACCCACTCACGACAAGTTGTAAATGCCTAGAACTCGAATAACGATTACGCTCAAATATGGGGACAAACCTAAATTGGGACTAGAAAAACACGTGAGTCCCCGCATGGATGCCCCTGAGTCGTTACGCCATCGCCATCAATTCGGGCATGAGGCAATGCTGAGGATGCGCGGGGTCCACGAGCGTTGTTGTTGTTTGTTTATTATCGATTAGCGACTGTGCCCTCTGTGCGGTTTTGGCATCCAGCCAACATTTACTGCTAACGTTCATCCCACCGCTCTGGTAATTGACATGGCAAAGGTACATTCTTTCATTAGCGTTGATAAAGCCCGTCGATTCTACTTTGGCAATGACACCCGAGACCGCGGCGCCATTTTTTAGTAACCAGCGCTTTCGCCGCGGGGTACGCAAAGCAAAAAAAAGAGCCGTCGCACTGCATAAAATCAAACCCCCGCTGATTGCCCAGAGCAGTAAGGAATTATCGGGTGATTTCTGTGTTAAAGTGGCGATGATGATCGACCCGAGACCAAGGAACACTCCAGCAAAAAGCAGAAATGAGTCGGGGCGCGTCTGAAACAGTAACGGTTTGGGTACTGACCGAGGTGTTGCTTGGCGGACAAAGCTGCGCACGCTTTCGCGCGTAATATAGGTGCGTTTAAAGTCAGCTTGGTAAAGAGACGCCAAGGGTCCTTCGAGCGATTCCACTTGGGCCACGATTTCGTCACCGCGGACGGAATCACTTAAAGCACCATTGGCTTGCAATTCGCGGCAACGTTTTTCGAAAAGTCGAGTTAGCTTGGTCGCGGACTTTGTGAACTTTTTTTCGTCTTCACCGAGGCATTCTCGTTTCGGTATAAAAAGAATCATCCGCTTTTCAGAGGCATGAATTTCCCAAACGGGTTGCCGTAATAAAAAATCTTTGATGTCGTCAGAAAATAGTTTTTGGACTCGAGTGGTCAATCCAACCAACGCGTACTTATCGGAAAATTCGGGGCGTTCTTCAAACTCCACTTCGCCGCCCGTGATCAGCTTGTCGAAAATCTGGAACCCTTTTCTGCGCGGTCTCAAGGTGAAGCTGGGAAGATTGAGATCTTGGTTTTCAAGATAAATGGCAGTTTGAAAATAGGTAGGTTGATTTCTTATTTGCGTGCTATGCCCTGTAGTTTTGACATCGAGTGTCAATTCC
>JAQWLH010000086.1 GCA_029247405.1 Mariniblastus sp.
TGGGTGAAGCCTTTGCATCAATTGTTTTAATGCCAGTCAGAAAGGTGTCGACGACTCGATGTCCACCGCTATAGCCGTGATCAAGATTGGAAAAAACAGTGAAGTCGTTTCGGTGCCGCTCAAGCGGTTTCAATAGCGGGGTGATTTCGTAGTCTCGGCCGGATTGTTCCGGAAAGAAATCATCTGGAATCATTCCGTAAGGGTTGCCAATACAGACCAATCGCATTGGCTCTGAGTCGTTACCGGGAGACATTTCGTTTGCGACAGAATCGCGGATTTGAGATTCGAAGAGTGGTAACGCAACCACTACTCCTGAGGCGCGAAGGAAACTTCTTCGACCTGTATCAGTTGATGCTTTTACCGAGTTTTTGTCATTTGATCGGCCCATGGTTTGTACCGTTAATTAAAGGTTTCCCATTGGTTGTGGCTTGTTGCGTTCTAAATTCTATCTGTTTGATCGTGATTTCCGCGACATATTTTTCGCTTTTTATATCAAGTTAGATGATTGATGATGGAGGGTTATTGAAGCGGTAAACAGATTTAATGCCCGCAACAAAAATTTACACAAGTTGGCTCAGCGTGAATCGGCTACGGGATTTCCAGGAAAAATCGGGGAGGGTTTTTGCCGAAAACATCTGTTTCGGGAGATTGACTGATTCAGTCCTTGCGGTTTTGGGGCAGTCCTGACAAGCGGTTTGTTACCATCGTCTTTCTTGCGCGAGAAAGGCCCGTTTTGTCAAACGGGAAATGATTTAATCGTTCGCGCGAAAAACCACTTCTCTGAGTAACGCTCCATGACAAAGTAAATTGGGAACTTAGGTTGAGGTTAGAGAGGTTCACGAAAAAGGGGGTTGATAGGGATTGCCTGCTTCCCGACCGACGGGCTTGTCTTCAAACGATCTAAGGTGTTCACGGCGGAAACTAATTGCCGTGTTTAACAACGTTTCAGCCTCTTCAGGGGTTTCGGGAATTCGTTTAAGAATCACCTGCACCAAGTCGTTAAAAGTTCGAAATCCGAAGCAGGATTTGTTGTGATAAAAAGCGTGGATGTCGCGCCAGTCAAAAAATTGATAGCTGTTCGGATTACCGATCGCCCAGCCATTGCTCATTAGCTTCATTGAGTTTTGGTCCCGCGGCAGTTCTGGCTGCCAAGCCTCGATCCGACGGTGGGAAAAATGGTTGATTACGTTGATCAGGCCGAACGGTAAAACGATGGCGCTTCCCCAAAGGCTCAGCGTTAATCGAGGCCAGCTCTCCGTTTTATTTGAGATAACATAAATAAACGCAGCAAGAAAAATCAAAGTCCAAAATCCACGCAGAACGCTTCGACTTGAGGGAGTGTGGGGTTGCTGGGTCGCGTTGGCAAGCAAACCCTCGCCGATGGGCTTGAGCGGATCCGAAGCGGCGGCTCGAGGGTCGTCCAAGCGGTATGAGAAGGAGTGGACTGCCGGAAACGTCGGGCCACTAAAAAGCCTTCGGTAAATTGAGATCTCCTCAAGATTGCTCGCTGAGCCGTCCATCGGCTGATCCGATGTGTCGCTCTGTTTTGGGGCGACACGGCGGTAATAAGAATGGAATTCCGTTTGGTCGGTGGCAGCAATGGCTCGCTTGGGAATTGCCATGTATTGGTCATGGTGGCGAAACAAATACTGAGCTTGTGTGTCCTTGAATTCGTCGAAGTAATCCCACCGAGTTTAAAATTCAGAATAAGATTGGCGTTCGGATTTAGAAATTTGGCTGAGCGTTAGATGGTGTTCGTATTGGTCGACCAACGGTTCTTGCCGAAACAGGGCAAAGATCGACATCGACATGGCAGCGAGCACCACCGCGCTGACCGCAAGAGTTGCAAGGGTCGATTGGGACAGCCCAATGAGTCCAAGCGAGGGTAGCAGGCACAGAGTCGCTAACGCGTAGCTTTTCCATTTTGGCAGCCCGGTAAGCTTGTTGAGCCGGCGAGTTTCAAGTTATTCATCATTCGTGTAGCGAAAAGAGAATTTCATCAGGCCAAGTGGAAAGGATTGATCGAAGGTTACCTTTGGCTCAATTCATGAACGGCGTCGACCAAAGCGATCGCATTGTCGACCGGGGTCTGGGGGAGGATGCCATGTCCCAAATTAAAGATATGCCCTGCCCTGCCAGCGGCTTGGTCCAAAACCAGTTTTGCCTGCCTGCGAATCTCTTTTGGGTTCGTCAGCAGAACCGTCGGGTCAAGATTGCCTTGTACCGCTCGATCGAACCCAACGGTTTGCCAGGCGTCGTCAAGCCGTGTTCGCCAATCTATCCCGATTACCGAGGCGCGGGTGTCGGCTAACAGTGGCAGCAAGGCGGGGTTGCCCGTGGCAAAGTTAATGACTGGTACATCCGAGGGTAGGCTGGCAATGATTCTTTGAACATAAGGATGAGCAAAACGGCGGTAGTCTTCAAAGTTCAAGCAGCCTGCCCATGAATCGAACAGCTGAACACACTGTGCCCCAGCTTGGATTTGGCCATTCAGATAAAGAGAAATTGAAATGGACAGGCGTTCCATCAATTGAGCCCATGCCCCGGGGTCGCTGTACATCATCGCTTTCGTGAAAGCGTAATTTCGACTTGATCCGCCTTCGATCATGTAGCTGGCTAAAGTGAAAGGGGATCCGGCAAATCCGATCAGCGGCATGTCTGCGGGCAAGTCGTTTCGCGTTTGCTTGACAGTCTCCATGACAAACTGAAGTTCGTCGTTGTTTTCGAGCGGCTTGATCCGATCAATATCTTTGGTGGTGCGTACCGGGTTATGGATTACAGGCCCGTCGCCTTTGACAAACTCAAGGTCACAACCCATTGGGACAAGGATTGGAAGCAGGTCCGAGAAAATGATGGCGGCGTCGACGCCAAGTTTGTTCACCGCGGTGCACATGACCTCGCTGCATAGTTGTGGGTTACCGCACAGGTCAAGAAATGAGACGTTTGCTCTGACTTCGCGATACTCTGACATGTACCTCCCCGCCTGACGCATCATCCAAATGGGGGTGACGTCGGTGGGTTCGCCACGGCAGGCTTTCATGAAGGGGCTGTTGTACCAAGGTGCATTCGGGTCTGAGTTGCTGGTGTTGGGTCCGGACATACTGGATCGAATTATCGTTTTCTTGTTTTTAATGGTTTGAAATTGGGACACAATTTCGTGAATAGCAGTGTCGAGTTCGCTGTGAACGGTCGTCAAGTCGACGGAAATCCCACGATCGCTCAATATTTCCGCCGGCTCTTGGCCGATCGAAATAACAATATGATTGTCTAGCAGATGATTCGTCAAACGGGCTCGGCCAAAATGTTTTGCGAGAAAGCAATATTGTGTTGCAATCTCAGCTGATGAAAACAGAAGGGCGTGGAATCCTCCTGCTTCGATTTGCTCAAAAAAATCGACGACTGGCTGGGGGTGTTGCGGTAAGGATTGAGGAAACAAAGCCATGCGGACGACACGGGCTCCACGGGCTTCTAGCCCACTCGCAAGCCCAATGACTGCCGAAGATTCCTCCAAAGCAACGGTTTGATTGACAACGGGGCTTTGCTGATCGAGGGCCATTAGGATGTCGCGCCAAGAATTAGCAGAATCAATCGAAAGGCTTGGTTCGATCCCAAATTCTCGCAGAGCCTCGCTGGCATTCTTCGATCCCGTCACTATTTGTGTGTCGGTCAAGCAATCGATAAGACGCTGCCGGTCGACGGATCGAGAGGCTTGGTCGATAAAGTGATTCACCCCGACGGCGGTCACAAAAATGACCTTATCCACATCCGCGGTCAATAAGCGGTTGGTCAACTCAGCGATTAGCCCATTTTTTTCGGCTGGGGTGAAATTGAAAGCAAGAGCCGTGCCTTGATGGGCTTTTATTGCTTGGAGGAATTTCTCGCCTCCATCATGGGTGATGCAAGCGATTGAAAACTCCGAAAAGGAATCCGGGTTTTTGTCTGTTTGGTCCATTCCACAATGCTAACTGAAGACAGATTAGTTAACAGGGCGCAGAGCTCGCGAATGTCGAGCCTTGGATTTAAAAGCCAAACAGTTAAACTTGGACAATTAGCCAATCTTTCATCCCCCATGAAATAGTCATGCCACCAACTTCCTTTAAAGAGCTTGAGCGAATCTCCAATGAATCGGGTGTTGAAAAGGCACTCGATTTTCTCGAGCACAATTTTCGTCGCGACAAGGAATACTTCAAACTTTTTGAGGTTCTGAAGATGCGGTGCCGGCAACAGATGGGCTTGCCGTTGATGTATTCGCAACAGCCGGATGATTTGGATGAATCGCAACAGCGTCATCTCGAGGATGGATTGCTGGCAGTTTGCCGTGAGGTAGGGACGCTTTTTTTGAAGTCCGGTCAACTGCAGGAGGGCTGGATGTATTTACAGCCCGTGGGTGATAAAGAGCTTAATGAAAAGCTTATTCGGTCGATTGAGCCAGATGATGAAAATATTGACGCGGTTATTGAAATTGCTGTGTCGCAGGGGGCGGCTCCAGCCTATGGCTACCAGTTGCTGTTGAAACATTATGGCACCTGTAATGGCATTACCACTTTTGACACTTCAGCAGCTCGTTTTGAACCCGCTGTTCAGCAAGGTATGGCTAAAATACTTTTACGCCATCTGCATGCAGAGTTGATGGACAATGTGAGGTATTCGCTCAACGAGTCGGGAAGCACATTTGAAGCGGATGCATCGCTGGCTGAGTTGATGAGCAGTTATCCTGAACTTACCAAGGACGGTGCTCACCACATTGATACGACGCATCTTGCCTCGGCCATGCGAATCGCACGTCTGCTGGAAGACCACGAGGACATTGAGATTGCCAAACAGCTTGCGTCATACGGTGGTACGCTGGCAGAGGATTTTCAATACCCTGGAGCTCCGCCGTTTGAGAAAACCTACGTCGACCACGACTACTTTTTTTCCGCCTTGCTTGGCGACAAAGTCGATGAGGCGATAGCTCATTTCAAGGTAAAAACGAAATCGGTAAATGCCCAAGAGTATGGTCCAGTGGCTGACGAAACACTGGTTGATTTGTTGGTTCGCGTTGGTCGCCATGATGATGCACTTGAGGTTGCAATCGAACGCTTGCTGGGCAACGAAGAGTCAATGGGGATTGCGCCGAGCGCTTTTGAGATTGCAAAAACGCCAGACCAGCTTGGGCGTTTGATGGACTGTTTTCAGTCAAAAGACGATTTGCTGGGGTACGCGGTTGCCTTATTGAAGTTGAAATCGTGAGCTTTTTGTTTTCTGAACTCCGGGTGTTGTGCTCGCCTGAGAATTCACGACCACGGGTGTTGTTTTGTCAGCGAATTTGTTTTGAGCCGTGGAGAATGAATAAAAAACGGTTTGGTCCGCACATTGCAAACCAAACCGTTCTTCTATTTAGAAGCGTCGCTATTCTTCATGTTTAGAAGGATTAGCCCGCATCGTTTTAAAAATTTGCCCTACGCACCAGTGGTGCCTTGGACGATTGGAACGACTGCTTCATCAACAGGAGCCGCAGTCGGTGCGTTGTCTGTATCGCCATTGTGGCAATCAGAGCATCCAGAGTTCTGGCAGCCCGTATTGCAACCATCGTTGCATGAGCCGATTCGAGGACGCATTGCTCGAACGCG
>JAQWLH010000124.1 GCA_029247405.1 Mariniblastus sp.
GCCTTGATGCGCGCATTTGACGATCGTATCTCAGCTCAATCATTTTCTCAATTTTGCGGGTCTAGCTTTGTCCACCTACCAGCTTACTCACCTCAAACAACTCGAAGACGAGAGTATTCATATCATTCGGGAAGTCGCCGCTGAATTCGACAATCCCGTAATGCTTTATTCGATCGGAAAAGACTCATCGGTCATGGTCCATTTAGCGCTTAAGGCGTTCTACCCGGCCAAGCCCCCTTTCCCATTGATGCATGTTGATACAACTTGGAAGTTCAAGGACATGTACAAGTTCCGCGAAGACTATGCGAAAAAAGAGCTTGGGCTCGACGTCATCACCTACGTCAACGAAGAGGGACGCGCGCTCAATTTAGACCCCATGGTATCCAGTGGTAAACACACCAAGGTCATGAAAACGGAGGGCCTCAAACAGGCTTTGGATAAATACAAGTTTGACGCAGCTTTCGGAGGTGCTCGCCGCGATGAAGAGAAAGCGAGAGCCAAGGAACGCGTTTACTCGTTTCGAGATCAAAAGCATCGCTGGGATCCAAAAAATCAACGGCCCGAACTTTGGAATCTTTACAATGCCAAAGTGAATCAAGGCGAGAGTATTCGCGTATTTCCAATCTCCAACTGGACCGAGCTCGATGTTTGGCAGTACATCCATCTGGAGAAGATCCCGATCGTACCGCTTTACTTTGCTGCCAAGCGGCCTGTGATTGAACGCGATGGGGTAACCATCATGGTGGACGACGATCGGCTTAACTTATTACCAGGCGAAGAGCCGGTAGACAAAGTTGTTCGGTTCCGGACGCTTGGCTGCTACCCGTTGACGGGAGCGGTAGAGTCAACGGCAACCACCCTTCCAGAAATCATTCAGGAAATGTTGATTGCGACTACTTCAGAAAGAGAAGGCCGTGTCATTGATAATGATGATGAAGGCTCCATGCAGGACAAGAAAGAAGATGGTTACTTCTAACGAACTCCGTCTCCACAACTCTTTCAGCCAGATCCAACCGTCGAAACTAAACCAAATCCAGAAATAACATGTCTCACCAAGACGAATTGATCACCAGCGACATTAACGCTTACCTCGACCAGCATGAGAAAAAAGAGCTTTTGCGTTTTCTCACTTGTGGAAGTGTAGACGACGGGAAAAGCACGCTCATCGGGCGGTTGTTGTATGACTCCAAGATGATCTACGAAGATACGCTTGCCAAACTGGAAAAAGAATCCGCGGTTCACGGTACGACGGGGGGTGGATTTGATCCTGCGATGCTGACCGACGGGCTCAAAGAAGAGAAAGAGCAGGGCATCACGATCGACGTTGCGTACCGTTATTTTTCGACCGCCAAGCGCAAGTTCATCATTGCTGATACGCCGGGACACGTTCAATACACTCGCAACATGGCGACCGGTGCCTCGACGGCTGACCTGGCCATCATCTTGGTCGATGCTCGACCGGGTCATGGCGTGATGGAGCAAACCAAACGCCATAGCTTCATTGCTTCGCTATTAGGAATCAAGCACGTGTTAGTTGCGATTAACAAAATGGATTTGGTTGACTTCAGCGAAGAGGTTTACAACCAAATTCAGCAAGATTATCGCGAATTTGCAGAGCGGCTGGATCCGACGGATTTACACTTCATCCCGATTTCTGCTTTGTTGGGTGATAACGTCGTGGATCGCAGTGAAAATATGCCTTGGTACAAAGGCTCGACGTTGATGAATTTTCTGGAGACCGTTTACATTGGCTCCGACCGGAATTTAAAAGATTTTCGATTTCCAGTTCAATCCGTCATTCGCCCCAATCTGGACTTTCGCGGTTTTAGCGGCACGATTGCTTCTGGAATCGTGAGGGTTGGCGATGAGATCATGAGCCTGCCATCGCGAAAGAAAAGCAAAATTAAAGAAATTGTCACCTTTGATGGCAACCTTGAAGAAGCTGCGACCCCCATGTCAGTCACGCTCACCTTCGAAGACGAAATTGATTCGAGTCGGGGGGATATGATTGTCAAACCAGGCAACCTCCCCAAGCTTGAACAAAAATTTGACGCCATGCTTGTCTGGATGTCGGAGCAAGCGATGGTTCCTGGTCGAGAATATCTATTTAAACATACGACCAAGACAGTCACCGGTACCTTTTCAACCCTGCGTTACCAAATCGACGTCAATACGATGAAAAGCAGTCCAGCCCCAGCGTTGGAACTGAATCAAATAGGACGCGTCAATATTGAGTTGAATCAGCCGATTTCATTTGATCGGTATGAAAACAACAAAAGCACCGGCGCATTTATTGTGATCGATCGAATCAACAATGTGACTGTTGCGGCCGGAATGATATTAGATCATCGAACCAGCGAAAATACTGGAGCGAGCTGGGAGCAAGCCTCCGTCAGCAAGTCATTAACTCAGGAAATCAGCAAGGTGACCAGCGAAGAGCGTTCAGCTCGATATGGCCAAACGCCAGTTACCGTTTTATTCACGGGCCTACCAGGAGCGGGCAAGTCAACAACAGCCTATGGTGTCGAGCGTCAACTGTTCGACATGGGACGCAGCGCTTCGGTGATTGATGGGCAGAACTTTCGGATGGGTGTTAGTCGTGATTTGAATTTTTCACGTGACGACCGTTCCGAGAACGTCCGTCGTGCGGCCGAGGTTGCAAGCATGATGAACAAGGCTGGCTTGATTTGTCTTGTCGCGTTGGTGGCACCCAACGAAGAGATTCGCCAAAAGGCGGCGGAAGTCGTTGGTACCCAGCACTTTGTCATCATTCATCTAACCGCGCCTGACGAGCTCTGCGCTGAACGTAATCAGTCGGCTAAATTGATCAAGGACGGGGATGTCCAAGAGACCGGGGTGTCTTATCAGCCACCCATCAACGCCGATTTAGTACTGGAAACTGACAAGATTGAGCCAGCCGAATGTGTCACCAAAGTCATCGAGCTGCTTGAAGCAAAGAAGTTTGTTTCATAAACGCCGCTTAATAATTAATTCTCGGACATTCCCACGATCCCAAACCTTCAAATCCGGGCGTCTAACTGTCAACGATTGATAGTCCAAAAAACAGCCCAACCAGAAAGTCACGGGAATTCAGCGCATCGCGGCGGCCTGACTTCCAAATAGGTTATTTGAGGGACCGTATTGCTGCCCGAGCAATGAGCAAAAAATCCCCGAGAAACCGGTTTCGCCGTGCGTACTGGGTCGACTTTTGCGGCAAGGAAACTGCACGAAAATCAATTAGTTTGAAACCCTCAGAATCTCGCGGAGTAGGTAAGTTAATAAATCAAAATTGGTGGTCGACGATTTTTCATCGTGATAACATGGCTTCGATCCGTTATCATTTTCGGCCATGATTGTGATTGCTTAATTTGAATCATTCAGTTGAATCGTCGTGTTAAACGTTGACTTTCCAAAATTCCGTCCAGCCCCGACTTTGACGTTTGGGCACTTCCAAACTCTGGGAGCATTCTTGTTTCCCGGAGATCGGCCTGCTTACTCGGCGGTTAAACACATCGTTGACTTGTATGACGGCGACCGACTGGTTGTTCACGATGATAAACCAGAGCATTGGCATAGCGGCGATCGAATTGCCATCCTCTTCCATGGTCTCTGCGGACATCATTTATCGCCGTACGTGGTACGCGCAGCGAACAAACTGAACCAAAATGGCGTTCGAACTTTTCGAGTCGATCTCAGAGGGTTTGGCGACAGCACTCTGGTTTCCAAATCTCACCTACACGGCGGCAATTTTGGCGACGCTCAATCCGTCGTCAAGTTTGTCAACCGAATCAGCCCACAATCACAGATCAGCTTGATTGGTTATTCTATCGGTGGAAACATCGTGTTAAAAACGTTGGGCCAATGGGGTTCTGACACCCCAAACCATGTTGATTCCGCGGTTGCCATTTGCCCGCCCATCGACTTGGTTCACGCCTCCTCAAATCTTCGTCGATTCGACAACCGAATCTATGAAAAGTACTTTATTCGGCAGCTTAAGTCACAGCTCGAGACTCGCCGAAAGCTTGTCAGAGGCCTCGTCGATAACCAGCTTGACCCGCTGCCCAAACAGCTTTATCACTGGGACGATCAGTTTACAGCACCGTGCTGGGGATACGCCGGGGCTAGCGACTATTATGAGAATGCCAGTTCGTGTCAGGATCTAAAAGACATTTCGGTACCGACGATCATCTTGGCAGCTAAAGATGATCCGGTCGTTCCTCATTCGATGTTTTCGGAGCACGAATTATCCGGTCACATCCGAATGATCTCGACTAAAAAAGGTGGGCATCTTGGATTCATTGGTGGACGATCGGAAGACCCAGATCGCTACTGGATGGACTGGCGAATTTGCCAATGGGTTTTGTCAGCGGAAGAGCACTTCGCCACGACCCAACCTAACTCGGAATCAATTCTGCAGGGCGCACCCTTCCGGCCGCAACCGGCTCAGGCATAATCTCCTGAATGCAATTCAGACGAAATCAGTTCGATGCATGAGAGTGCAGGACTAGAATTGTTTTTGCCACATCACCAACGAGCCAGCAAGTTGCGATTTTTGGCCACCCAAAAGCATCAAGTCCACAATTTTGCTTGGCCAATCCTGCAGGGCAAGGTCGTCATCAATTTTGAAATACCCCAGTGGGATAATAAATGGGCCTTGGTGCAACGGGCCATAACGGCACACAATTTGTGCAGCGATGGTCGGACTTGGTGATGGTGGAATTGAGATGAGGAGACTAACAAACGGTCTGACCGCACAAGTGATCGTTACTCGGCATTAAAGTGGCCCAAAAGCAATGATCTCGCATCAAGCGAAGCTGTTGTGACTGAAATCTCAGCACGTAGGGTGGCAGGCGTGATATAATCTCGATTCCAGAATGACATATCCGAGATAGATAGAGATTTCCACATGCCCACCCAACCAAAACAAATTGGCTTAGCAATCTTCAAAATCGTACTCGTGTTTTTCCTGCTGGGATTGGCAACTCAATCACCAACCAATGCACAAGAAAATTGGACCCGTTTTCATGGACCCAATGGGTCAGGCATTGCAGAAGATGCCAAGTTGCCCACCAAGATTACAGACAGCAACTTTCAATGGAAAATAAAGCTCGCGGGTTCAGGATCGAGCTCTCCCGTCGTTTGGGGCGACAAACTTTTTGTGACCAGTTGCGATTCGAAGACGGCGGAGCTCACCCTCCAATGCCTCGATGCCAAATCGGGTGACCAAAAATGGGCCAAGACCTTTGATTCTTCATCGTACAAGATGCACAACCGAAACAGTTTTGCTTCTGGCACGCCGGCTGTCGACAAACACCACGTCTACATTACGTTTGCCAATCCAAAACACGTGAAGGTGGCCGCAGTATCCCATGACGGTGAAATGAAGTGGGAACGTGACTTTGGAACCTGGATTTCGCAGCACGGTTATGCGGCATCATTGATGACATACAAAAACAAAGTCATTCTTTTCAATTCTCAACAGGCAGAGCGGGTTAGGGACAGCGCAAAACCCGGAGAAAGTCACATGATCGCTTTGGCCTGTAACGATGGATCGGACGTCTGGAAAACGCCGCTAACGCCCACCCGAGCGTGCTATGCGGTCCCAAGTATCTTCACCGATGACTCGGGTAAGGATCAATTGATCAGTTGCAATACCGGTGATGGATTCTTTAGCTTGGACCCTGAAACGGGAACGAAGAATTGGTCAACTTTGCCATTTCGAATGCGCACCGTCGCATCGACTTTGATTGCCGATGGATTAGTGATCGGTAGTAACGGATCCGGTGGTGGCGGAAACTACTTGGTCGCAATTCGACCTGATAAGAAAGGGGAGAAGGTCCCAGAGAAAATATACGAACTTCAGCGAGCCAACTACGTGCCTAGCCCGGTTGCCATGGACGATAAATTATTCTTGTTTACCGACAAAGGAATTGGCCAATGTTTTGATTTGCAAACCGGCAAAATGCATTGGCAAGAGCGAATCGCCAAAGGTTTTTCCGGTTCACCGATTGCGACAAAGAATCACATTTATGTAATGGATGAGTCTGGGACGCTGTTTGTGATCGCTGTCAGTCAGCGATACGAACTTGTTGCCAGTCACTCGCTCGGCGAAGCATCCCGAGCGACGCCCGCCGTTTCAAACGGCCGAATGTTTTTAAGAACTGAAAGCCATTTGATCTGCGTTGCTAAACCAGAATAAGTCAGGGTTAGGCTGCTGCCTCTGCTTGAGCCTGCTCACGTTTCTTCTTGAATTGGCGACGCATTTGCTCGCGAATCTCGAGATATTTTTCTCTGAAGTCTGCTTTAACTTCTTCACCAAACTTGTTGAATGAAGTTGACCAAACCTGCGTTTGGTAAGCCTCACCTTGAAAGAGTTGAGCACGGATACGGTGTGACATTCGGTTGCGTGCTCGGATAAAGAATGAGTTGAAGGTACCCCACTCGCGAGGAGCTTCCATGCCTTCGGCGAAAGCATTGAAATGGCTAAACAATAAATAGCCCTTTTCACCCGTATCTCGTTCGAAAGTGGCTTCAATGTAGGGCCACGATTCTTCAGTTTCGACGCTTTCCGGTTCCACCCGTAAGCGGCTGACCAAATTCCAACCTTGATTCCTGTAACAAGTGGTTAGCTCATGCCAGCCAGGAAACGTTTGATCTAGGGAAGTGACTGCACTTACGTTGCGTGAACGATAACGCCAAGAGTCTGATCGCTGGCCCAGATCACTCCCTTGCGAACGATCGGTTGTCACGTATCCGTCTTTGACCAGCCGCCATTCAGATTTGGAATCGCTGGCGTCGCCGAGGATCTCTGGCATGTCGCTTTTCTCAAAATCAACGGTGACATTTGAATCGAAAAAACGGACACTCAAATCAGGGTGTGCTTTGGATCGTTGAATATCTATTAGCTGAAAGACGCCAAAAGCCGCGATCAATCCAGTTGAAGCCCAGATAAATATTTTTCCCGATGCTCCAACTGGCTGGTGGTTTGCCGCACGCATTTTGTTTTTTGCATCAAGTTCATCTTGGTCATTCGTCGTGCCCGAGAGCGTCTCATTCCAAATTTTAGTGAAAAATCCACCAAAACGACCTGCTTCGCCGCTGGAAGTATCCACCGGGCCAAACAAGAAAATTAAGAACTGGCTGGTGCTCAAGATCATCAGTATCCCAAGAGTCAAAACGACGTATCCTAAAAAGTCGTGGCTCATTCCCTCGGAAAGATCAATTTGAAGAAAATGATCTACTAACGGGATGCTTAAGATTCGTAGTGTATTCATAAATATCGCCCAGAACACCGCCGAAATAAGCAGTGCTGTCGCCTGAAAGCCTAAAATCGAGTACAGGACGAAGGCAACGCCTAACAACGCGAAAGTATCTACAAATACGGGCGATGCCATATTCCACGAAATCACGAAAGAAACGAGTCCGAAGATGAAAGTGAGCAATGCTAAACCGATTCGTGGCATCCGAATTCGTCGCGTAGCGACAATGTAAATGACGGCGACCAATAACAAGGTAAAGAAAGATTGAATTCCACTGCAGGCTCGCTCAATCCCATAATCCTTCATGCCCGGAATCTGAATGACGGTACCGGTCATGTGATGTCCAAGTCCAGCTAAGTCGAGGAGTTTGCTGGTATGGACTGCGCTATATTGTTGCAGCTTGGTAATTAATCGAACGTCCATCCCTGCCGGCAGCATCAAATAAACGTAGAGCGGCAGAGAGCAAGGCCATAAAGATGTCAGCGTTTCTTTGTCGAGCGTCCTAGCAAAAAGGCTTGTCGTCAATAAGATCGCGCTAAAGGCAGCAAACCAGGGTTCGACAAACAGCATTCCCAAGAATGCCATGCCTAGCCCCGTCACCAAAAGCACGTCACTTGCAAGGCTTTTGTGAAATGGGCGTTTTGCCTCAAACGGCCAGCGATAAAGAGCCAGCCCAACTGCAGCAAGAATTGCCACAGCAAAAGGCTGATAATGCGGGCGACTCCAAAGCTGCCGAAAATAAAGCATCAGCATCGGTATCTGGACTAAAATGGCGAGCCCATACGGCAATAGAATTTTAAGCCAGTCACTTTTTGCGGACTGAGTTTTGGATTGCGTTTGGGTTGGTGCTTCAATTGAAGTCATGTCGGTCAATCAAGAAAAACTGATTCAATAAATTCAGAAAAAAAGCCAGCAACGGCGAATTTGAAATGGCCGACATGCACGCTGTATCGGCACATGAGGTTAATGGCAATTTCGACATTTTCGAAAGTTTGGATGAGGAGCAATAAGATAGTTTAGATCGTTACTTTTGTATAACCAACCCAAAATACTCACCAAAACATTAGTCATGTGGCCTTAATGCCCGCATTATTAGGGCAATAGGATATTACCGGACCAGGGCTGGTGTTCACGGTGCCATTTTACACATTGATTAAGCCCTTCATCCAAACTGACCTTTGGCTGCCACTGGAGGAGGCGATTTGCTTTTGAAATGTCTGCCCAGGTCGTTTTCATATCTGCATCGTGAAACTGCCGGTGCTCAACGATCGCTTTCTTCCCGAGAATCTGCTCGAGTGTCTCAATCAACTCGTTGATCGAGACTGGCTTATTTCCGCGCCCCAAATTAATAATCTCATAGCCGACATCACGAACTGACGCAATTGTGCCACGCGCAATATCATCAACATAAGTAAAATCACGAGCCTGAGTGCCATCGCCAAACAGTTCAATAGGCGTGCCTTCGTCAATCCACTTAATGAACCGAAAAACAGCCATGTCGGGACGGCTTCCAGGGCCGTAGACCGTAAAGTACCGGCACACCGAGACATCTATCCCATAAAGGTGATGGTAAGAATACGCCATCAATTCGGCAGATTTCTTTGAGGCCGCGTAAGGCGATAATGGATAAATTCCCGATAGATCTTCCGTAAAGGGAGGTTCCTGTCCGGCATACAAAGACGAAGTCGAAGCCAGCACGTATTTTCGCACGTGCGTACGACGCATCGCCTCCAATAGGTTTAAATTCCCAAGCGAATTGGTTTGCACATAAACAGCTGGATTTTCGAGGCTATATCTAACCCCGGCACGAGCAGCAAGATTTAAAACGGCGTCGAATTGGTGTTGGTCAAAAAGTTTTCCAATTCCACCAGTACTTTCGATATCCAATTCATGAAATTCAAAATTTGGATGCGAAGTCACTTGATCCAGTCGATGTTGTTTGAGCGACACATCGTAGTAGTCATTCATGTTGTCGATCCCAACGACATGACACCCCTGATCAAGAAGCATGCTGACAACGCGAGCGGCGATGAATCCTGCGCAACCAGTAACAAGAATCTTCTTACTCATGGGGTCCGCCAGCCAATTGAAAACAATGATCGACTTCAGACTTTCTTTGCGGAGTTAATATACCAGTCAATCGCTTGGGGCATTGATTGCTCTATCGTATATTCAGGACCATAACCAATTGTCTGCCGACAGTGGCTAATATCGGCACGAGAGTGCCGGACATCGCCATTCCGGAAATCACGATAAACAGGCCCTGCTTCAATTTTTTTACCACGCAATTCCAGATCCGCTCGAATCATTTCAAACAATTCGTTGAGTGTCGTTTGTGCGTTTAGAGCGACGTTGCAAACGGTTGCAGATTCGAGTTTCGTTGTGGCCGCCAGTAAATTAGCCTGAACCGCATTTTCGATGTAGCAAAAATCTCGGCTCGTTTCACCATCACCATTGATAAATACGTCTTGTCCCGACAACATCGCATCCACCCATTTGGGGATGACCGCTGCGTAGGCTCCGTTGGGGTCCTGTCGCGGCCCAAACACATTGAAATATCTCAATCCAATTCCGTGAAATCCATAACTACGCGAGAAAACAGACGCATAAAGTTCATTTACAAACTTTGTCACCGCATAGGGCGACAACGGATTGCCGATTTTGTCTTCAACTTTAGGTAGATCCGGGTGATCGCCATAGGTCGAACTTGAAGCTGCGTATACAAAGCTCTTAACTTTTGCATCTCGCGCCGCAATTAACATATTTAAGAATCCGCTTATATTGACGGCGTTTGACGTGGCAGGATCGTTCAGCGATCGAGGCACTGAACCCAAGGCGGCTTGATGAAGAACGTAGTCGACCTCCACACAAGCCTGATTACAGGTTTTCGAGTCTCGAATATCGCCTTCGATAAATTGAAACTTCTTCCAGGCAGACTCACCAACAAGCGATTCAACCTCGTCCAGATTGCGTTGATGACCAGTAGCGAAATTGTCCAACCCAACCACTGACTGATTGAGGTTGAGTAAATGTTCCACCAAGTTGGAGCCGATAAAACCAGCAGATCCAGTGACAAGCCATTTCTTCGGTGCTTGGGGTAGTTCGACTAGCAGTTGCTGATATCGAGTCAATCCAGTCATTCGTTTCTTTTCCACAATGTCAAAAGCTTTCAATCGACCAAAATCTGGTTGGTATAAACCCGGTGGGGTCAGACTTAAAGAAGCTCAAATTCTCCGTCAGAAGAATGAATTACCACTGAGGAAATCGATAGTTTAATACCTGGCTGCAAGCCATCTCTGGACGGACTAGGCCTTCCAAATCTTCTCACGGCCTACGGTCACTGACTTAGTTGCATTTCGCGTATCTATGACGAGATTTGAATGTTTAACGATCTGCTCCCAATCAAATGCTGTGTGATCTGTCGAAATCAAGGTGCAATCAAGTGATTGAAAATACTCGTCGGTCGCATCTTCACTCGCCAATTCAGGGACATCAAAGTGACGCATCTTCGGCAAGGTTGGAATGTGTGGGTCACAATAGCTCAAGACTGCTCCTCTTTCCGCGAGTAGTTCTATCAATTTAAATGATGGGCTTTCACGCGGGTCATCAACGTCTTTTTTATAGGCAATCCCCATGATGCCAATTTTACTTCCTTTGATGGGTTTGCCGGCTTGATTCAAAGCTTCAGCCAATCGGTGGATCACGTACATCGGCATGGAGGTGTTGATTTCTCCCGCCAATTCAATGAACTTGGTCGGCATCTCATGTTTTCGAGCAATCCAACTTAAGTAAAACGGATCGATTGGAATACAGTGACCGCCCAACCCAGGGCCGGGGTAGAATGCTTGAAAACCGAACGGTTTGGTTTTGGCCGCATCGATCACTTCCCAAACATCAATCCCAATTTCTTGGAACAGCATCTTGAGTTCATTCACCATGGCGATGTTGATGCTGCGATAGGTGTTTTCTAAAATCTTACAAGCTTCGGCAACTTCACATGAATTGACCGGCACCACTTGAGTAATTGCCTTCTCGTAAAAACGACTGGCAAGCTTCAAACTGTTGGGCTCCAATCCACCGACAACTTTTGGAATTGTTCCCGCCGTAAAATCTGGATTACCTGGATCTTCTCGCTCGGGACTGTAGGCAAGAAAGAAGTCGACCCCCTCTTCAAGCCCAGACTTTTTCATAATGGGCAGTAACACATCTTTCGTTGTTCCTGGATAAGTCGTGCTTTCCAAGATGACCATTTGACCCGGTCGAAGTTGTTTCGAAATAGCTTCAGCGGTCATTTCAACATATTTTAAATCTGGGTCCCGACTTTCCGAAAGTGGCGTTGGCACACAGATCAAGATGACATCAGCTTCGCTCAACCGTTCCATGTCGACGGTCGCCTCGAAGGCTTCCTTGTCCAGCCAACCTTGAATTGTCGAACCGGGAATGTGAGCGATATAACTTTCGCCGTTATTGAGAAGATCGGTTTTCTTAGAATCAACATCGAATCCGATAGCCTTGAATCCAGCTGAAACATAGGCGTCAATTAACGGCAAGCCGACGTAACCCAAACCGATGACACCGACGGTGGCAGTTTGATTTTCGATTGCCTGAAATAGTGAATCAGAAATAGTCTTTGAAGCTTCGGTCATGGTACGTCTGTCGTGATTTGGGGGTTAATTAAAGTTGAGATTTGAAGGTTTGGATGGCCATAAAATATTATATTCAATAATTGTTTTAAAAAAGGATTATGGCTGAGTTGCCGGCACTTGCTTCGAGCCTTCTTTTACGCAAGCGGCTAAATGGCACTCGCTCTAGATATTGATTGGGAAAATGTTGTGGTTAATCAACAGAACTTAGAGTCAATAAAAGGGTTTTTCAACGATTTGCCCAGCACTTCTGTCAACCTGTTCAACGCTTCGTCGCAAAATCAATGTCATAAGACTTAGAATTTGGTAGGTGAAAGAAAGCAATGCTATTTCAATAATTGAAGGAATTTATCTTAATTGCCAAAACCTCAATCTCCTATGGTTGCTTACGTTTACCTTCGGCAATGAGAATCTGCGAGATCCGCTCTGCGGCCTTTCCATCCCAAAGCTCAGGACACTGGCCTTTTTTATAGGTACCTTCGATAACCTGACGCAAATAAAGATGTAACTTTTCTGTATCATTCCCAATCAAAGTGCTTGTCCCCTGAGTGCAGGTTACGGGTCGCTCGGTGTTCTCTCGCATTGTCAAACAAGGCACCAACAGAGCGGTTGATTCTTCCTGTAGCCCACCGGAATCAGTGACGATCACTTTGGCTTGAGATGTTAAATTCAGAAAATCGAGGTACCCAATTGGCTCGAGACAGTGAACATGAGGCGCAGTTTTTAATCGTCCCAATAAGTCGAAAGATTCCAGTCTAGCCTTGGTCCGAGGGTGAATTGGAAACACAAAAGGCATCTCGCTAGAAATATCAACAATCACATCGACCAGTCCCCCGAGAACTTCGGCGGTATCAACATTGGAGGGCCGGTGAAGCGTAGCGACTCCGTAGGCTCCAGGTTCTAGACCAAGACGCTCGACCATTCCGGAATCCTTGGCCCGATCGACTTGTGTCATCAGGGTATCGATCATCACGTTTCCAACTAGGTGGATGATTTCGTCGGGGTGCCCTTCCTTTTTTAGGTTCTCGACACCCGAAGGTTCCGACACCAGCAGCATGTCACAGATCGCGTCGGTGATCACACGGTTGATTTCTTCTGGCATCCGTCGATCTGAACTGCGCAAACCGGCTTCGACATGGGCAACTGGAATATGCAATTTAACCGCTGCAATTGCCGCAGCAGCCGTTGAATTAACATCGCCAACAACAATCAACCGATCAAACGGTTCGCCGCTCTCATGTGCGTCAAGCAAAACTTTTTCGATTGCGACCATCACATCAGCCGTTTGCTGGGCATGGGAGCCGGAACCAATTCCTAGAGCAATGTCTGGCGGATCGATGCCGAGTTCTTCAAAGAACACATCAGAAAGGTTTTTGTCGTAGTGCTGGCCAGTATGAATCAAGATAGGATTGAGCGAGTCATGATTCTTCATCGCACGCAAAATGGGTGCAATTTTCATGAAGTTGGGACGGGCACCAACAATACAAGCAAGTCTCATCAGTCAAATTTCCAAATAGTGTTGTTGAAGTTGGATCCCGAGATCGCAAGTTTGTAAATGCTTGAAACGACCTCGACCGCAGAATCAGGCAGACTGAGCATCCAGCCGCTAGGAATGTCTATGGAACTTGGCTCGTAAATAAAGATCGAGTTTTTTTCGCGAACGCCAAACGCAGAGCAATACCAGCCTTGTTCAATCGAGACGTTTTGGCAACCAAAAAAGCGAATAAAACGCCGGGTAAGCTCATTTTTTATTTCAAACTGCAGATCACCATTACGATTCGATTGAACTTGTTTAACTGAAACATCCGGTGATAAATGGAGATAGCCAAATAGGCTAGGTTGCTTGTTGGAGAAGGCCACGTCGGTGCAAATCAGGGCATGAGCGGGCTTAACCGCAATCATTCTTTCGATTTTATTAACACCTAAATGGCGATATCCATCGTGACTTGCACGTGCCCAACAAAATTCTTGGGATTGGCCAGAAGTTAGACTCGTAATTCGGCCACGTCGCCCCATTCGAAATTTTGAGTAAATATCACATTGGTTTTCACCTTCAACGGTTACGACATTATGCGCAAGTGACGAGCGACAATACTGTCGCATTGACCCGGCTTCGTAGTAATAATTACCACTGTCTACGAACCATCGCTGGCCATCGATTGAAGCCTCAAAATTCAACAGGTCGCAGTGAGCGTGCGCGGGCAACTCGTCAGCGGCTACGGCACCTCGATCGAACACTATAAAGTCCGATTCGCTTGAGTCGCTCTCTCGGTGCATCCAGTATGGTCCACACTCGGCAGCTCCTACGCTGGGAGAATTCCATGTTAAACCACATAGATTGGCAACCTTCTTTAGCTGTGGCACACTGGGGGATTCATGGAAGCAGCTGTCACTAAACAATGGGATCTCGCCATCGGGGTGGGTTACATCAGTGAGGAACTGCATCATTCCAACGGCATACTCGAAACAAAATTTACTAAAATTGGGTCTTCGGTTAATCGCTAAATAACCGACTCGCAGAACATTACTCAAGATTTGGTAATGATACATTGGAGCCAATTCAAAATGCTCGCCATGTTCTAGTATCTGCCGAGGCAACTCGTATCGAATTCCGGATTCAGCGCAATCAAGCCAAGATTCAGAGTATTGGCTTTGAATCAAGAATCCAGAGATCGCGAGCGCCGCATAGTTTTCAAAAAGATGGTTGGCACGCACATCTGTCTCGAGGTTTCGTTTAAGGAATTGAGCTTGCTGTGCGATGCTTTTAAGCACGACATGCTGCAACTCGTCATCTGGCGGAGACAATGATAACAGCCACGCCCAAGCGGCCAGACGTCTGGCGATACAATAGGGGTGCCACGCGTCAGTTTGTTTTAACACTGTTTCCGGCTGATGTTTTTCAATCCAATCTCGAATGACGGCCCAAATGGTGCCCCAATTTTCATGTCGAGGGTTAGTTCGTGCTTCATCTTCTGCAACCAATTGAAGAAGAAATTCATGGTAATGAAGTTGGAATCGCCAAAGGTGTGATGCACCTGCGCCAGTCCAATCATAGGGCCAGCCGATCTTGTGTTTTTGGTTGAGCAACACCAGTTCACCCGTTCCGACGTTGTTCTGTCGATGGCTGATGTGATCCCGGTGATAACGCACGATCACATCGGCGATCGTCGCCACATTGGCCACCTTGTTCAGAGCAGTTTCTCCACCAACGGGAATCTCACCTATAAACTTTTGGGCACTTAGTTTTCCCAGCACAATTTTGCGAAATCGGATTGCGATTTGGGACCAACGGTAATATCGGGTAATCTGAAACATCCGTTCCAGCTTTTTACGACTACCTTGAGCGCTCACAACTAGTTCGTTGGCATCGACCTCCAATTTGATGGTTTGGCTGATATTTGCTGATTCAATGGTCAACGAAGGCTACCGTCTGGAAAGAGTTCTTTTAATAAATATGCCTGAGTATCGACCATCCAAGTGATCCAGCGTAACTTGCTGTGGGTCAAGCATCGGAAACGACAACTTTCTTCCCCAAGGCCACGGTCTCGATCTTTTTTAGAAATCGATCAGCAAGCACATCACGAGTGTAGTTTTCAGCGACAAAATCTCGGCCACTCTTGCAAAGTGATTGATACAAATCATCGTCGTCACGCAATCTCGTAACGGCGGCAACAAGATCCGATGCGTTATCCGGTTCAATTTCAATTCCAGAACCACTTCGACGTACAATTTCAGCTGACTCACCTTGCACACCCATAATCAACGGACGGTTCATTGCCATCGTTTCAAAGATTTTGGACGGGATAACCGTCTGAAACAGGTCAGTCTTTTTTAAATGAACGAGCATACCGTCAGAACTTGCCAGCACTGTAGCCATTTCAGATTTTGGCAGCCTTCCGGTAAACCGGACCAACTCGGAGACTTGTTCCGTTGCAGCCAGCTCCTCTAACTTGATCCGTCTTGCTCCATCACCCACCAAACAGAACACAATATCGTCTCGGCCCTGATCCTTCAGAATTTTTGCTGCGCGAACAACCACATCAAGCCCGTGCGCCATCCCAATGGTGCCGACATAGGAACAGACAAATTTCCCAATCAAATCATGTGTTTGAAGGAAATCATCAGACGGTACTTTCGGTTGAAATTTATTGAGATCGACCCCGTTGGTGATGACGCTAATTCGATCCGACACGTCTGCCTTGCCGACAATATTTTCTTTATAGCCATTGCCGACAGCAACGATATGATTGGCACTTCGGTACATCCACCTCTCGAGAATTTCCAAGAGGCGAACAAAGAACCCTTTCTTCATTGCACCCACGGTGACGATTGACTCAGGCCAAATATCGCGGATTTCGAGAATGAAGGGCGTCCATTTCAGGTAACTGCAAATCGTCCCAGCCCAACCGCAAAAAAATTGCGGTGATGTTGCGACGACCACATCTGGACGACGACAGAAAAATAGAAATGAAAAAACGGCTGAAAACAGGTAGGAGACATAATTTAAGATGCGCTTCATACCGCCTGCGTTGGCGGCAACATACGTCCAAGACCTAATCACTTGGATGCCGTCGACGGTTTCCCGCTGAGGCCAGAGACGATTTTTATATCCTTCATAGACCACGCCATTAGGCACGTTGGGGGCACAAGTAATGACGGTAACTTCGTGACCCGCGGCGGCCCAGCGAACACAATGATCAAACGTGCGAGACGCAGGTGCGTTTCCTTCAGGTGGAAAGTAGTGAGTTAGGAAAACAATTCGCATGCGAAGTTAATTTAAATTTGATGGCTGATCGTCCCTTGCTAACGCAATTTTGATCTAAGCATTCAATTTCTTCTGTACCTGTTCGGCTAGATCAATTGTGTGTCTGGAGACTTCAATTATTTCTTCCGCCGCAATCGGCCAATTTCCACCTTGACCGATAGCATGAATGAATTGTGTTAGTTCAGCCGCATGACCTTTATCTTGTCTCCGTGTTTTAAAGTTGCTTGAGCCGCCAATCACTTTAGAAGATCGAAAATTGTCGCAGACAGAAACTTTCCCCCCGGCAAATACTTCAATTCGCTCTTTGGGGAAATCCTTGCTTCCATTGGCAAGGTAGTGAATGGTCGCGATCGAACCATCCTCGAAACTCAATTGCATTGCAACACAATCTCCCAGTTGACCTTCACCACCAACCATCGTCGAGGCACTCGATTCATCTATCGGTGAACCGGCCAGGAATCTCGCGAGATCAATAAAATGACATCCTTCGCCAATGATTCGCCCACCGCCGACCGCCGGATCTTGAGTCCAATGATCCGCCGGAATCGCTCCAGCATTAATCGTAAGGATGATGGATTTTGGACCGGGACAACTAGCAAGCCAGCTCTTCATCTTTGTCATGTGCGGGGAAAATCTGCGATTGAACCCAACCATCAAACATGCCTCCGGATTTGCCACCATCGCCTGTTCGATATCGGCCAATTCTTGGTGATTCATTGCCAAAGGTTTTTCGACAAAGACATGCTTATTGGCCTTCAATGAATCGCACACCATTCGGGCGTGGCTATTATGAGGCGTTGTAATGAATACCGCATTGATGTCAGGGTCATTGATGACGGCTTCAGAGTCGCTTGATGTTTCCAAAAAGCCAAACTTTTTTCCTGCGTAGGCGGCAGAAACTCCTGAGCTACTCACAATCGTTTTCTTAACGACACCTTCAGTTGGCAGCAGCGGCAAGAGCATCCGTGTCGTGAATCCACCAGCCCCAATAAAGGCAACTGAAACACTGCCGTCAGACTTACTGATTTTGTTTGGATTAATTACGATTATACGGTCGCGTTTATCTTTCCCATCAGAATACTCAAGCAGAATACCCATGGCTCCCGATTGACTGATCGCTTTATATCCCTCAAGAGCCTCATCGAAACTAAAACGATGCGTAATCAATGGAGCAGTATCGATTCGGCCATCCGACATTAGATCTAACACGGCTTGAAAATTTCGCTGTTCGGTCCATCGCACAAATCCGATCGGGTAATCCATCCCCCGATTTTCGTAGTTGGTTTCATACCGACCGGGTCCGTATGAACAAGAAACTTGAAACGACAGCTCTTTTTCGTAAAAGTCGGCTCGCTGTAGGTTCAATCCAATCACTCCAACAAGCACGATGCGCCCGCGCTTACGACACATCGTAGCAGCCTGGTGAATCAGTTCATCGCTCTTGGTCGATGCGGTGACCAAAACACCATCGACACCTTGCCCGTTAGACCATCCGTTAGCCACCGCGACCGGATCCTGCCCAGCGCTCAAGTCGACTGTTTCTGCGCCGAATTGTCGTGCAAGTTCAAGCTTCTTTGAATCGAAATCTATACCCAATACTTGGCATCCATGGGCTCTCAACATTTGAACGGTAAGCAACCCAATTAAGCCCAGTCCGCTAACCACAATCTTTTCGCCGAGGGTCGGTTGCAATAGTCGAATTCCTTGGAGGCCAATGGCGCCAACGACTGTAAATGCAGCTGCCTCGTCTGTCACTGAGTCGGGAATTTTGGCCACCAGGTTCTCAGGGACGGAGACCATTTCCGCGTGATTCCCGTTGGTGATCACTCGTTGTCCGGCCAGATATTGGCTGCCCGAGTCCGCTTCAACAACACGACCGACATGGCAGTATCCAAGCGGAATGGGAGTGTCGAGTTTGGAGCGGACTGCGTCCACTGTTGTCCACAATCCATCGGTCTTAATTTTTTGAATGACCTGCTTGACTTTGTCCGGTTGGGATCGCGCTTTGGCGATCCAACCTTTCTTACCAAAGTCAATCAGCATTTTCTCGGTTCCCAGCGAAACGAGAGTGCATGTCGTCTGACAAAGCACCGATCCACTTGACCGTCTGGGGCAGGGAACATCCGCAAGAATGGTTTCCCCATTGCCCAAGTTTTGAAGAATTTGTTTCATACAGTCAGCAAAGTCCTACTTAATTTTAAGCTACTTAAAATAAATTCGTTCACTTTAGGTCGATCTGGCAGCTTAGGGATTTGCCGCACATGTTTTGCTGATCTCGCAATCCTCAAATCCACGCAAAGTCAGTTTTTGATTCTTCTCAAGGGCTTCCTTGGTTTTCAGAAACAGTTCCCCAGTTTCCCAAACGTATTTGACACTACATCCCTCACGCTGTTTCTTACTCGCTTCGTAAGAAAATTCAATCGCTCCACTGTGACCATGGTCGCGATAGAACGGCGAACATTTAATTTTTTTGTCGATGATCTCGACCGTTAGTGTTTTGAAGTCAGACATCGCCATTAACGCATTGCCGCGGTGGGCTGCAAAACTTTCGCGAACACCTTCAAACGTGTGACCCTTGGCAGAAAACGTAATAATTGCGATCGAACCGTCTCCGAAAACATAAGTCACCGCAATGTCGCAATCAGATCGCTCCGCGCGAGTTGGATTGATCTCGATCGGATATCGGTTTTCTTCCGGCACCATTTGGTAGATGAAGTCGGTCCAATGGCAGAGATTTCCCAGAATCCGGCCCCCTTCTTTTTCGTGGAAGTACCAATGGTCCGGGTCAATCTCGTGTCCAGCGACGAACCAGTTCATCATCATCGCCCCTGGTTGCTCAGCGAGCTTTTCCTTAATCATTTTTCCGATTTTGCTGTTGGGGCGGTTGAAGCCCAATCCAACGCTACCTGCCGACTGGGTCATTTGCTGACACAGGCGGACTAACTGGTCTTCACGAACCACGTGCGGTTTCTCGATGTGAACTGACTTGCCCGCTTTGAGCGCTTCAATGGCGTACTCGGCATGAGACTCGTGATTGGAGGCGATGTAGACAAGGTCGATGTTAGGGTCATCGATGACCTTTTGTGCATCGTTGGTGTAATAGTCCAAACTATAGGTCTGAGCCAGCGAAATCGCTCGGTTGATGTCAATGTCCATTGCGCCACGAATGACTTTACCGTAATT
>JAQWLH010000157.1 GCA_029247405.1 Mariniblastus sp.
GAGAATTCTTGCTCAATGGGCGATCAACATTGCTGATTTTCGCGATCCTGATTCGATCATGACACGTTTCCAATACGATCCCAACCCATGGGATGGTAGTTGGGCACCGGGGCCAAATGACTTTGTCTGGGGTCTTGAGCGACCGGAGCTATTGCTGACTGAAACGATGGCAGCACACCCTCGCCGAACTGAGGACTTGTCGACCGATCCATCAGGCGATGATGTTGCCGATGGCGATACTCATTTCGATCAAGGTTTGCGTCCTGAGCCATTTGCCTATATCGAAGTTTACAATCCATGGACTCAGAATCGTTTGAATCAGCGGTTCGACGAAACGCTCTACAATAATGATGGCTTGGTGCTTAATCGTTCGACTCCAGCGGCCAATGGTTCTGAAACACCGGTTTGGCGAATTGCGGTCGAGCGAGAACGGTTTGATGCTGCCGGAGACGCTTTGGCCTCGAATCGAGTGATGCGTTACGTTTACATGACCGATCCGAGCACCGCTACCATCGGTGATGACGATGGCGGAGATGTAGAGGTTTTCCACTCGAGTTTTGATATTCCAAGCCTTCGTCCGGGGGCTCAAGCGGTCATTGGAACGCTTGGAATAGAAGATCCTGATAACGCGGGTGAGTACAAAGCTTACATGGGGCGTCTGAGAGGTAAGACTCAAGCCGATGAATTGGGCGCCGGAGGTCTTGATTTGGAAAATACTCGTAGTCTCACCATCGTTCCCAGTGACAATCAAGTCGTTGGGTTTGATGACATCAATAATGAACGAAACGCAATTGTGGTTCCCATTGACCAAGCTCGCGTTGGCAATGCCGGAACAGCCTCCGCTCGAAGATTCTCGGTGAGCGACCCATTTCGCCCAACCGCATTAACGAGTTCCTCGGGCTATCCCGAAGTTGACGCCAACGGAACACCGGGTATTCCTACCGAAGATGGACTTCGGTACCCCGTGCCTCATGACGAGCCATTTGATTATCCCAACTCTACCGACCCTAATCGCAATGACGACGATCTCGAAGAACTTTATGTCATCGACGGAATGTCCAAAAAGTTTAGGGTGATCAAGCTTCAGCGACTGGCAAATCCATTGATGCCCTGGAATGGTACCACCAATCCGTACATCACAATTGACTCAATGGAGATGGATTTGGCGGTAATTAATGGCGTCACCGATGCGGATGAATCTCTAGTAGGCGGCGGTGGTGGTGGCAATGGCAACGGCAATGCGAATGGCAATGCGAATGGCAACGCCAATGCCGGTGGCAATGGCAATGGGATCGGCAATGGGATCGGCAATGGAAACGGAATCGGTAACGGTAACGGTAACGGCACACCATCGTTCGGAGGAGCAGATCGAGCGGTTTCTCTGGAGCGTGGTGCTGAGGGGATTAACGAAGATGGCCACGAAGCCCAACCGCGGGAGCTGTGGCGATCGGGAAGAGACGCATCAATCTCTCCGACAAATCCTGACCCAACGCATTATGCTGATTTCCAAATGGATGAGTCGCTTGGAAGAACAAATGATAGTTACCTTACTGCCGCGGGACCGTCCAAGCCATTCAGTTGGCTAACATGGAACAACCGTCCCTACGTCAGTCACTTAGAAACCTCGAACGTGCCCCTGTCGTCACCCCAGTGGTTGACTCGGTCGTTTACAACCGATGATGGATCCGATCCGTTTGAAGGTTTTACGGATACGACTCGTGGGCGATACCAGCATTTGATGAACTTCTTTGCTAATGACACTGACAGCGGAGGTGGGGTCGGAGGAGATCGGACGAACATTTTCCGATTGATGGATTACCTTGAGGCTCCTTCGCGATTTCTGGGTACCGAAGAACGAATGAACCCCGAGTGGATTGTGAACCATCCGTTCAACGTGCTACCCCGCTATCGCGTGCCCGGCAAGATCAACTTAAACACGATTTACAATGACCTTGGTGACGAGAGCACTTCGAGGATTTGGGATTCGCTTCAAGGAGGATTTACCAATTTTCCTGGGGCTTTGACCTGGGAAGATTTCCGAGATTCGCGAGGGGGACTTCTTGGATCTGGAAACATTGGACTTTCCCCGTCCCTCCCCACCGATTTTGTAAATCCTTTCCGGCCTGCGGGAACCGGACAGTATGTTCCTGAACTTGGCAGTTTCACTGGCGGCTCGAATACCGACTTGGTAGTTGAGGACCCGCAGACAACGATCTTTCGGGCGGATGACACCGGAAGCGAACCTTTGTTCGATTTCGTTAGTACGACCAGTGCCTACGATGCGGATCGAAGTGCCTATTTCAGAAATGCTCAACGACAGCGATTGGCTAATCTGACGACCAATCGTTCGAGCGTGTTTGCAATTTGGATCACTGTTGCTTATTTCGAGGTCGACGAAAATGGGTTGTTGGGTGCGGAAGTTGGAACGGACACTGGCGATTCAGTCCGGCATCGTGGTTTCTACATTTTCGATCGTTCGATTCCTGTAGGTTTCGAACCCGGCAAAAATCACAATGTCGAACGAGGGATTTTGGTTCAGAGCATTATTGAATAGTCGGTGCTGGCGTAACGGTGAATTGGTTTGGGGGATAGCTCGTAACCAATGTTGTTTGGCCTAACTCAAGGACCGAGGTAAATGTTCCCTCCTCCCTCGGGAGTGGGCCCGTTAAATTTCGCATACTTTGGCTTGGAAATGAGGGCCGTGCCTGCCCGCAATCATCGCGAGCGAGGAAACGGGATTGAGCATGTTGTCGAGATATGAGCCGGCAAGGTTCCAATCATTCCGGCTATTCCGATGGTAAGATCGAATTTGTAGGGATTTTTCAGCCGGGAGTGATCGTCAAAGTATTCCGCTCAATGGGCAATGGAAGGCCGATATTCAATTACAGCGTCAACGGTTTTTGCTTGAAAGCACCTACTTTTCATTGCCGATGAAACTGAAACGACATAACTTCAGAGGTCACTCGCGAAGCGGAATCACGCTGTTGTTTGTGGTTTCGATGATTGTGTTGTTTCTCCTCATGGGCACCGCTTTTGTCGTTGTTTCTAACGACTATTTTCGCTCGGCCCGGAAACGAAGCGTCAAACACATTTATGCGACCGATCGCAGCGCTCTCATTGAGCGTGCGTTTTATGATCTGTTTCGCGGCCCGGAACTGAGCGATCGAAACTCGCCGTTGCGAGGACACAGTTTGCTCGCTGACATTTATGGATACGGTGTGGCCGGAACGATTCAGTCAGCATCCGCTGATTCGAGTGAGCACTTCATTGAGTTAACACTCAATTCCGATCTCAAGAAACTCATCGACGGATCAATCTACACCCCTGAGCCAATCCCGGGACTTTTAACCGGACAGGTCATCAGCGTGACCACTGGAGCGGCTCGGGGTTTGTCAGCGCGGATCATTGATCACCAAGTTAATACTGCGGGGACCGTTCATTCATTCGTTATTTTGCCCAGCCGCATTGAAAACGGATTCAAGATTTCCAATGCGGGCTTGATGGTAAACTCGCAGATTATTATCAATGGTCGGCCTTTTGCGGGGACGGGGGCAGGACACTACAACCCATTCACCAAGCGTAATGACGCGGCCCTTTCTGCAGCTGCCTTGATGCCTAATCAAAAAGGGCGAACGCTAGATCAGCTGATCGGTAAATCTGGTCCCGGCTATTTTTCCCTGAGTACGTCGTTTGGGAATCAGCCTAATTCGATGGGACCCAACGAAAGCTACGACACCTACGATTATCAGAACATGTTCCTGGCGGCTTTGATGCCCGATGGGAATGTGCTGCATCCGAGTTTCCATCGCGATGAGGTTGCTGCATCTGGATCGCGTGGAGATTTTCGAGCCTTTAAAAAAGGCGGGCCGGGCAATAACGGAATCATGGTCGACAACAACAATGATGGTCGACCTGAAGGGATATGGATGGACACGGGCCTGCCACTGCAGATTCGACCTGACGGCTCTTGCATCAAACCATTGGTCTCATACACGGTTGTTGATATGGGAGGAAAGCTGAACGTCAATGCACATGGGAGTCTCCTGAAAGAGGGCTCCCATGGAATGACAGAAATTCAATTTCTGGGCAATACAACAGGTTCACGTGGTCAGGGTTACGGACCGCCAGAAATCAATCTGTCTGCAGTCACGCCCGCATGGTCGTCCTTGCTGGAAGGCTCGGCGGAGACGCCGGGTCGGTATGGGGTTGATGGCCGCCCGGGACAACCGAACGTTCGCGATGATTGGTCAACTTACAAGCTTTTTGGATATCCGGACGATAGTTTTGGCAAACTGATTCCCGGAACGGTCGATCGGTTGTATGGATCGGCGATGGATGTGCATGGACGTTTTGCATTTGGCTATCCCCAGATCTTTGATGTTGCTGATAACGCATTTCCAATCGGGTTGCCGGTGGCGAATGTAGGTTTTTCTCTTTTGGCCAATGAGATTGCTGATTCGCCGTATGAAATGACCTTTGTGGACAGCCAGTTTTTTGGGCCGGGTGAACGTGGCTTTGATAGTCCTTTTCAGCCCGAGGAATTGGAAGCCGTCTTGCGCCGAAATGATCCTGATGCGAGGTTGCTTCCGGCCCGCTTGAAGGATTTGGGCGCCTTCGGTACTGGGACCACAGGGCATTCGATCACGACCGATAGTTTCGAAGTCCCCACGACTTTTGAAAATCTTCCTGAGAAGCTTTACCGAATTCTGAAGAAAGACACGGGCGTCGATGGGATTCCCCGTGATACGGCGAATCGTGAATCCGTCATCCGTTCGACTTTAAAAAAATTGCTTCCCGCTGAAGTCTTTCGTGGTTTACCAATGAACGTGAATCGGGAGTTTGGCGACGGAATTGACAATAATGGCAATTCGGTCGTCGACGAAATCGGTGAAACAGATTTTATTACGCATCCAATGGGCCGCCAGTTTGAGTTTGATCATGACAATGATGGATCAGTCGGTGGCGATCTTGATACTTACCTCAGTCGAGCCAATTTTGCTCGCCATTTATATGTGATGACTTTGCTCAGCACCGAACGGGTCGACCGAAATGGCGATGGAAGGATTAGTATTTCGGATTGGTATGACTTCAATGATGATGGCACAACCAATAACGATGATTTGCTTGATTACCGGCGTGTCATCGCCCAGTGGGCTGTCAACGTGGTGGATTTTCGCGATCGCGATTCGATCATGACCCCTTTCGAAGTCGATCTGAATCCATGGAATGGTTGGGATGTTGATGGGGATGTGACGACAACAGAATCGATTCAAGAAGGAACTCCCAAGCGGGAATTGAGGTATTTGTTTTGGGGGGCTGAACGGCCTGAATTACTGATCTCCGAGACAATGGTGACGCACGATCGACGCACACAGGACCTCGAAATTGAGTCAGTTGCCGACGGTGAAACGGCAACGCGAGTCGGAGATGCTGACGAACCTGACACCGATTTTGATAGCCACCTCGTTCCCAAAGTTTCGGCGTTTTTTGAACTTTACAACCCTTGGGTCATGAACGACGCGAACCAGGTTCGCCCGGCTGAGCTGTATGATCAAGAGCTGGCGGGAGTCGACCTTCAGAGGACCTCGCCAGATGGTTCGAGTCCTGTTTGGCGGCTGGTCGTCACTGACCACGATCAACGTGATCTCGATCCGGATGATCGCATTAATAACCCTTCAGACGAATCACCAACGCCCATTCGTCGAATCTATTTTGCCAAACCTTCATTCTCAGTCGATAGTGGGCCCGAAGTTTATTATCCCGAGGATGATATCCAAGCTGATTCTGTGGGACCCGGCCGATATGCAGTCGTGGGCACGCAGGGCAAAAAAGTTGGTAATCGGTACGACACCTATTTCGGGCGGCGTCTCACTCCGGAAGCATTGGAGCCGGAAGAATTGCATGATCAAACTCGGCGGATCAGTCTCGATCCGACCAATGGAGAATTGCAATTACTGCAGTGGGATCAAATTAATAATGAGTTAGAGCTGACAACCCGCAAAGTCGCGGTACTTCCTATCGGTCTCAATGGTGGAGGCTGGTATCGTGAATTAGGGGTGAGTGATCCGATTGATGGCTATTACGCGGTCGAAGGCGTCGGAGGTATTACCGCTGACGTTTTAGAAGTTGAGGATGGACTCAAGTTCAGCGAAGACACCACGACCGGAGAGCCGCTTGATTATGCATTTGATCATCCTGTGGACTGGGTCGTTGACAGCAATCATTACGACAATTTTTTGAAACACGATGGCTTGAGGCCTGGTTATCGAACCGTTCATCTTCAGCGTCTGGCCAATCCATTGATTCGATTTAACGCGGACACGAATCCGTACCGGACAATTGATTCCAGCTCGCTCGATCTGTTTGCGTTTAATGGTGCTGAGACGGTGGTCGATCCTAACAATGTTCCTGATGTGATGCGTTTTGGAAGTTACGAGCGTCGAGGAGACGTCGATTCTGAGCGGGGGCAAGTGGAGGGCCGGCACCGAATGCTCTTCAAGAATGATCGGGAAGGACGAGTCAACGCAACCAATACTCAAGAAGTTGAGGAATTGGATTGTCTGACCGCAGATGCTCATATTCTCAGTCGTAATTTTTTGGATTCGTTGGGAGGCTTAAATCAAGCCTATCGAGAGGCATTTCCGGATGCCCCTCGGCCTTTCGGTTGGTTGACTTGGAATAATCGACCGTTTGCCAGTCAGTTGGAACTTGCCAATGTACCTTTTTGCTCGAACTACTGGATCACGCGACTGTTCGATACGGCGGCCGAAGACTCTCGCAATGTTTATCGTCCGCCCAGTGAAATTCACGAATTGACGGGTGCCAGAAGCTATTCGGGACAGTATCCACATCTACTTAATTTTTATGCCGACGAGGTCGAAGGTGAAAATTATTCGGCTTCGTTGCACCACGTGTTTGACTACCTCGAAGTCCCGTCGCGGTTTGTCGGCACTGAGTCGTATGTTAATCCAATTACGTTTGCCAATTCGACGCACAGTGTTTCCTTTGGCTTGGCGGCGCCATTCGATACGATTTCCAATTATCGGTATCCGGGGAAAGTCAACATCAACACGATTACGGACTTTCGAGTCTGGAACGGTTTGATGGGCTATTATTCCAGTGGTACGTTGGATAACGTGAAATTCGAGGCTTGGGAAGAATCTCGCGACGGAACGGGGGCTTACAAATTTGGGAATCCCTACCGGCCTGCCCACGCAAATAACCTGGTTCCCCCCGGGGCTGGGCCCGTAGTTGACCCTGTCGAGTGCGGGTTGTTTAGGAAGAAAGATGGAGCTGAAAAGCCTCTGTTTGATTTCGACCCCGATCCTGCGGCTGACGTTTTTTACAGCGATCGTGCCCCGTATTTTCGCAACGATATGCGTCAAAGATTAGGTAACCTCGTCACTTCTCGGTCCAGTGTGTTTGCGGTTTGGGTCACCATTGGTTATTTCGAAGTCAATTCCGATGGCAGTTTGAAACCAGGCGCGTCGCGAGCGGGTATCGAAGCGGGAGCGGATGAGGGAACACTAAGCCGGCATCGCGGTTTCTTTTTGGTTGACCGGTCAATCCCAGTTGCATTTGAGCCTGGGAAAAATCATAACGTTGAGCGGGCGGTGCTGGTCAAGTCGATTATCGAGTAGCAATTCGCACGACCGATTTGCTGCCCTGCATTTACGACTGAGCCCTCCAAGCATTCAATCATAGAAACTGGTTTTCGGCACGGGGTGATGGGGGCGGCCGCCAGGGAGCCTCATTCAGAGAGAAAGTGAAGCTTGCCTTCTCTTTTTGGTCACTTTCGTTAATCTGTACTTGACGATGGTTTATAACAAGCATGTGTACCTTTTAATGCTTGCTCATAGTGGTTAGATGAGGCGGATACCATTTTTTTGTTTGATTTAGTGGCAGACGTAAATATTTACCAAGAATGAGCCGAGTGAGACGAAAGTGCCTTTACGATATAACACGGTTAGCGGATTGATTGAACAATGATTAAGGCGCAGGACCTGCGAAAAAATTACGGTGAAAATGTTGCGGTTGATGGATTAAGTTTTCAGATCGCAGCTGGAGAAACATTTGGTCTGTTGGGGCCAAATGGTGCGGGCAAAACAACGACCATCAGCATGCTGGTAGGTTTGTTAGCACCTGACAGCGGTACTGTTGAAGTCGGTGATGCGTCACCGGGGGAAAGTGATCCGACGCATCCGAAAGTACGAACTTTGATTGGCATCGCACCTCAATCGCTTTCCCTGTACGAGGATCTCACGGCGAAGGAGAATCTTCGATTTTTTGGCCAACTCTACGGGCTGTCCGGTGGTCATTTAAATGAGCGTGTCACGTGGGCGCTGGAGTTCGCAGAGCTCAATGATCGCAAAAATGATCGGGTGAAAACGTATTCTGGTGGTATGAAACGCCGGTTAAATATTGCTGTGGCTTTAATTCACGAACCCCGGATTCTGTTGCTCGACGAGCCGACGGTGGGGGTAGATCCGCAATCTCGGAATCACATTTTTGAGAGTATTCACCGGTTGCAGAAACAGGGGATGACGATCCTGTACACGACGCACTACATGGAAGAAGCGCAGCGATTGTGCGATCGCGTGGCAATTGTTGACCAGGGGAAGCTGTTGGCACTCGACTCGGTTTCGGGCTTGATTGCCAATCATGGTGGGACCTCTGTAGTGAAGGCGGAACTGATGGGGTCTGCAGACCCCCAGTTGGTCGAGTCATTGCATGGCGGTTCTTTGGAGGGTTCCACGGTGCGTTTTGAGTCAGACCGACCTCTGGAGCAGGTTGCTGAATTAACGAGCAAAGGGATGCAGTTTTCAACGCTGAACATTGCTCAGCCGGATTTAGAAAGCGTGTTTTTGGCCTTAACGGGTAGGAGTCTTCGCGACGGATGAATCGAATTTTAAAAATGGCGATGAAAGACTTAAAGCTTTTATTGCGAGACAAAATGGGTGCGTTTTTTATCATCGGGTTTCCGATTTTGATGGGCCTTTTTTTTGGTCTGATCATGGGGAATATGGGATCGACCGGAGGGGGTGGATCCCAGATGAGAATTTGCATCGTTGACCAAGACAACAGCTCCTTGTCGCAGAAGTTTATTGAATCGTTTCAACAGAATGAATCGGTTGAACTTAAGGAAATGGCAGACCTTGAAACTGCCCGAGAAAGTGTTCGCAAGGGCCAACGAGTAGCGATGCTGGTTTTGACGGAAGGCTTCGGCGAGACTGCAGGTGTCTTTTGGGGAGAAGCGCCTACGATCCAAATCGGAGCAGACCCGTCTCGAGCCGCTGAGTCGGCGATGTTGCAGGGGTTCGTGATGGAGGCGATCGGATCACTCGCTGGTTCGAGATTCCAAGACCAAGATTTAATGAACGACTTTCTCGAAAAATCACGTCAGGACTTGGAGGATAACGAGTCAATTAGTGTTGCTAATCGGTTGTTGATGAAGACGTTTCTTGGTTCAGTCGAAGGTATGGTTGAGAGCATTGACGCACTTCAGACCGAGTCAGATGAATCGTCAGCTGCTCCTGGAGGGGAGGAGGGATTTCAATTTGCCAATATTGAAGCGATTGACGTCACCCGAACGATTGACCCCAAGAGTCAGCGTGGCCAGGTCATGAAAATGAAATCTCGATGGGACGTAAGTTTTCCGCAAGCCATGATGTGGGGTGTGTTGGCTTGTTGTGCCGGGTTTGCGATTTCAATTGCCCAAGAGAGAACGCAGGGTACGCTGACTCGTCTCCAAGTGGCTCCGGTTTCAAAGTTCGAGATTATTGGTGGGAAAGCATTAGCTTGTTTCATCTCGGTAATCGCAGTGATCGCGTTGATGACGGTTTTGGGGATACAACTTGGAATGCGACCGAAGAATTTTCCATTGTTGATTCTGGCAGCGGTCTGCGTTTCGTTTTGTTTTGTCGGCATCATGATGGTGATGTCTGTTTTGGGGAAAACGGAACAGTCGGTCAACGGGGCCGGTTGGGCGATTAATATGGTGATGGCAATGCTTGGGGGCTGCATGATCCCGGTAATGTTTATGCCGCAATTCATGCAAAGCTTGAGTGTGGTCAGCCCCATTCGCTGGGCGATCCTATCGATCGAAGGTGCAATCTGGCGTGATTTCAGTTTCACTGAAATGTTATTGCCCTGCGGGATTTTGTTGGCAATTGGTGCGTCAGGTGTGGCGGTGGGTGTGCAGGTTTTAAAGCGAACGACTTAGGCTCAGGCTGAGTCAGTAGATGTTAAATGAGCCAGCCAAAGGCGAAATACTGCAAAGAGATTTCAGACCTTTGATTGCATTTTTAAAGCCGCAACCGTTTGGGCAACTTCATGTACTCTTACGATTTGCATGCCTTTTCGGGCGAGCATCAGCGTGATTGCCAAAGTGCCGGCGTCCCGGTTGGCAATTTTAAAATCGTTAGCGAGGGTCTTTTGGTCTGAGGATTCTGTTGTATCCGGATTGTCTTTGAATTCAACATCGACTGTTTTTCCAATGAATCCCTTGCGAGAATGCCCAATCAAAATTGGACAACCAAGCTCCAGAAACGCCTCGCAGTTTGTGATCAGCTGAAGGTTGTGTTCGTGAGTTTTGCCAAAACCGATTCCAGGGTCGAGGCAGATTTTTTCCAATTCGATTCCTGCGTTGAGCAAAAACGTTTTGCGTTGATCCAGATATCGGTAAATCTCCTGAACGACATCGGTGTATTGAGGATCGTCCTGCATTGTTTGCGGGTCGCCTTTCATATGCATTGCGCAAATGCCGGCCCCGGAATTTAGAGCTACTTCAGGCATGCGGGGGTCTCCTTCGAGGCCTGTCACGTCATTAATGATTTGGGCTCCGGCTTCGATGGCGGCGGCGGCCACGGATGCTTTTGAGGTGTCGATCGAAACAGGCGTCTTGGTTTCTTTGGTGATCCCTTCGATGACGGGGATGACTCGATCAAGCTCACGACGGGTATCGACGGGCGCGCTGTAGGGCCGCGTACTTTCTCCACCCACATCAAGGATTGCTGCACCTTGGTTGGCGAGTCGCAGCGCATGCTTAATGGCGGAATGAGTGTCGCTGAATTTGCCACCATCCGAAAAGCTATCTGGCGTTACGTTGACAATTCCCATGACCAATGGAAGTGGGCCAAGTGTCAACGTTTGTGAGCGAAGTTTCCAAACGCTGGGGGCGGTCGGGGGTGTCATTAATCGTCCAATTCAATCTGCTTAAAGAGTGGGAGGTGCCGATAATAGACTTCAAGCGTGCAAACTGCCAGCGAAGTCGTGTAAATTCGTCCCCCTTTGGACCCCCACTCAAATTTTCTGGGGTTCCAACTACCTGGGTAGGATCCGCGTGTTTCCTGTGACGAAATCAGCAGCTCACGCATTTTCGAGTTCCATTGGTCCCACGGCTTTCCGCCATAATGATGCATGACCTGGGTGCCGTAGTACCAATAGTACAGGTTGCTCTCGCGTTCGCGGGGAAAATGGTCCTGAATCAGCCATTTGACGGCAGAGGAGAGTCGAGGGTCGTCTTTTTTCCAACCCAGGTACATTCGGCAAAGGATCGCCTCGGCTGTCATCGCTGCGGTTGCGTTACGCCCCGGTTGATAGCAGTAAGCCGATCCGTCGGGCAGTTGGGTTTTCCGGCGGTTGTTAAAACGGGCCGAGGTGGTGACTCGGTCCAAAAAATAATCTGCCATTTTCAAGGACGAGTCATCGACATCAAGGTTGAGGTCAGGCGATCGTGCGCTTTGCAGGGCCATCATTTGCCAGCCAAAAACACTTGTATCTCCCTCCTGCCCAGGTCGGTATCTCCATCCCCCCTGCTTGTGCTGGGAAGTTTCGATGAAGCGAATGGCGCGCTGGGCGGGATCGCGAAATCTTTGATCGCCAGTTAAAGCAAGTGCCTCACAGAGGACAATCGTGGCTTGGCCGTGGGCATACATTCCGGCCTGTCCTTCGTAGCCCGCTCGAAGGTCGCCGTTGGATTTTTGTTTCGCAAGAATCCAGACTAATCCCTCTGCAATGGTTTGTTTGTAGGCGCCGAATTCATGGGTTTGCCCCGCTCCGAGCATCGGTAGCAACGCTAACGAGGTTCCCATGATGTCGCTTTTATTGTCGCGTCGTTTGTGATTGTTGTATTCAGCCAGACTCCATCCGCCATCATGATTTTGAACGGAGGCAAGCCAGCGTATTCCTCGGGAAACAGCGGCCTCCGTCAATGTCGTACCGCCTTGTTTGCGAACAATTTCTGCACGGACCCGTGGGTCGCGTGCAGCAAACGACATTAATGGGCCGGCCGTGGTCGTGATGTTTTTTTTGACACGTTCGAGATCCGGTAGCGGTGCGATTGGGGTGGGATCGACTTGAAGGTCTTTGGCATCCTGATCAGCTTTTTGCAGGACGTTTCTCAGCTCTGCTTCGCTGATCGACATGTTGTTGGCTAGTGCGAGATCATCTTGCAAAAGGTCGTTCTGGTTTTCGAATCGAATTTCGCCGCCGACTGCTTTTTCGCTACTTAGAAATGTGGAGAGGGTAATGGTTTCCGGGAGGAATGATTTGTCACCCAACATGATCAGGGCCAAAATCAAAATAATGATCAGGTGTAAAATAAAACTGACCATCCAGGCTGGGGTAAGCTTGAAACCGTCGCGAATCAGTCGGGCAGCAAGAGATCCCCGGCTCAGGTGCTCGAGCTCTCGTTCCTCGGGGCTAAAAGCGGTTGCGGAATCGAGCGGTGGTGGAGCGGGCAACGATTTGGCAGGTCGACTCGCTGGCGGTGAGACCGAAGGGGCCCGTCTTGATTGTGGTGGTGGGGCGAGTTCGGCCAGTTGATGAACCGCACGGACTTGCTCCTCAGTCAGGGAAACGCTGGAATCGCATCGCCAACAATCGGCAAGTCGCAGCCAAACCCTAATCGACATTGGAGCGGCACAGTCGGGACATGGGCAAAGAAGTGCATTTCCGCTGAGCCAGATATCGCCATCCTTACATCGAATTCGATCGGAAGCGGTATGACTGATGTCCGAAACGGAATTTTCGATCGAGTCGGGTTGGCCACTGACACCAAGAAGGTTGCCTTGATCGAGACGAATCATCGGGAGTGGAGACTTGGGGCCTCCCGGCAGTGTTGCAGTTCTCGATGTTGAACCACCGTTGCCTTCGATGCGATTGAGTCGCTTGAGAATGTTTGCATCAAGCGGGTCTGGATTTGGATTGGACTTGGCCATAAATTCCAGAACTTCAGATAAACCTGAATGCGGAGAGATTACGTCAGAGCCTCCATTTTTGGTTGAGGCCCCACCAACGTCAAGTTTTGAGTTGAGTGACAGCCGAAATCGTGCCTCAAAGCGAGTGTGAGTTTTAGGGGGACTTCTTGCTCGATAGTTCGATTTCTTGGGTCATCGCAGTGATTCTCTGTCGTTGGGTCGGCCTTGGGGTTTCAGAGTTGCTCGGCACGAGATATCTCAATGGCTGCAGGATCGGGAACATCGCCGTCAACCGAGCGAGCGCTGCGGTCAAAAATGAGTCGGATGATCGGTGCCGTCGGTCCGCTGAGTGGACGGGGAATAGAGACTTTGTTCAGGCGTTTTCAGGTCAACCGGTGGGTCTCAGGATGACTCAAAATTGGGCTGTTTCTGGGGTCAAAAACCATTTGAGAATCAACTTCAAAAATCGCAGAGGATCGTTGTGAAATTAGGGTTGTTTTGGTAGGATATCGGGGACGAAAACGCATCTGGATGCGTCGAATCTTTCGGTGAGTTTAGCCCCTATTTTTGCGGTTTTTTTGGCTTTTCTCGCTGGATCGAAAGCGTGGGTTTTCGACTGGCATTTCGCGGTTCTTCCAAAGTTCTTTATTGAACAAGTTTTTGGCGAAATGACCGCCCGATCGGAATTCCCCCCACGCACCCCCAACTTGTTGAAAGGCGGACAAATTGTCGACTGACTCTATAGTTCCTGAAGATGATGACAATGGAGATGGAACGAATCCGAACGAGATCTTCTACGAAAAACCGATTGAGGATGAACTCAAGGAGAGTTATCTGACGTACGCCATGAGCGTCATCGTTTCTCGTGCGCTCCCTGATGTTCGCGACGGCCTGAAACCGTCTCAGCGTCGAATCCTTGTGGCGATGAATGATTTGAGTCTCACACCCGGTGCTTCGCGGGTGAAATGCGCAAAAATTTCGGGTGACACGAGTGGAAACTATCACCCGCACGGCGAAAGTATCGTCTATCCGACGCTTGTTCGCATGGCTCAAGAATGGAACATGCGGCACGTGTTGGTCGATAAACAGGGTAATTTTGGTTCAATTGCCGGATTGCCTGCCGCTGCGATGCGATATACCGAAGCACGGATGTCTCCAGTCGCGGCATTGATGCTCGAAGATCTCAAGCTTGATACGGTGGACTTTACGCCGACCTATGATGAGCGTCGGATGGAACCGTCGGTTCTGCCGAGTAAGTTTCCCAACCTTCTGGTCAATGGTTCAAGCGGCATCGCGGTAAGTATGGCGACGTCGATTCCGCCTCACAACCTAGGCGAAGTTTGCGACGCGCTGGACATGCTGATCGAGAATCCTGAATGCACGATCAGTGAGATCATGACAGTTTTGCCGGGGCCTGATTTCCCAACCGGGGGAATGATCTGCGGTCGAGCTGGAATCATCAAAGCGTATCATTCTGGCCGAAGTACGATCATTCTGCGAGCGAAATGTGAGATTGTACCGGTCCCTAAAAAGAAGAACCGTTTCAAGATCGTTGTTTCTGAGCTTCCGTTTCAGCAGACGCGAGACGGCGTGGTTGAAAAAATTGCCAACCTCGTCAAAACGGACAAAGTGAAAGGGATCTCGGGCATCAAAGACCTGAGTGACCTGAAAGAGCCCGTCAAACTTGAGGTTGAAATCAAGTCGGACGCGGATGCTGAAGTCGTCTTGAATCAGCTCTATCAATTCTCGTCACTGCAGACTTCATTTTCGATGAACTTCATGGCGCTTGTTGATGGCAAGCCGCGAGAGTTGTCGATCAAGGATTTCTTGCGTGAGTTTTTGCGGCACCGCGTTCAGGTGATTCGACGGCGAACTCAGTTTTTGCTTTCCCGTGCCCGCCGGCAGAAACACACCATCGAAGGTCTGTTGCTGGCCCTGGCCGACATTGACCAAATTATCAAAATCATTCGCAGTTCGAAAACTCAGGCGGAAGCCAAGTCGGGTTTAATGGGCATTGAATGTCCGGCATCGATGATGCAGCGAGCGCTCGGCGAAGAAGGCTTTCAAGTCTTCCAGGAAGAACGCGGCGAATCGGATGTTTATCATTTGACGGGTGTCCAAGCCGATGCAATTCTCAAAATGACGCTTGGCCAGCTGGTCAATCTTGAGCAGGAAAAGCTTGGCGGGAATCATACCAAGCTTCTTCAAGAGATTAAGGAATACTTGCGGATTCTCTCCGATGACGCCAACGTTTACGCGATCATCAAGGAGGATATGCAAGAAATCAAGCGGAAACTCGCCGATAAACGTCGGACTGTTATTTCCCTTGAGGAAGTGCGTAATATCGACCTCGAAGACCTGATCGAAGAAGAGAACATGGTTGTCTCGATCAGTCACCGGGGCTACATCAAACGGACGCCGGTCAGCACTTATCGGGCACAGCGGCGTGGTGGCAAAGGAATTAAAGGCGCCAAGAGTGAAGATGAAGATCCGATTGAGCACATTTTCGCGGCCAGTACACATGACTACCTGTTGTTCTTCACAACCAAAGGGATTGTGCATTGGTTAAAGATTCACCAGTTACCGGCCCTCTCTCGAGAGAGTCGTGGACGGGCGATCGTGAACCTGGTGCCGCTGGCTGAAGGTGAATCAATT
>JAQWLH010000163.1 GCA_029247405.1 Mariniblastus sp.
TAGTGCGTGACCTCTGCCCCCGTCTCAACCAAGACACCAGCCGCCTCATGGCCCATCACCAGTGGAGGAATCCGGCGACCGCTACTTCCGTCATACCCATGAACATCACTGCCACAAATCCCACATGCACGAACTGCGACCAAGACGTCTCGTGGCCCAACCTTAGGTTGATCGACATCGACCAGTTCCAGTTTCTTGTATTCCGAAAGCAACATTGCACGCATGGTTGTTATCTCAGTTTGGACAATTGGTCGTTAAAAATTCAATCATTGATGGAGCAAGCCAGCCGCAATATCCTGAGCTGCCAATTTTGTTGAGTGTTTTCCAGACACAACGAGGTATTTCAGCGCTGAGTGACTGGGCCATTCGCTCATCGGATATTTGCCATAATATATTCCGACGGTCTTACGGCTTTTTCTTGGGGCGAGGCACCTTGGTTCCCTTGCGACGACGACGGCCTTTGCGGCCTTTCGGTTTTGCCTCGTCAACCGTTGACATCGGTTGTCCAATCGAATCCTGCACCTCACCGATTCGATCTCGAAGAATCCCAGCCCGTTCAAATTCTAAATCCTCGGCAGCCTGAAGCATTTCGGTTCGAAGCTCGTCAACGTACTCCTGAGTGATATAAACGGTGTCTTTGCCCTGGGTTACCGCATCGATGGCCTCATCGCGGTTCTTGAGGTCGGTTTCAATTCCAGACTGCACGGCTTTGACGACCGTTGTGGGAGTGATGCCATGCTCTTCGTTGTACTGCTGCTGGATCTTACGACGGCGAGCCGTTTCGTGAATCGCACTTTTCATCGCGGCAGTCACTTTATCCCCATACAATATGACCTTAGCGTTCACGTTGCGAGCCGAGCGACCGATCGTTTGAATCAGAGAAGTTTCACTCCGCAAGAATACCTGCTTATCAGCATCTAGAATGGCGACCAGCGAAACCTCAGGCAAGTCGAGTCCCTCCCGTAGCAAGTTGACACCAACAAGACATTGAAAGCGGCCAAGACGTAAATCACGCAGAAGCTCAACTCGCTCAAAAGCATCGAGTTCACTGTGTAACCATTTACAAGCGATACCGTTTTCACACAGGTACGCCGACAAGTCCTCGGCCAAGCGTTTTGTCAAAGCCGTGACCAAAACACGATCGCCGGCATCCCGCCGCTCTTTAACTTGGTCGAGCAAATGCGCGATTTGCCCGCTGGCTGGAACAACCTCGACAACTGGATCCAACAGTCCGGTTGGCCGAATGATATGCTCGACCACCTCACCTTCGGTTTTCTCCAATTCGTAATCACTTGGTGTTGCCGAAACATAGACCACTTTGTTGATCCGGTTTTCCCATTCTTCGAACTTCATGGGGCGATTGTCCATGGCACTAGGCAAGCGAAAACCATGTGCCACCAAGGTTTCTTTTCGACTACGATCTCCCGCATACATCGCACGTACCTGCGAGACAGTCACGTGAGATTCGTCAATAAACAGGAGAAAGTCGTCGGGAAAAAAGTTGTACAGTGTCTCCGGTTCTTCCCCTGCTTCGCGACCGGCCAAATGACGACTGTAGTTTTCAATGCCGGGGCAATATCCGACGTGCTCGAGCATCTCGATATCAAATCGAGTCCTTGCATTAAGACGTTGCGCCTCAAGCAGTTTCCCCTCCTCCTGAAAATGCTCCAACTGCATTTTGAGTTCCGTGCGAATTCGCTTAACTCCGTCAGCAATACGGCTTTCTGACGCAACAAAGTGTCTCGCCGGATAAATGTAAATTTGGTCTTGAGGGGAAACGACTTCTCCCGTCAGAGGATTAATGATTGACATCTGCTCAATCTCATCACCCCAGAACTCGATCCGATAAGCAAATTCTTCATACGATGGCCAGATCTCAACGCAATCTCCGCGAACGCGAAACGTAGATCGCTCAAACGCAATATCATTACGCTTGTATTGCACATCAACGAACTTGGTTAACATTTTGTCACGGTCGATCGTTTCACCAGTTTTGAGTGCCACCATCATCGCTTTGTAGTCCTCGGGCGAGCCGAGTCCATAGATACTTGAAACGCTGGCAATGATGATCACATCTTTGCGACTGACCAAAGAGCTCGTCGTGGCTAACCGCAAACGGTCAATGTCCTCATTGATCGATGCATCTTTTTCGATGTAGATATCGCGTTGCGGAATATAAGCTTCCGGTTGATAGTAATCGTAATAACTGACGAAGTAATGAACCGCGTTATTAGGAAAGAAATCTTTAAACTCCGAGTAAAGCTGTGCGGCCAACGTTTTGTTATGAGAAATCACAAGCGTGGGCTTTTGGTAGTGCTGAATCACGTTGGCCATCGTGAAGGTTTTCCCCGATCCGGTCACGCCCATCAGCATCTGGTGCTTTTTGCCCTGCTCTAACTGACGCGCCAATGCCTCGATAGCTTGAGGTTGATCGCCGTTGGGTTCAAATGGAGAAACAAGTTTGAACATGATTTTGGTCAAAGCGCCATTCGGGAGAATCCTGTATTCTAGCGTCAAAGGGGCAAAGGCATATACCAAACACAGAGATCACCCGACTGGTTGGACTGCGCGGTGACTCGTCAAAGAAGCGATTTGCAGGATCAACGGCCCCGCAATATCCACGAATCAATTCCGCGACCGATCATCTCCTTTGATCGGAACTAAGTAGGGAAGCATGATTTCTGCTTTTCGCTGGCCTATTCCCGGCACTTTCTGAAGTTCATCCAGTGACGCAAATGGGCCATGAGCCTGTCGATAAGCGACAATCGCTTCGGCCAGTATTTCCCCAACGCCAGGCAAAACAACGATCTCACCCAACTCCGCTTGGTTAATATCAACTTGGAAATTTGCCTCGAGCGGAGCAGCACGATCAATGTCAACCAACCCCCTCAGATTCATGCTGCGCTCGACGAAGTAAGCAGACATTCCAAGCAAACTCAAACAAAGTAACCCAGCAATCCATACCTGATGCTGCGGCCATAAAAAAAGCCGCAGCCGGGAGAGCAAGGGCTCTCCATAACTACGGGCACCGTGGGTATCAGTGGTCTCGTCGGATCGTTTTCTGGAATCCGACATTGTGAGCCTAGTTCCTGTCTGACCATTCTTTCAAGGTGATTACTCCGTCGCTATTTTTATCTTTGGAGTAGAACTCAGCAACCATCTCGTCATTCCAATCATCAGAATACTCGTGCATGTGCACCTGGTTGTCAGCGTTCGAATCAAGCTTTTCGAATGAACTTGATGCGGAACGGCTTGTCGAACGGGAACTACTGCTTCCCGATTTAGAGGATGACGAGTAGCGAGATCGGTACTTGTCCCTTGAGGAACTGCTGGTTGAAGCCGTTGGTTTTGCTTTGTTGGCTCCGCTCAAGCTATCAACAAGCTCATCTTCGGTGATGAATCCGTCTTTGTCGACGTCGGCACCAACTGGCGGACGACGCATCGCTTTGACTTCTGTTTTGGACAGTTTTCCGTCCTTATCCTTGTCGTAGTTCTCGACCAAGCTCTGGGCATATTTAATGTACTTGCTGCGATCGACTTTGGGGGCAGCAGGTTTGGATGTCGTCGATCGTGACGAAGAAGAACTGGAGCCATATCGACTTGACGACGAAGTGGTAGATCCTGAACGACGCCACTGTTCTCGTTCTTTTTCTCTTCGATCACTATCAGAACTGGAAGACTTGCTACTGGATGAGCGACTGCTTGATCCACGACTGCGAGAAGCATAGTAACTCTCTCGCGCCGCATACCGTTTTGATAGCTCATCTCGAGAGAGACGACCGTCCTTGTTGAGATCATTCGTTTCAGGAGCCGGACTACCCCAACGAGCATTAGGTATTTCGTCTTTATCCAATGAGCCGTTTTTGTTTCGATCGTAACGCTGCAAGGTCGACTCTACTTGCTCTAAAACCTTGCTACTGTACTTGACTGGAGCGCTCTTCGTGCCGACTTTGGTTGCCGAGTTGAAACTGAAACTGGAGACGGTGGCCTTGGATTCCCCACTGACACCAAATCCGGGTACTTTGAGGGACGAATTACTGCGAGCAGCATTTTTTGCTGCAGTGGCCTTCGTCTTATTGAACTTTGCAATCACTTTCGAGATCGAAACTGACTTCTTTGGATCGAAGCCCATTTTCACTAGCTGATTCTTGGTATTCTCCGACATCTCCTCTGGTTCAACTTTCCCATTTTGGTTGACATCCTTGCGTTTCAGATACCCCTCCATACTGAAGCCTTGGGCCATGGAACTACTGCAAAAGATCAGAGCAGACATGAACGCCATCGAGAGGAACGCAAGAGTCTTTATTGGTGATTGATTCATGGTTTTAAGTGCTTGAAAGTTATTTATTCTGACTAGCGTTAGGCTGTGGCAAGGGGAGAACCGAGTTCTTGCCTATCCATGAAACCCAGAATAGCCAAAAAGGTTACTAAAAACCTGCGATTTAAGTCTAGAAAACGAAATTCACTGATGTTGCCAGAGCTTTAAAATTTTGGCGACTTCATGGTGATTTATAGCCGTTGATGCCGGTTGGACTGCCTGACCGGCAAAGTAGGCCGTTTAGAGCTGGTTTTCGAACATCATCGTGACATATCAGGTCGGGAAAAGTTGACCTTTTCGCACCCCACGCTGATAATAGAAATCTTCGCTTCGCTTAAGGACTGCAAGCATTTCTGGGGTCCAATTCAGCAATGGGGTTCCCGGCCATTGCCCAGATCGAGCAATTTTATGATCAGCCAATGCCAAAAATGCCACGCACGTTTAACTGATTTTGCGGTCTCATGTGAAAAGTGCGGGTGGAGTATCATCAACACGGCGTCATCGAACTCAAATGGCAGCAAAACAACAACCAAGCCCCCCTCAAAGGACGAAGAACTGCCAGTCATCATCGTTGAGAATGGGGCCAACTCGAATTCGCTTGTCCCCGTAGATCGCTCGACAGAAGAAGTTCTTCCCCCCGAAGACAACCGCCGAAGCTCCATCGACGAAATGCCGCCTTTGGAAATTGATTTGCAAATCCAAAAAGCAATGGATTTGATTGAGCAGGAAAACTTCAAATCGGCGTTATCCTACCTCAATCGGGCAATCATCGATGTTCCACCCGAGCGGTTAGCTGAATGTTTTTCGCTTCGTGGCTACGTCCATTTAAAAAATCTCGATTTTGTGCGTGCGGAAAACGACTGCACTCAGGCGATTAACCAACACTGGGAAGACGCCCAGACTTACGCTTGGCGTGCCGCCTCACGGGGTGAACAAAACAAATGGCGAAGTGCTTTTGATGACCTTGAGCGCGCGTGCGAACTTGCAGGGAATCAACGAGATCAGTACCTCGGGCTAATGGAATCTTACTCGGAGACCGCAAGCAATCACTATCGCGAACAAATTCAAGCGGGAATGGATTCAGCCGAAGTATTTTTTGAGAGGGGTTGGATTTATTTTCGCTCCGGAAAATACCAAAAAGCAGAGCGTGACTTCAAACACGCTTTGTCACAGGAACCAGCACACCCCTGGGCATCTGTTGGCTTGGCAAGACTTCGATTTGATCAAGGAAAATTCAAGGGAGTACGAAAACTTTGCGGTGCAGCCATTCAAGGGGATTCAGCTTGTGAATCAGAGGCACTCGAAATCCGGGCTCAGCTTAACAGCCGCGAAGGTAACATCGCGTCAGCACAAAAAGACCTCGATCGTTTGATCGAGTTGGCTGGAGACAATTCCAAACGTCTTGTTGAGTGCTGTAGATTGCGAAGCAACATTGGTGATCACGTGAAAGCCATAGCTGGCCTTACCGAAGTCCTCACCTCCAACCCCGAGCACCACTTAGCTTCACTGATTCGTGGTGATTGTTATCGCGAAATTAAGAATTACTCATTGGCAATTGCGGACTACTCGCGATACCTGCGATTTTACCCCGACGATGTGAAGGCTCTTGTACGTCGAGCCAATATGCTGCTTGCGACAAAACGTAACGACTTGGCACATGCCGATCTGGATGACGCCTTGGAGTTGGACAAAACCAATTTCGACTCATACTTGATTCGCTCGCGGTTGCACTTGCAAGACAAAAAACTTGACCAAGCTTTAACCGAGTGTCAAAAAGCGGTCCGATTGGACAACCAAAAACCAGAGGTTTTTGGGGTTTTGGCGTCCATTTATCAGGGCCTCTGCGACTACAGTGCCGCCATCGAGGAGTTTAGTCGGAGTGCTCAGCTGGCCATCGAGGACAATGATAAAGCGACCTTCTTGTACCGACGAGGGGCGTGTTATTACGAGATGGAAGAATTTGACAAAGCGGACGAGGATTTCCAGCAAGCCTGCAAACTCCGCCCGAACCACGCCGGCAGCTGGATTTGGCGGGCAGCGACATGCTCACGAATCGAGAAGTGGCACGACGCAATTCTTGGACTCCAAAAAGCCATCTCAATTCGCCCCACTGCGGCTGATCAATACCAAAAACTTGGCAAGCCAGTCGCAGAACGTGCCATTGCTTTTTTCAACAACCAACAACAACGCGGCAAAAATGAGGTGGACCTTTTTCGCAATCGTGGATTGGCCTTTCAATTTCTTGGAAAGAATACTGAGGCCATCAAAGATTACTCAATCGCTTTGCAACACGCCCCCGATGATGCCGAAACCCTGATTCGCCGCGGGCAAATTCTAGCGAAACAAGGGAACCACACAGCCGCCAACGAAGACTTCACTAAAGTCATTCGAGCTGATGCTAACAACCATGCAGCCAGATACTGGCGAGCGATTTCGCGGTCTGCGGACGGAAACTTGGAAGAAGCACGGTCTGACATTTCCAAAGCAATCAAGCTTAACGGCAAACAGCCAAGCTATCACATCCTGTCGGGTGAGTTGACGCAAAAGGCAGGGGACACAAAAAAGGTAATTCGAGCTTTCGACCGTGCGATCACCCACGACCCCAATGATGCCACAACCTACCGTCGACGAGGCGCGGCCCACATTCAGGCCCAGAATTATCTCAACGCAATAAGTGACTTTACCCACGCATTTGAATTGCAGCCATCACAAACAGATGTGCTCGTCCAACGCGGACATGCGTACCTGAAGGCCGATCAAATCCGATTGGCGATCGAAGATTTTGAACTTGCCCTGACCCATAACGACAAACTTGCGAGAGCCTATTCCGGCCGCGCGGCAGCACTGGTGATCGAAAAACGATTTGAATACGCATTGATTTGGCTCACCAAGGCCATTCACCGTTTTTCAACACCTCGTGAATTGGCTGAAATCATGTTCGCCCGAGGCAAAGTCTTTTATCAAATGGGAAGACTTACGCCCGCCTGTGCGGATTTTTCTTCGGTCATCGACCTGATGCGAAGCGACATAAAAACGGTAGCAGCTGCTCGCTATGCCCGTGGCGTTGCCAATTTTCACGCTGAAAAGTGGGAAAAGGCCGCGAAGGACTTCCGTAAACTCCTAAAGATCACACCCAACGATACCGCCATCCAACAAGCTCTGGCTTGGTTAGCAGACCATGAGTCTGAAAAACCGGCCTTCTTACAGGAATCGAACCCGTTTCGGCGACCGACACGTCCACCGGTTATCCGAAACGGGGTTCGCTTGGTCGAATCTATTGAAAAGTGGGAGATGGATCCGCCACACGATTCCTGGGTTGTCCGATCAGAAGACAAAAAGGAGTACGGACCCGTCCAATATGGAATCCTGCAAACCTGGATTAAGGATGGTCGGATTGGTATCGGCATGAAGCTACTTCGCGCCGACTGGTCAAAATGGAAACGTGCCGAGAAAATATTTTCCGAAATCTCGCCCGTTAACAGCGCCGCGATCATTGACGCCTTTCCCGGAATTAACATCAAGTGATCTTCTCAGCTAATGATGCTTGACATTCTTAAAGGATCAATCGAAATCGGGTAGAATCGGAGACCAACATTGATCAATGGCTTTGGCAAACGACCGAGCCTTCCTTTAAACAGCCGATGAGTACTTTGAATTCGAAAACGAAAAAAAAAGCACAGCCTTTCGGTGAAGACCGTTTAACGATGATTTTTGTTGGAGACGTGGAAGGAGAACCGCCTCCCAAAATTTCCAATTCGTTTAAGAAGTACACGCACTTTCGCGACCTTAAATCTGGCGGCAAGGCCTCACTGGTTTCGTGTAAAGATACGAATCTGGGACGCAGGGTTGTCTTGAAAATGCTACGCCCCGAGCTCAATGACGACAAAGTTGAGCTTCGCCGGTTGTTACGAGAAGCTCGCATCACAGCTCAACTCCAACATCCTGCAACCGTACCCATGTACGAACTCGGCCAAAACGAAGAAGGCCAATGGTTCTTTGCGATGAAACACATCGAGGGCCATACGCTCTTCGAGATAATCGTTGGCTTGGCACGCAAGGAAAAAGCCATGGAGGAGGCCTTCAACCTCAACCGACTTCTTGGCATCCTAACGCAGGTCGGTGATGCACTTTCTTATGCACATGTCCGGGGTGTTATCCACCGTGATATTAAACCGGAAAACATTATTGTTGGAATGTTTGGTGAGGTTACCCTAATCGACTGGGGAGCCGCGAAAGTCTGGGGCATGCCTAATGATGGTGACGAAGACACGAAAGGACAACGAGGAGGAACGCCACTTTACATGTCTCCTGAACAGGTCACCGGGAACCGATTGGTGGACGAAAGGACCGACATCTTTAGCTTAGGCGTTGTGATGTATGAAATGATGTGCCAACGTGAACCCTTCCGTGGACGCAATATTGCGGAAACATTTAACAACATCCTGCAAAAAGATCCGGTACCACCTCGAGAGGTCGCTCCCCACCGACAGATCCCGATCCCACTGGAAAACATTTGCCTCAAGGCGATCCAAAAAAATCCAAATGATCGCTTTACGACCATGCTCGAGATGATGGAAGCAATCAACAAATTCCGCAGCGAATCCCTTTCTCTTCACTTCAAAAAAAATGATGGTTAAACGAAAACCACCAGCCACCTCATCCCCTGCTCAAAGTAAAAACGGAAACCGCAACAAATTTGCTCAATAAATTCATCGTCAAAACGAATTACCAAGACAACTCCCGAACTGATTGAAAGCCCCCCAACTAGGCGCTAACGCAACAAGCAAAGCATGGAACAAGACCCACACGAAAAACGATTTCAAAGCATTGAGAAGAAACTCAATCTGCTTGTTGTGATTGGCATCACGCAAGCCATCGTGCTGACCGTGCTGGCAAGTTGCTTGCTCGTCAACCAATTCTTGCCGAGCACTTGGACAATGATTTTGCTGCTTCTGCTGACGGTTGTCTTCGTTTACTTTTTTCGCAAACAAATTCCCGGTTGGCTCGGTACCGCCGGTCGCTTCTTTTTCTCGCAACTTTTTGCCGCCCAAAAATCGGATTCGGCCAAAGAAAATTGGTAAGTTAGCCAGAGGATGGCAACATTCGCTTCACCGTTGCTGCCAAACTTCAATGCTGGGTTGGTCTTCGCCAAGCATGCCCGACTTTCTAGCCTTGGTTGAGAGAATTTCAAGCGCTCGGGCTCCTCTTTCTCCCAACTCTACCGTCCATTGATTGACGTACAAATCAACGTGACTAAATAAGACTTCATCATTCAATTCCTGTGCGTGATTCCGCATCGTCTCCAACGTCTCGTTTCGATTCTCGAGGCCATATAAAATGGAAGACTGAATCACCGACTGAACTTTTCCCACCAACGTATCGCAAAGCGTGCGTCTAACTAAGATCCCGCCCAGCGGCAAAGGTGCCCCCGTTTCAGACTCCCATCGAGTCCCGAGATCTTCGATCAGAAATAAGCCTTCCTCTTCCCAAGTGAAGCGCCCCTCATGAATGCACACACCAAAATCAGCAGCACGTGTCTGCAAATCTGGCATGATTGTGGAAAATAGAGTTTGGGCGACCTCCGTATTGCCTTGCTCTATCGCTGCTCCATAAAACATACGAAACAGCATCGAAGCAGTGGTGTGCTCACCGGGACAAAGGGTGACCGTTGGTCCATCCGGAGCCTGCATGGGATGGGTATCTGGCTCTGCCGCTAAAAGCAATGGACCGACGCCAAACCCCAGCGCCGCTCCAGATGGAAGCACCTTGATCTCGCTCGACAGCAAAGCGGCCGCGTGGAAACTTGCTTTGCAAACATCAAAATCCCCAGCGAACAGACCAGCATTTAGTTGCTGGATGTCGAGTAGCTCTATCTCAAATTCGAGCCCAAGCAAATCGACTTTATTTTTCAGGATTCCGTGAAATGCAAATGTATCATTCGGGCAAGTCGAAATTGCCAATCGGATTTTTCTACCTGAGGCTTCCATGATTAATCTCAGTTCCCTACGTTGCGAATGATTTCCACGGCTAATGACTGAGCTGAGGCAAGCGCCTCTTCGATTTTCCAATTTGATTTTTCTCGATCACCCGCCAAGTTAGAAATCCCACGAATGATTACGAGCGGCTTTCGAAAGAACTGGCAGGCGGTTGCAACAGCAAACCCTTCCATGTCTTCAGCGGCGGCGTTGGGAAACTTTCTCAAACGTTTTGATACATCTTCTTTATTTCCACTGGCAGCACAAACCGTCAATAGCTGACGCTCCTGGAACCTTTTCAAAAACCCCAAACGGTCATTGAGCTGAATGACGTCTCCAATTGGATCGTCATCTGCAGCCCCCCACTGCTGCCAGCCCATTTCACCGGCTGTTTCATAATTCTCGCCAGCTCCAACTCCGACACCGAAACACGCAACATCAGAAAAAATGGCAGCAGCGCCAGGATGTAGCCCACCGACGGATTCAGCTCGATAGCTTCCCGCAATTCCTAGGAGCATCACACGTTTAGGCTGATAAACACCTATGAATTCCGCAGTTTTAGCTGCAGAAACAATTGGCCCAAAGCCGCAGACCTTGACCGTCGTTGACTCCAATTCGGAAAACAAGGTCAAATATCGGCGTTCAAATTCAGTCGGAATCAGTACGAGCCAGTCGGTCATTTTCGTCATTTATTGATCGGCATTAAAATGGAATCCCTATGCTTCTAGACGGGTGTCTTGGCCAGAATCCCTTTGAGTAAATGTTCCGCTCGCTGCCAGTTGGCCGCCTCTTTTCCCCCCCAATAGCTCATCAACGTTGCCAGAAAAAGCATCGCAACGCACCAGATACATGCCTGGCGATTCAACGCAAATGGGATCCCAAGGAAGCTCGCCAGGTTGTCCTCACCTCCCACTAGCAAGCCCGTCGATACCGACCCAAAGACAAATGCTATCAATAGCAAAGCGATGGAAACCGCTCGCATCGCAGACCAGTCAGGGATTTGAGCAAGAAATATCGCATAAATAAAGTAGATCAACCCGACAAAGATTTGAATGTAGATCCACCTCGGCAAAGGTACAGAGTCGGACAACTGAGTCCAATGGTACCACTGGTAGATCGCTGGCACCATATTTACAAGGGCAACCAAACAAAGACACAAAGCAAAAAAACGAGCCAAAATCCTGCGGTCCGAATTCGCGTTGGTTAGTCGCACTTCCCAGTTCTTTTCTTTCTCAACTGGAACCGGATCAGACAAACGAATGGAGTGAAGCCGCGAGAGCCCCGGAGAATTTTGATTGCCAACCGCTCGCAACGGTAGCGCAGGGTCAGGTGTTTTTAGGCGATTAGGCTCAGACAGTTCGCTCTCCCTGCCCAGCGAGTTCACTTCGACGTGCTTGGTTAGTGGTTGAGTTGTTTGACTGTCCTTCTGCGAGTGGGACAAAGAATCAAAAGCTTTACCCCGAGTCGAGCCTCGATCAGATTTGACAACACCGTCGGATTTTAAAATTACGCCGGTTCCCCTACGGGGCTTAAACTTGGGCACCTCAAGCCGACCACTTGCTACCTCCGCCCCGGACTTGCCTGGCCGATCTTTTTGCTGATCTTTGTCCTCCACGACTTTTGCCTGGCACACAAGTACGCTGCCAACCTCCATTGACTCGGGGAGTAACTTGGGCACGCGTATCTCGCATTTGCACTCAGGACAACGCACAATTTTTCCGGCCCGATTCCGCGACATGCGAATTTGACACCCGCTTGGACATTGGACTAATAACGGCATTGGGAATCTCAATCAGACTCGGCACAAATTCAGCAGCAATCATTATTTTATCACAATTGGTTCTACAGAGATAATGACCCACCAATTGGTTTATCACTATCACGAATTGTTCAACCGACGTTTTTGAAACAATCTCTGACGATTCCCTTCCGAATGCCGATCATTGTTCCCTAGGATCGAAACCCAGACGGGTGGCAAGGCTTTCATAGAACTGAACGACTTGCTGAATCAGCTGAGTGGGCTCTAAGTCCTTTGCTTCGGCCTGAATAGAACTTGCCACATCGAGTGACTCTGACCAACCCCGGTCTTCTCGAATCAAATTCAATTCATGGGCCCATGCTTGCTCCAACTCTTCGCTGACACAAAGCACCCAAAGATACGACGAAAGACGCGCCTCGAACTCATTGGGGCTACAGGGCTGATACATTTCCGGACGCCGAAGCATGTCTTCAAAAGCCGCGTAAACAAAATTTTGAATTTCTTCGACAGTTCTCATGAGTCCGCACAGGCTTTAAAAAAAATCACGCTGACTTCTGTTTCGTTTCCACTGCATCTGACACTGGCTCAGGGGAAGCTTCGGCTTCCGTCGTGCCGTTCAAATCAATTCCAGTTGGAATATCGGCTAGATCTTTTGACCCCGTCTGTTTGTTTCTTCTATTTTCAGCAACTCGGATAATATTAAAAATACTGTCGACATAACGAGGCGCATAATGGTCGGAAAACTGCTCATTCCGAGATCCCATCCACCCTGAAAAAATTTCCTGCAGGCTGTCGCCGAGGCGATTTCCAATGCTGTTTTTTTTCAGGTGCCCCATTCGATCAATGCACATTTTAGTGCCTGAATGTCGGTAGCCAAGAAGCGCAGAAGGTAAGCGAGTCACAATGTCGTTGTTGTTAACCCAGCGGTACAGTGGGATCTTGATATAGTTCACATATCGCCGACACCCAACCCGTGGGCTTCCAAAAGAAAAAACGCCTTCGGGCTCAGTCTTGATATGCGAGATCATCGCACGGCCTGCACAAATTGTTGCGATAGCTCCCCCAAGTGAATGACCGCAAAACCAGAGGGGTTTCCGATTCACTTCGAGCGATTTTTCGATGTGTGGCCAAATTTCATCTGCCTCAGTTTGAAATCGTCGGTGGACCTTGCCAACGGTTTGCGCCCTCGCTGACATTGCGTTAGCGTCTTTTCGGATTTCACTCGAGTCACTGATCTCTTTGCTACAAAATACGACGACACTATCGTGCTCGTTTTGAAACCAATAAGCCTGGGTATCACCACAATCGAAAAACTTACCGTCAGTGAACCCCAACTTTCCCGCAGCAATGTTACACTCTTGAACCGACAGATAAGAGATCATCGAAATTTCAGAGAACAACAGCGACTGCCTCAATAAAGACAACTCCGCAATGGACGCTTGCAAATTCGACTTAAAGGCAAACTCAACAGCTTTTTTCTTGGCAAGTTTTTTTCTGGCGTGAGTCGCGTTTGCCATGGCATTTAATGGAAAATTCAGGATCGACAGTGAGGTACTTCAAAATTGATTGTATCCGACGACCGGGCCCTTGAAAGGGTCGAACCCAAACATCAATCTTCCAACAACAAGAATAAAATTCAGTCTATTTGGTCCGCATCCGGATGGCGCCATCAAATCCTGCGGGAGCCGCGTTGTCAAACCTCGCCATGTAGGCAAGTAAAAAACGCACAGCAGCGTCCTTAGCAGAAAGGCCGTCTAACACTGTTAACGCCTCGCTCCAATCACCAGACTCAAACGCCCCCAATGCTTGGGCATAGCCCGCTAACAGTTGCTCGTCGACTGAATGGGCGTTGGCAATCTGAAAAACGTCCAATGTGTTCTCTAACCCCAAAGGGATGAATCTCCCCAACCGCCTTTGCAGAGGCCGAGCCCCATTGATGAGCAGGTCATCAATCTCATCTACCGTTTCACGATCCGCGAGAAAACAAGAACCAAACCACTTGCTCATTCCCTCCAAACGCGAGGCTAAATTGACAACCGGCCCAAACGCCGTCACTTTTACTTGATCCAGCGTTCCAATTTTACCGGCCACCGCTTCTCCCGAAGCGACCCCCAAACCGATCTGAAAATTTTCTACGCTTGGATTGGCTTTGAATTGCTCGGCGACGGCGCGTTGAATTTCGAGCCCTGCAGAAATCGCGGCACTTGCATTTTCTGAACGGCTGGCCGGATCGATGGGCCAACCCCAAAACCCCATGGCCGAGTCACCATGAAAATCGCCGATGACTCCACCGTGCTCAAGAATCCGATGCGTCATGATGCCAAGTGAATCGCTAACCCGGGCAAGCAGGGCCAATAGATTATCAGCCATCTCTTCTGATTTCCGAGTGAACCCACGCAGATCACAAAACAAAACAGACACATCACAACGACGAGGCGCAAGCACTTCGTCTGGGTCACGTCCAGAAATGGCCTCCATCACAATGGGAGAGAAAAAAGCTCCCAAGCTCGATCTTTGACGCTCGAGTTGCTTGACCAAGAGCAGATTCTTAAGAGTCGAACCCACCAACTCACAAAACTTGACGTCGTCTTGAAGCTCCCCTTCCCCCGACCCCGTATCGAGAGAAGAACCACTTGGCAGATTGGAACCCGTCACATAGATCCCCCACCCCGGCGTCGCTTCGCCATCAATCGGACAGACAAACGCCCAGTCGTTTTCATAATCAAATGTATAATCTGCCTCGGCCCACTGACGCTGATTCCAAATGTGCAACGTTGTTTCGTCGAGCTCTACTGCCTGGCGGATCAGTTTTTCACTTGGCTGAAAATCGCCCCCCTCCAAGCCTCGCCGATCCCAGTGAATCACACGAACCGGGTCGGTTTGCCCCCTTGACCTGTCGGGGACGTTTGGAGGCAATTCAACGATACCGATTGTGGTCGAAGCTGCGATTCCCGCAATCAACGTGTTGACCATCTGAATCAGCAGCTCATCGATATCACTTGCACTTGAAATCACCTCCGGTATTCGATTCAACACTTCGATCCGTCGGTCTGCGTCTCGATACGGAATTTGCTGCAGAAATTCATGGGTGAATGTTCGCTGGCTAATTGGATTGGGAACATTTAACGAGACAAAGGCGCGATCCGCGGTGAGTGAAAATGTTGTCTTGCCAATCACAAAGTGCTGCCCCGGTTTGAGCCAAAATGAATCAGACTCGTCTCCGTTAAAAAAAACAGGATTAGCCGCGGCTGAAATCTTATTGACACGAACCCCATCTCCCTCAGGTGACAGAGCGACATGTCGACGGGAAATCTGACTGTCCCACGGCACTCGATAGGAATCAGTGAATCGACCAATTTCGATCACTTGATCTGGCAACTGACGTCGCCAGCGACAATCGTGCGAGCTTCCTTGAGCAATGAGTTCCAACATCCAACAACATTCAAGTAGGGGAGGGTATCAAAACTATTTGAACAGGAGTTGAGTCCAAAGAAAATAACCAGCGAGAAGGATTAATGCGACAACACCTATCGCAGACATTTGCAATCGCCCACTGTGAAATCCGCGCGTCGCGTGATCCAGACGCAAATACCCAAACAGTGTTCCAAGCAACGCCAACATCAACCCCATGCCAAAACCAACTGCGATCAAGCGGCCACGGAGGTCTTGGGATTCATTTGCACTACCGCCAAGTTCCCGCTCCGTCGAGCTCGCTATTTCCGAGTCATTCAAAATAACATCAGGGCTCATTCCCTTTTCCTCCTGAGTGGAAAAAGCAGGATGACAAAGGGCAAAAATCAGCGGCGTGCCCTCGTTCGCTCCAACGATCGTCGGCAAAGCCTGACAAAATATCAGACCTAAG
>JAQWLH010000182.1 GCA_029247405.1 Mariniblastus sp.
AGCGTATACTCGACTACGCCGTCCTTCACCGGTTTCTTTGTCCAACGTGGAGTTCTTGCCATTCAGAGAGCTCTTAGATGCATAACTATGTATTTGTGTCGTGCCGGCGATAAAACCTTATCTGCCTCCTGTAGGCACGAATATCATCCAAAAGGTAACAAGCGAAGGTGCTTGTGTCGAGCGAAATGGCTTTCTGGTGTGTTATTGCCTGCTTTGATTGTAATAACACACTGTGTATCATGTTATTGCGTGCCGGCGTAATTTTTGGAGGCGAAAATGAAGTTGGAAGAGCAAATGCGGCGGATGATCCGCCAAAAAGGACATGCCTATAACACTGAAAAGGCATACGTTCAAAAGTACAACCAGTTTATTCAATTCGTAAAACTTAAGTACGGCGAATATCGGCACCCGGCTGATTTGGGAAAATCCGACATACAGGATTTCTTGACGCACCTCGCAACGGATCGAAATGTTGCCAATGAGACGCAACGTGGGGCACTTTCTGCTTTAAAATTTCTCTACACTCAGGTCTTGGAAAAAGATTTGGGGCTCCTTGATTTTGCCCCGGCTGACAAGCCCCGCAAACTGCCAGTTGTGCTTACGTTTAATGAAACCAGCGAGCTGCTAAAACAATTTTCGGGTACCGCACAGATTCAGTCGGAACTGATGTACGGGTGTGGGCTTCGAATTTCTGACTGCCTCAGGCTGCGGGTCAAAGATCTCGATTTCAACGGGAATACGGTTCAAATAAACGATAGTAAAGGTAGTAAGAACCGCCTCTTGATGATGCCAAGGTCAATCAAGAGTGCACTAGAAGAGCGGCTTAAAGAAGTCCGATATTTATACGAGCAAGACCGGGCCAAAGATGTTCCTGGTGTTTGGATGCCAACGGCACTAGACGAAAAAGCCCCAAGCTGGGGTAAACAGTGGGGGTGGTTTTGGGTGTTCCCAGCCACAAAATTATCAATCGACCCTCGTGGTGGAGAGACGCGACGGCATCATATCGGTAGGGATCCCTATGCGAAGAGGTTGTCTGCTGCAAGGCGACGATTAATGATGGCGAAGGAGGTGGTGCCCCATACTTGGCGTCACACTTTTGCGACCCACATGCTGCTCCAAGGTTGTGATTTAAGAACACTTCAGCGATTGCTTGGACATTCATCGATTAAAACAACCGAGATTTATCTCCATGTGATTGAAGCAATGTCTGGCGATCTGGTGAGCCCGCTAGATCGGCTTGAGCATTTCGCCAAAACAGAATCCAAACGTGAAGAATCAACGGTGTAGCTGAACCCAAATGCAAGGAGGCTGAAACGGTGGCAGGGAAGTCTTCGTCGAGGTGGCATTTGTGCCATCCGAACCAGCCCCGCCTCGGAGAGGTGATGCGTTTTTTGCTTTCTCTCGCCATAGACTGTCGAGGAGCAGTCGGCAACGGCATGGGCTTGGCAGGCTTAAGCAACCAACCAATGTCGGTGACTTGGGAGTTCATTTGTCGATCCCGGTTGGACAACGCCGTGTCCCCTCTTGAAAGAAACCCCGAAATTCGACTCTTGGCACCCCTTGCGCCTTGGGAAATAAACACTCGCAAGTAACGGAGGACCGGCCTTCGTCAAATTTTCAGTTGAGCCTCATTGATCGCCAAACTCGGGTGTCAAGCCAAGTCCCCAGGCTAACTCGAGGATCAGACGCTGTGGAGCATTTAGCTCGGCTCGCTGTTTGAGAACTTCGCGAGCTAAGGCAGGCTTGTCAGTGATGATGCTGTCGACGCCACGACTGGTCATGTTGGAGATGCCAATTGGATCATTAACGGTCCAAACAGAGACTTGTTTGCCTGCTGAGTGCGCGGAACGAATGAAACTTCGACTCACGAAGGCTGCGTTGACTGCCAGCAGATCCGCATTCAGATTTTTCATGTCACCTGCTGAGACGGACATTAAGAGTCCGGTCTTCCAGTCAGGGCGAATGTCCTTTATTTTTTCTATCGCTGCGACCTTGAGCGAGATGATAATAATGTCTTGGGCCATTCCATGCTGCTCAATAAGTTCAACTACTTTCTTTTCTAATTGAATGTCGTGGTTGTAATACTTGAGTTCGATATAGAGGCCGATTTTACCTTTACATTCGGCTAACACTTGATCGAGTGTCGGGACCCGTTCTTGTTTAAATTCGGGGGCAAACGAGCTTCCAATGTCGATGTTTTTTAAATCTTCCAGGGTGGCGTTCCAGATTTTTAAATTGACACCCGCGGTTTTCATGAAGTCGCTATCGTGAAACACGACGACTTCCCCGTCTGCGGTTTCCTGTACATCAATTTCGACCCAATCAGCACCGTCAGAGATGGCTTGCCGCACCGAAGCTAGTGTGTTTTCGGGGGCTGAAGCTGAAGAACCACGGTGCCCCACGACCTCGACCTTATCTTCGAGAGGGATATTGTTAATCACAAAAAATCCAATCAGGGTGGCGACCGTCACGCTGGACAGACAAAGGCCTAAGATTCTCAATGGTGTAAAATGAAAGCCGGGTTTTTGGGGCGGAGAGATCGCGGAGTTGAATGGCTGGCTTTGGAAATCACGTGAAGCACCCATGCTTCGATATAGCTCAAATCCGAGTGTGGCTAAACTTGATGTGCTGAGTAGACTGATCGCCAAGTTGGTCGCTGTCCAAACTATCAGGGCGACACCAATGGTGAGGGCCAGCAATTCCAGTGAATGTTTTGTTTGAACTATGGCAAAATGGCCCGCCCAAACCAAAGCTGACGTAGTGGCTGCCGATAGCATGGAGGTCGCGAGGAGCCAGCTTATAAAGTAGAGCAGGATTTTCTTCCGAAAGCCGTAGGTTCGTGTTTGGCTCAATCTTAATGCTTGCCGCGGTCGAATGTTCTCAAATAGCACCAAGGGTAAAGAAATCGCCCAACCAGCAAACAGCCTTATTAAAACGCCAGTCATTGCAATCAGAATGATCGCGGCGACGCCCAACGCGAGGAAAAACTCGGGTGGTTTCTCAGTGAGGTAAAAATTAATGTCGAATTCATTTAACAGCGTAAAATACGTAACCGCAATTCCAGCTAAAAACGGAGCGGCGAAAATCGCAGTCCAAAATGAAATGCGCGCTGCTAGTTGTATTGTTGGGACGGATTTCTGCGCCGCAAATCTGATGGCGTCAAAAGACAGATGACTTTGGGGGGTTCTGTCGGCAGTCACTGCCATCATGGCGGCCAATTGTAGCGCTACGAGGCCCAGCCACAGCCCTCCGACGCTGACCAGGCAGACCAAGCCCATGGGAGTCAGTAAAAACAGCAGAATGTCTTGATCGGCGAGCATTGTCTTGCCGGATAATGCCACAAACAACCGAATGAGGACGGTAATCAGGGGTGTCAACAAGACAAAAGCGAGGGCTTGGTAACAGATTCCAGTGAAAAACTGTTTTTTCCAGCAACGCTTGAATTCGGGAAGCAAAGCCCTCTGGCTTTCACTCATTTTTTTGCCCTCGCAAAACTGAATTGGGTCGTCGTCCAATAATCCTGTCTTTCGCATGAGTCGTTGGGGCTCGTCGTTTGATGACTCAATTAAAAGAACCTAAATTCGCGTGATGTATTTACTGATTTCATCTTGAATCAAAATTACATAAACGGCTGGGGAGATTGGGGGAATTGCTCGGACTCTTTTGGTTCTAAAAATTTAGGAATCATCAGACTGGATGAAAGATACAATTTCATGGAGTATACTTCCAAATGAGTGGGTTTCAGACGGGGCAAATCCCGTCCCGCCCTAACTTCGTCGGAATTTTAGCAGGCCAATTCCGCTGAGCAAACAATTGTGGCCCGACAAATTGGTTACCTAAAGGCGGCGGAGCGATGTTGCGTTCAAATTCAATTTTTGCAGTCCTTCTTTGTTTGATGATTCTTCAATTGGGGTGCAATCCAGAAAGTGCCTATCGGGCTCCTCCAACGCCGAAGGTTTCGGTGGCCCAGCCCGTTGTGAAAACGATCCCAATTTATTTGGAAGAAAATGGGCAAACCGAGGCGGTTGAACAGGCGATTGTCCAATCCCGTGTTAAAGGGATTGTCGAGAAAATCGAATTTGAGCCATTTCAAAGAGTCGAGCAAGGCACGCTTTTGTTCCAAATTGAAGAAGAAGAGTTTTTGATCGCCGTGCAGTCGGCTCAAGCGACCGTTGCGGCAGCCGAGGCGGCGAAAGATTCAGCTGAGGTGGCAATTGGAGTAGCTGAATCTGAGGTGTCAATTAAAAATGCGGCGATCGCAATGGCGAATGCCAGGATTAATGTTACCAAGGCTGAGCGTGAACGAATCGAAAATCTAAGAGGTGCTGTTTCGCAAAGTGAAATAGACACCGCTGTGGCGGCCAACGAAGAAGCGAAGGCTGCACTAAACGGAGCGGAAGCTGACAAAACCCGAGCCGAGAAAGCGGTCGACGTTAACAAAGCTAAACTGACCAGCGCAGCAGCGGATCTCCAAAAGGCCGAAGCGGATCTTGCCACTAAAAAGCTTGACCTTGAGAGAACTAAGGTCTTGGCTCCGATTAGCGGCCGAATTAATAAACCGATGGTCAAGCGTGGAAACCTGATGGAAAAAGGTACACCGCTGGTTGAAATAATTAAAAATGATCCGATCTGGGCTAACTTCAGCGTTAGTTCGCGATTTGTTTTGGAAATCGAAAAGAGCTCCAAGCGACAACCAGGGGAAGAGTTGGATCTCTCCAGCATCAAAGTCATGCTTCAGCGAGATGGAGATGTTGGCTATCCGTTTACCGGACGTCTCGATTACCTCGAGCCCAAAATGGATGCGGCCACCGGGACCATGAAGATGCGTGCCGTGTTTGATAATCAAGTAGACAATGGTCCACTCCTCTACGCCGGGCTATTTGTGCGTGTTCGCGTTGAGATCGGAGAAGATGTGAATGCCATTATGATTCCAGAGCGTGCGGTCAGTCGCGATCAGCTTGGTTCATTTATTTTTGTGGTTGGAGACGAAGGCAAAGCGGTTCGAAAGAATGTCAAACTGGGCACCAAGCGTGACAGCATGGTTGTGATCGAATCCGGGCTTGATGCAAACGACTCGGTGATTGTCGATGGGATTCAGCGTGTTCGTGCTGGTGCTAAAGTCGACCCGAGTTAGTTTTTTTAGTTTCTTTTGTGCACCTGTCGGAATCGCTTCTTTCCAACAAGTGATTCAACGTTGATCGAAGCGATCCCCTCAAGCCAAAGGCAATCTGAAACGATGTCGGAATTCTTTATCAAACGCCCGATTTTTGCGTCGGTTATATCGATCATTATCGTCATAGCCGGTCTCGTCTCGTTTAACAGCTTACCCGTAGCCAAGTTCCCTCAGGTTTCACCGCCGACCATTCAGGTTAGCGCTGCGTATCCGGGGGCCAATGCTCAGGTAATTGCCGAGACCGTTGCGAAGGCGATTGAGCAAGAGGTCAATGGTGTTGAAAACATGCTCTATATGTCTTCCAACAGCGCCAATGACGGATCTTACACATTGCAGATCACCTTTGCGTTGGGCACTGATATGGACATGGCAAATGTCCTCGTCCAAAACCGTGTGGCGATCGCAACGCCCAAGTTGCCTGAGGAAGTTAGGCGGCAGGGAATTACGACTCAAAAGCAGTCGACCCAAATTTTGCAGATGATTAATTTTACGTCTGACAAGGAGGGGATGGACGAGCTGTTTTTAAGTAACTACGCCCTTGATATTAAAGATGAGATTGGTCGGATCAACGGCGTCGGTTCGGTGAAGGTGTTTGGTGCCGGCGATTACAGTATGCGGATCTGGCTTGACCCGAATAAATTAAAAGCGTTTGGGTTCACAACCGATGAGGTGGTAAACGCGATTCGGGAGCAAAATGTTCAGGTTGCTGCGGGGCAGATCGGCTCGGCGCCCGCTCCCCCTGGAACAGAGTTTCAGTACACCATCAACGCGCTTGGCCGTTTGGAGACGGTCGAACAATTTGAAAATATCATTATCCGTACGGGTGACGAAGGTCAGTTGGTACGAATCAGGGATGTTGTTGCAGACGAGCGTGAAATTGACGGGCGTCTGCGAAAAGGTGTCGAGCGTGGCGCAAAAGATTACACGCTCAGCTCCAAAGTCAATGGAGATCCGTGTGCGACTCTTGCGGTTTATCAACTGCCCGATGCCAATGCCCTTGATGTTGCGGCGCAAGTTGAGGAAAAACTCTCCGTTCTTTCACAGCGCGGAAGTTGGCCCGATGGATTGTCGTATGCAATTCCTTTTGATACGACTCGTTTTGTCGTGGAATCGATCAAAGAAGTCTATTCGACAATCTTTGTCGCAGTTTCACTCGTCGTGCTGGTGATTTTTATCTTTCTTCAGGATTGGCGTGCCACCATTGTTCCAGTGGTGGCGATCCCTGTTTCGCTCGTTGGAACGTTCGCCATCATGGCGATGCTCGGTTTTTCACTCAACATGCTGTCTCTGTTTGGGATTGTGTTGGCAATTGGAATTGTCGTCGATGATGCGATTGTGGTGGTCGAAAGTACTTCCCGATATATATCCGAAGGGCTGGCACCTCGAGAAGCGGCAATTACGGCGATGCGTGAAATTACGGGCCCCGTCATTGCGACGACATTGGTCCTGTTGGCTGTCTTTGTTCCGACAGCCTTCATGAGTGGCATTACGGGGCAGTTGTTCAAGCAGTTTGCACTAACCATTTCGGCGGCTGTGCTGATTAGTACAATCAATGCACTGACGCTCAGTCCTGCTTTATGCGGGATTGTGCTTCGGGCTCCCAAGAAATCAAAATTCTTTTTCTTTCGTTGGTTTAATAGCACGTTTGATACCTCTTCGGGTATCTATAAATCAATAATCCGCTGGTCGGTCCGACTGGTTGTGATTGTGATGCTTGTGTTTGGTGGCCTCGTCGCGTTGACCGGTTGGAGCTTTAGCAAGTTACCTACTGGTTTTGTGCCCCCCGAGGACCAAGGATACGTTTTTATTAATGTGCAATTACCCGACGCGGCGTCCAAGCAGCGAACGCTTAAGGTGATGGAAAAATTAGACGAGATCTGTGCTAACACCGATGGCGTTTCAGATTACATCTCGATTACGGGATATTCAATACTTAGTGGCAGCGCTGGATCCAATGTTGGATTCGTGGCGGTCATGTTTAAACCTTGGGAAAAACGCACGACGCCGGAGCTTTCGCAGGAGAGCATTTTAGGACGGTTACAGCAATCGTTGAACTCGGTTGATGAGGCGATTGCGTTTGCTTTTGGTCCTCCTCCAATTGATGGATTAGGGAGTGCGGGTGGATTCCAAATGGAGGTTGAGGATGTCAGAAATGTCGGCTACCAAGCACTTCAAAACGCGGCTCAAGGCTTGATCGTTGAAGCAGCCGGTCAGCCTGGCTTGCAAGCATTGAATAGTTCTTTTCGTGCCAGTTCTCCGCAGTTGTTTGTCGAAATTGACCGAGAGCAAGTTAAGGCAAAAGGAGTTCCCCTCAATTCAGTGTTTTCCACGCTCCAAGCATATTTAGGCTCCGCTTACGTCAACGATTTCAACTATTCGGGGAGAACTTATCAAGTGCGAGTTCAGGCGGACGCTCAGTTTCGTGCAAGCCGCCAAGATATCCTTGATCTCGAGGTCCGAAGCACCAATGGAAGCGCCATTCCTATGGGAGCGCTGGTGAACATTAAAGAGGATTTTGGTCCATCTGTCATCAGGCGGTACCAAATGTATTCGAGCGCCTCGATCAATGGTTCGGCAGCATTGGGAACGAGCTCTGGACAAGCGCTTGACTTGATGGAGCAGTTGGCAAAGACATCGCTACCCGATTCCTTTCAATTTGAATGGACTGGGATGTCATTTCAGGAAAAAAATTCAAGTGGTCAAACCACAATCTTATTGTTGGCGATCCTAGCGGTGTTTTTGGTTTTGGCCGCACAATACGAGAGCTGGACGATGCCTGCGGCAGTCATCGCAGTTGTCCCGCTGGCGGCCCTGGGGGTCGTCGGTGTTCTCACTTTCCGTGGCGCGGACAATAATGTCTATACTCAAATCGGCATTGTGCTGTTGGTGGCACTGGCCAGTAAAAATGCGATTTTGATCGTTGAATTCGCCAGCCAAAGGCGTCGAGAAGGCTTATCGATATCGGAAGCAGCGACCGAAGGTGCTTGGCTTAGATTTCGAGCCATTCTAATGACGGCATTTTCTTCGATTCTGGGGTTTTTACCACTCTTGGTTGCCTCCGGAGCTGGTGCCGCGAGTCGTCAAGCTGTGGGGAACGCGGTGGTCGGCGGCATGCTCGCAGCGACACTGTTTTCATTGCTATTCGTTCCCGCGTTTTTTGTTGTCTTTCGTTGGCTCGGTGAGCTGGGACAGGGGGCCTCCGAATTAGCCGTTGTCGATTCTCCAATCGAGTCTCAGGTTAACAGGAACGAAGATGAAGATGTCGCTAAGCTGGTTGAGGATCCATCGAAGGCCCAACCGGAAAACGATGCATCTGACACCCAGCCGGGGACAGACACGCCAGATCCTGAAGTAGATAAAGAATCACCGGAAGCCTAAGTTGTAAGGGCAATCAACATACCGGATCGCCTTTTTGAATCGATCACTTCAAGCGGTTCAGGTGTTGGGAAATTTGTTGAGAAATTTCGGTCTGCAAATTCATTTTGTCCACATGTCTGAAAAGGTCTTGACCAGATTCTCTCTGTCATCCAGAGGTGCTGGCTTGATTGAAACCACAAGGGATACCTGCTTCTCCCGAAACGCTGAATCTGACTCATCGCAATCAGCGCTTAATTTTGGGGCCAGGGTTGGGGCAAGTTCAAGTGGAAACAATTGAGCAACCTCACCGCTCGCTGATTCTGATTTCTGTATCTGAAATTTCGTATTGGAGACGTGACCCCTCAAGAGTTGCTTCGAGCAATTCGAAAACGCTGACTTTTTTTAATTCCAAATTGATTTGTTCGTCCAGTCTCGGCTTAAGCTCACTATCGAAGATCAATTGACGACCGACTTGGTTGGCAACTTGCTGGAGGAAAGCCAGACGCGAGGCCCGCGCCGTAACCTTTTCGTAAGCGATATCTTGGAGATCAACTTTTTGAACGCTCTGCCGACCAATGAGGGTTGCTCGCAGGTTGGCGACCTCCAGCGGTGGACCGCTGACGGAGAGACGTGTTTTGGTTGCTGTGATTTTCAAGTTGGGAAACTTGGGTTTTAATTCTTTTGCGACGTCGCGAGGGGTGTCAATCTTTGCTGTTTCATAGAGAGCACGTTTCACTGGTTCAAAATCGACAATTTCGATCGTTTTGCCATCACTGGAGCGACTAAAGAATTGGTCAAATCCGACCAGTAAGATCGCCAATCGACCATCAAGAGACATTTTAGGCAGTTCGAATTCTGCCCAAATGTCGTGAGGGATTTTCTCTGGGTTTGAAATTTGAAATTGGTTTGCTGCAGCAAGCTCCTCAATTAGCTGTTTGATGTTGACGACTTGGGTGGTTTTCAACGCTTGCCGTTGTGTCCAATCAATTTCATACGACCTCTTTTGTTTCGAGGATTCGGAACGCATCTTTTTCCAAACAGTTGGCAGTGAAGCGGCTGTTTCGGGCGGTCCGAAATAATAAAAGTCGCCGATTCGGCACACGCCAATGCCCTGCTTGGCGGCGACGGCCCACAAAAATTGCTCTGGGCTTACGTGATTCAGTGTGAGGTTGATTGGCTGGGAGGGGTCGATACGCCGATCGACGAAAATTGCTGCTTTTTGAGTATTTGCAAAGCTAATTAAACGGTTTCGCAGCTCCGCCTCGGTCCAGGAGGCAGAAATTGTCGCTAAAGTAAAACGATCGAGTTGACTTCCAATTTTCCAATTAGTGTGGGAGTCAAGAATGAGCTGGCTTTGGGTGTCCGATGGGTGAACGAGTTGTCCAACAGCGGGCGACATTCCGGTCGCAACAAATGTCATAGCCGTAACGATCAGTGAAACTTGCGGCCGGAAGTAGATTTGGAAAAGTGATAGCAATCGCGCAGCTTTGCCAAAGCTTGAAGAGTTATTGCTGAGCAAGGCGTCACCTATTCGTCATATTCGTTATGGTTTGAAATACAGCACTCGATTGAGCCCTTAATCGGGCCAAGCTTAGTTCCGAATTGTATCTTCGTTGTTGTGAGGCGGGGTCTTCGCAATTAAACTCAGTTCTGTCAACCGAGGACGTGAACGACTTTCGCTTGTTTTAACGCGGGTCTAACGTTTTCTTGACAGTAATTATTAGTTCTATTTTTCATCTCAAGGTTGGTCAAAAAATGTCGGACGTTAGATATCCGATGCTGGATCTATTCTACCAGCAATACCTGACCGACGAAAACTCGGCCATGTTCATTCATTCGGTTTCCCGTAATTATGGGATCGGGACGCTTGAGCGTTTGGCGAGATTTGGTGGGCGTTTAACGCGCCGCGCCGCCATTCTTGCGATTGGGTTTGTTGGTGATTATTCCGCCAACGAAATCATGGGTGACGCCTTGGTCGATAGTGACCGTGCCGTTCGCTTGCTCGCCGACCATGGAATTCGGGAAGTTTGGCAGCGTCAAGGGACGATTTCACAACAACAGGCCGTCCAAACTCTGTACCAATTAAATTCTCAGCAGAGAATGGAAGAGGTCATTCAGTTATCAACAACGTTGATCAAAGCAAATTCGAACTTGGGAGAAGCTTGGAATCAACGGGCAATTGCCTATTGTGCTCTCGGCGAATTTGAAGCTGCGATTGATGATTGTCGTGAAACCTTGGCATGCAATCGTTTTCATTTCCCCGCCGCAATGGGAATGGCTCATTGCTATATGCAATTAGATGATGCCTTTATGGCCTTGGACGGTTTTCGATTATCTCTTCAGATTAATCCTGATCTCGAGGGCGTGAGGAATCATATCTCTAAACTTGAGCGTACTCTCGAAGACGGCTAGGCGGATCGGTCGGGTCGATTTGACTCGTTGATCATTGTCGATAAAAATGTCGCGGTCCTTTGGTGTTAATCGCCATATCTTTAATTGGAGGCCGTGCCTTGACCTACCGTAATTCCTCTGCATATCTCTGTGCAATGTTTTTTGTTTTTTCAATCGCTGCGATGTTTGTTCAGACGCATTCTGCGGCGAATTCGGTTGCCGACGAGGTTAGTCCGCGATTATCGGCTCAGCCGAACGTCATTGTCATCATGACCGACGAACATAATTTTCGTACGCTCGGCTGTTATCGTGCAACCATGCAAAAACGTCAGGCGTATATGTGGGGTCCATCGGTGGTGGAGACTCCTCACATCGATTGGATTGCCAACCATGGTGCGTTGTGTACGAGTTTCTATGCGACGACTCCCGTTTGTAGCCCTTCCCGAGGAAGTTTGATTTCGGGGCTTTATCCTCAGGCGACTCCTGTGGTGACCAATAATATTCCGCTGAATGACGATGTCGTCACCTTTGCTGAAATTCTTGGGAAGCGAGGTTATGCAACTGGATTCGCGGGTAAGTGGCATCTCGATGGAGAGGGCAAGCCGCAATGGGCTCCCAAGCGAAAGTTTGGGTTTGAAGACAACCGCTTTATGTTTAATCGCGGCCATTGGAAAAATTTTGAGATTACGGCCAACGGTCCACGAGTTGGAGCTCAGAAAAATAACCGCCCATCTTATGATGTTGCCAATGCAGATGAAAAATCGTTTTCAACTGATTGGCTGATGGACCGGACGCTTGAGTTCGTCGAGGCGAACAAAGCAAGTTCTTTTTGTTACATGTTGTCGTTGCCTGATCCTCATGGGCCAGACACCGTCCGGAAGCCGTACGACACCATGTATGACAAGCAAATTTACGAGAAACCGACTACTTACGATTTAGATGAGCGAGCCATTCCAATGTGGGGGAAGCCGGCACTGAAAACGGGTTTTGGGCAAAGTAAATATTATGGAATGGTCAAATGTATTGATGATAATATTGGACGCTTGATTGCGAAATTGAAAGCAGAAGGAATCCTCGAAAAAACGATGATAGTTTTTACCTCTGACCATGGAGACTTACGCGGCGAGCATCACCGGCAAAACAAGGGGGTTCCTTGGGAAGGTTCGGC
>JAQWLH010000187.1 GCA_029247405.1 Mariniblastus sp.
CTTGTCCGGCTGTCACGCCGACTGGATACGATCAGTTTCTCAATTGGCTGGAGGCCGGGTATGCGGGAGAGATGCATTATCTTGAGGAGCGAAAGCAAGCCTACCAACACCCTCGCTCGGTGCTTCCTGAAGTGACCAGCATTTTGATGCTTGGAATGCACTATCGTACCGAAAAACGTACACAAGCCGGGCATGGTCAAGGTCGAATCGCTAGGTATGCCTGGGGGAACGGAGATTATCACGATTTGATTCATAAGCGTTTGAAGCAACTCAAACGAACTGTTCAATCTCTTGACGAATCTATCGTTGTGCGGGGGGTGGTGGATACAGCCCCCTTGCTTGAGAGGGAGTTTGCTCAGTTAGCCGGCATTGGCTGGAGGGCGAAGAACACCTTATTAATCAACAAGCACAGTGGGAGTTGGTTTTTTCTGTCAGCGCTTTTGTTAAGTGCAAAGCTTGAATACGATTCACCGATTCAACATGATCATTGCGGTACTTGTACCGCTTGTCTCGATGCTTGCCCCACCGATGCATTTGTTTCGGCGGGGGTTCTCGACGCGACTCGGTGCATTAGCTACTTAACCATCGAACACCGAACTCAGATTCCCAGGGAATTGCGTCCTCAGATGCAGGACTGGATTCTTGGCTGCGACATTTGCCAAGACGTTTGTCCTTGGAATCGAAAATCTCCGAAAAGTCCGGAGGCGGCATTCGCACCTCTTGATCAGCACGATCCAATTGATTTGCGGTCGCTGTTTGAGATTACCGACGAACAGTTTCGAGCTCGTTTTCGCAAAACACCTTTGTGGCGGCCCAAGCGACGTGGGATTTTGCGAAACGCCGCGATCGCTTTAGGGAATCGGCCGAGTGCAGAAAACCTAACAGCATTGACGTCAGGTTTAAGTGACAAGGAGCCTCTTGTTCGAGGGGCAAGCGCATGGGCATTGGGGCAACATTCGGAGGATGAGGCGACGTGCTTACTTCAGCAACACCTCAAAGTTGAAAGCGATCCTGATGTTCAAAATGAAATCGAAACGGCGCTCGGTATTCAATGACAGTTCAGAACAAGAACTGATTCACTTGGGTGACTCCGAGAAAACTCACGACGTCGACCATATCATCAGCCAGGAATCGTGTTTGATATCACTCAGAGTTGTGGGGTGGACTGGGTGATTGCTGAAACAATATTGGTTTCAATCCGACTGATTGAGATTGCGTTTAGCTTTTTTGTTGCTCGATGATCTTAACCTTAGCGGAATCATCGTAGGATTTTCGAATTTGCTCAATCTGAGCGATTTTGTCAAAAAAGGCGTCCAGCACGATTGGGTCAAACCTCGTTCCTCGTTCTGAGAGCATGATCTCGAGGCATTTCTTGATCGGAAACTTTGGCTTGTAGGGGCGCTCGCTACAAAGTGCATCATAGACGTCAGCCACGCAACAGATACGTCCTTCGATGGGAATCTTTTCGCCTTTGAGTTGGCAAGGGTAACCGGTGCCATCCCATTTTTCGTGGTGTGTTCGAGCAATGGTTGCGGCTAATTCCAGCATGGGTGAATCAACGCCATCCATGATAAAACCACCCATATCGGCGTGGCGGCGAACTCGTTCACCTTCGGTGTTTGCCAACGGTTCCATGATTTCCATGCCCAATCCGCAGTGGGTTTTCATGATCTCAAATTCTTCCGCATTCAATTTGCCAGGATTTAAGAGAACAGCATCTGGAATCCCAATTTTGCCGACGTCATGAAGCTGCGCCGCGAGTTCGATTTCGCGGCAATGAGCTGGTTGGAAACCAAGTTGCTTCGCAATCACGGCGCAATATTTTCCGACACGAATAACATGCTCGCCCGTTTCATTATCTCGGTATTCTGCAGCTCTGGCTAAGCAGTGAATGATTTGTTCTCGTGATTTTTCAATCTGTTTGGTTCGCAATTGAACCTGTCGCTCAAGTTCAACGGCGTAGCTGGCCAAATGGTCATGGTGCCTTTTGACTGTCAACGCATTTTGGACACGAAGTGTGAGGTCACTTGGATCGACTGGTTTGCTGAGAAAATCGGTCGCCCCCAACTTCAAAGCTTCGCGTTTAATCTGGTTGTCTGAATTCGCGCTTAAAATGATAAAGGGAATGTTTTGTAGCTGCGAGTTCTTTTGTCGAACTTTAAGCAGGTCGAGCCCGGTGATGTGCGGCATCATGATGTCAAGCAAAACAACATGTGGCGTTTCGCGATCAATGGCCTCAAGAGCCTGACGGGGATCGGTCAATGTGACAAAGTTCTCATATCCGTCTGAGGAAAGAAATCTTTTAACCACCCGGATGACGAGTTCTTCATCATCGACAATCATGATCTTCGAAGTGCGAATTGCGGTTCGTTGGCGGTCGAACGTGGTAGTATCAATAGGTTGGTGGATTGGGACGAACTCATTTGTCACATCAACTGAGTTGACGACCGTCTGGAGCGATTGATTGGGGATTGAGTGCTGGGAAAGAGAATTTTGATCCATCCGTATCTGAACTCCAATGGCCGCAACGTTGGCGGGGTGAACGTTTTATTTGAGATGTCTAAAATCAGCCTCGAATCACTTTAGGCGGATCGACGCATATATCTATTTTCGAACGCGGAGCCGTGTGACTTTTGCTTGGGTTTGAACCTCCAAACGATCCCTACAGTTTTCCTGTCCCAAGCCTGACAGCGAAATCGAGTGGCGTAATTCGATATAAAAATGCTTTTTTTCAAACTTTGGCAGTGTTTTGCTCAACTAACATTTCTTTTTGCGGAACGAAAATTCGAGAAGCGATCATGGCAAGCCGGCGGATATTTACCGCGCACATTTGGGTGTCTTCGGCTTTAGCCGAGGATTCGAGCGCAGAGGAGGGCTGGAAAAATTCCTTAAAGCCGCATGTGCCCCCCGCCCCCTTAAGCCAGTGAGCGTGTTTTGCAAGCTCGTCAAAATTTCGTGCTTGCAGTTCTTTTGTCATTTCCTCAAGCCGGGCTTCAACCACAATCACAAAGTCGGCAACGATTTCCGCGAATTCAAATTCTTCAGTCGGAAGGTTTGAGTAGATCCATGACTCCGACTCGTGATTCAATGTTTCTTGTTTTTGAGAGATCGGTAAAGCCTGGATTCTTGAATCTTGGGGGAAGTTTGCCTGCTGTTGATTTTCTTCCGTCGGTGAATCAAACAGGGACGATTTACCTATTTCAGTACGGACCGTTGTTAAGAATTGCCCCATTGATTCATTAAGTACTCTTATGTCTTTTGCCTTGCAGGCATTGATCAGCCCAATCACAGCGTCGCCAACAACAACTTGTCCGTGTTGGTAAGCTTCCTGCTGGAATTTTTGGGCGGTTTTGAGCATCAATTCATCTTCACCCAGCTCCCATGCATTTTGAAACTGAATCAACCGGTGTTGGAAAATGGTCCTGTATTCAGGGTTCGGCTGATCGTTTGGAGTTTGATTTGGCATACGTTTTGCTAACTCTTGCCTTGCGACGATCAGAAAACTTCCGATGGTTTGGTTGAATTGTTGAAGATCCTGTGGCTGTTCACAATTCTTGATAAACGACTCAATCGCTTCTCCAATTTTTGCGTAGTGGTTGGAGATGGCACTTGCCTGCAATCGTTTTGCGCTCTTGATCAATTCGGCCTTGTTACTTTCATTCCAATGTTTTTGGAATTCGGCAAGAGCGCAGTTGAAAATATGTTCGAAGGATGGCTTTCTTGATATTTGACCATTGGTATCCACTGTGATTTGAGATTCGTCTAGCTGAGGCATTTGAATATGCCCAAGAAATCCGCCAACAGTGTCAAGGAGCTGATCAATGTCGACGGGTTTGGCAATAAAGCCATCACAGCCTACCGCCATGCATTTTTCCTGATCGCCGGTCATTGCATTAGCCGTGAGCGCGATTACAGATTTTGTGTATCCATGTTTTCTCAGTTTTTGAGTTGCCTGATAGCCGTCAAGCACAGGCATTTGCATGTCCATGAGGACAACATCGTAGTGTGATGAGGTGGCTTTTTCGAATGCAATTTGTCCATTCTCGGCTTGTTCAACATCGCAGCCGGCTCGTTCGAGGATCAGCTTGATCAGTCTTCGGTTTGCCTGTCCATCGTCCACCACCAAGATCTTTGCATGCGGAAGTTTCACCACGCCTCGTGGTTTTTTCGTGTTTTGAGTTTGTGTGTTTTCTTTGTATTGATCGACGGTAAGGTGTTTGATCCCCTCGATGACACCCGTTTCGACGGTGAAGGAAAAGGTGCTGCCCACCCCAGGTTCACTTTGAACGGAGATTTCTCCTCCCAGCGATCGAACGATTCTTTGGCTAATCGCCAAGCCGAGTCCGGTGCCGCCAAATCGCCGAGTGACGCTGGAATCAGCTTGGACGAAGGGATTAAAGATTTTTTGAACTTGAGTCTCTGTCATTCCGATACCGGAATCTGAAACGTCGATTCTGAGGATCGGTCGTTTCCCATCATCCACAAGTTGAGTCGCAATGCGGACTTCACCCTTGGAAGTGAATTTGATGGCATTCCCAACAAGATTAGTAAGAACTTGGCGAAGTCTCACATCGTCGGTGGCAATGGTTTGAGGCAATGGGCCGGAAAATTCAGAGATCAGTTTGACGCTTTTCTGTTCCGCACGCACGTTGAGGATTTTGGTGACGTCATCAACGACTTTGAATGGAGAACATTTTTCTTTAACGATATCCATCTTGCCCGCTTCAATCTTGGAAAGATCAAGAATGTCGTTGATCAATTCCATTAAGTGCTTGCCACTAGAATGAATCGTTGACAGATACTCCTGCTCCTCATCTTTATTTCCCGCAAGTCCACGTTGAAGCCAATCCGTAAATCCCAAGATCGCATTCATTGGTGTGCGGATTTCATGGCTCATGTTGGCAAGGAAATCAGATTTGGCCTGATTGGCTTGTTCGGCAGCTTGCTTACTATTCTCAAGTTCGGTGACGTTTTCGAAGCTTACTAAAACGCCGTTGCCTTTGGATGATTCAGCCATGACCGGTGCGCAGTTTACTTTGAATGTTTGGTAGGTCGATCGTGATTCAGAAGAATCTGTGTTCTCGTGGCTTGATGAGTCTGCTGGTTCAAGAGTCATCATTTGATCCATCACGTGTTCACCGGTTTGAGAACTTTCGGTCCAGGGGAAGTGCGTGATGGGATCTCCGTTTGCGTCTTTCCATTTGAGCATTTCCTCTGGTTTTTTCCCGACCATCTGTTCTGTATCGAGACTCGTGTTTTGCCCAAACACTTTATTGGCAAGAACAATGTTTCCACTTCGGTCGAGTACCAGGAGTCCCTCCGTCAAATTGTCTAACGCGCTGCGTACGCGATGCGGGACCGTTTTCGATTGATTCAATTGGCTTAAGATCGCCCCTAAGTAGATCATGCATAGGATGAAAGAAGTGGAAGCGAGGAACACACCAAGCCGTGACCAGGGCGAAAAACCGGCGAATATTTCTTGAGTTTGCTCGGGCTGGCGAAACGTAAACTCGATTTGGCCCCAGTCGCGATCTCCGCTCAGGAGATTAATCACTTGGCGGTTTTTTTCTTCAACCTGGTCCGATTCCCATGATGTTTTATGATCAGGTGTTTTTACAATAAGTCGATTGTGTTCGTTTCGTAATCCAATTGAGTTTATGTCGTGACAGCGGTCGTTGACTTGATTGAGCATGCTTTCCAACATCCGGAGCTCACGTTTTTGGAGCATCATGGAAGCAGAAATGGCTATCGTCTCTGAAATCTCAGCGCGGTTTGTGTCGGGGGCGTCATTCGATGACGGTGCAAGGCCAATCAAGGTCGCACCCATGTAGCTCAACATGAAGATCCCGACCAATCCAATGGACAATTGAATTCTAGTTGTCATCCAACTCATTTGGTGTGCTCAGTTTGTTTACAGGTCGACCATTTGTTCGATAGATTCATTTCCACTCGAATCCAAAACCGAAAGAATGTCGAAAGACGACCAGGCAGGAATTGAAGACATGAATGTGGTTAGCAATACTCCGCCTCGTATAATCCACGCAAGATATCCAACGGTCAAAACACCTGCAGCTGAGGCAGCGATTTGAGACGCACCCAACGTGATGTGGTTCATCATTAGTTCATTGCGATTGGCTTCGGTGTTATCCCAGATTAAAGCGGCCAGCATGGTTGTTTCGAATTGCGATACTTTCTCCGAATTTTTTGAAACCCAGATCCCCGCTAGATTGGTAAGCGACACATCTTCAACTCGGCTTGCGTAAGCGTAGGTTGCGCCGATGTATTTCACTTTAAATTCATTGGATTCGTCGTTGGAATCGCGATCGGCTGAGTCGTTGAAAAACACAATTTCCGCATTATCGGATAAACTGGGTTTGCCTGTGGACTCGTTGACTGGGGTGTCAGCATCGGGTGTTTCGTTTGTCTCTGGCTGAGAACTTGGGTCTTCTTCAGATTCCTCTGGCTCGGAGGTCTCCTCCTCAGACTCTGGGTCAGGCTCCTCTGAAGTGGGCGGCACGAAAGGTGCGGTGATTAAGGCCTGGACTTCCGCTGTCTCACTTGAGACTCCATCCGCCACAACTTGATATTCGAAGGTGATGAAACCGCGTGCCTCGGAATCAGCAATCACCACCAATTCTCCACCAATGATTTGAACGGATCCATTGAAAGGTTGATCCGTAATTACAATGTCTTCGAACGTTAGTACACTGTCGTCGTCAATGTCGTTGATGAGCAGGACTCCCGCGTCAACGATTAATTGCTCGCCAGGTTTTAAACTACCGATAAAGTCATCATGAACTTCGGTTTGATCTTCAATCGGATTGATGGTGATGGTAACGGTTGCGGTATCCGCCAATCCGGTTTGGTCAATAATTTGGTAAGTAATTGAATCGCTGAAAACTTCATCACCGTTGTGTACGTAGATGATGTTTCCTTCTGCCGTGACCGAGGCAGTTCCATTCGCGGGGCCGTCTACAATCGTGACAGATGAAAACTGCTTCAGGAAGTCGTCATCGGGGTCACTGTCATTGACCGTCACGTCAATGGTCGTTTGGGCTCCCTCATCAACTCGGGTGCTATCGTCATTTGCATTGGGAGCCTCATTTTCATTGACCAGTCGAACTTCGAGCGTTTGGAGAGAATGATCGCCATGAGTATCAGTGACTTGGATGTTTAATACATAAGTTCCGTCGTCTGAAATTCCGCCTGGGTTTTCAAAGTCTGGTGCTGCCTGAAACGTGAGTTGACCGCTAGTGGGGTTGATGGCAAACAAGGAGTTGTCATCGATCATCCCATCAGCCATTGAAAACGAGAATGTATCTGATTCAACGTCTGATGCGACAAACTGAATCACGTTAATTTGGTTTTCATTGACGTATACCCAATCAGGCGTGGAGGCGTCGAACGTAGGGGCGTCGTTGATGGGCAAGACATTGATTTTGACCGTAGCTTCGTCATACTTGCCATCCCTATCAAGGACTCGATAAATAAATGTGTCAATACCGTAGAAATTTTGATCTGGTGTATATTTGAAGGTGCCATCCTTGTTCATTTGAACTTGACCATGAGATGGTTCAATGACGACATTTGCTTCGAGTTCCGTGTTGGGATTGTCAATGTCCGTATCGTTGTTGAGAACGCTATCGGTGACATCACGCAATGTATCTTCTGGTGTCGTGTAGGTGTCGTCGTTTGCAATGGGGGCGTCGTTAATCGGAGCGACGTCGATGTTCAAAGTTGCTGACGAACCCGTTGAAATTCCGTCATTGACACGGAATTGGAAATTTGAATATGAAATGCCGTTTTCATCTGGAGTTGGTTCAAAGGTTAAGATTCCTTCAACAATATTTGACCTCGAAACAGATAGCGGAATGAGTAGCGGATCGATCGCGATGCCCGAAAAATATAATGTGCCATTGGGCGGTAATGTCTCAATGATGATTCGTTGGAAATTAAGATGATCAGAATCGTTAAATTCGAAATCCGCAACTTTGAATACGTGAGTGGCATCTTCATTGAGGGTGATTTGTGATAGGGCAGCATCCGGAGCGTCGTTGTTAATAACGTTGTTGCTGAATTCGGATGTGTTTCCAGTAGCTTGGATCCCGATTGCGGTGATTGTTCCACCCGAGGTGAGTTGAGCTGGCCAAGAACCCGATGGTGCAACGAACGTTGCGTGGAACTTTCCCGTCGGGTCCAGGGTGACGAAATCAGCAATTGCGATAGTTCCTAAGTAGATTTCCCCCTCGCCATAGGCGACGCCTGATGATTGATCACCCGCCCCGGGTGTGCCCAAGTAAATCTCGAGTCGGTCAAACGTAGCCAGCAGATCAATCGAACCAAAAATGTTAAGTGTTGTTCCGTCGATAAAAGCTTCGGTAAGTTCTGGATGGTCGACTCCATCGTTACCAGAATTTAGATCACCAGCTGACGTGTTGTCAGAGACTCCGTCACCCTGAGTAAGTTGACTTGTGTCGGCGGTGTCGCTGACAAGGTCGATGGCCGTTCCTGCGTTACCTACGAAAGAGTTTTGGGAGATTAAATTCTCAATTGAGGCGGCAAAAACGGTGGAGTTGGTAGAGAACTTGGGTAGCACCAAAACACCAGGGCCATCGTTTCCAATGATCAGGTTGTGCTCAATGACGCTTCCGTTTCCAAAGAGTCGAATTCCGCTTTTTTGAATCGCCCCCGTTCCGTTTCCAACGATTGTATTGTTGGATATTTGCAATGCACCTGAACTAGCGAAGGTATCAATTCCATATCCACGATGCTCTGAAATGAAATTGTTTGTAATCGAGGTGTTGGCGACGTGTGACAAATGAAGGCCATCGGCGGTGTCGTGTTTTAATGCGTTTTGTGTGATCTGGTTGTTTTGAATCAACCATCCATCAGAATGGTCTACTCCTGTAATTCCCGAGAATCGAATCCCGGAATGTGCATTGAAGCTAATTAAATTGTCTTCAATGATTCCATTATCTGCATTTTCCACCATGATGCCGTGATTTGAGAATTCAGCGGTTGAGGGAATCGAGTTGGTTCCTGCTTCACTTCCAATTAGATTGTCGTGGATGTGAACTCGATCCCCTGCGGTGTCGACGTAGATGTTCCCATTGTTCGCACCTAACTGCCCAAACCCATGGATGGAAATGAAGCCGATTTTTACATCTGCTGCATCAATAGATATACCTTTCTCCAATCCGGAGATGTCATAGATTTCGAGTTCTGGACCGTTCAGTCCGTTTAGGATTGTTTCATCGCCTGTATCAGGCACGCCGTCAGCACCGACACCAACCGTTTCGTCACCAGTTCCGGCCAGTCCATCGGGTCCAAGCAGCCAAGTGTGAGACGTAGTGTTTGTGTTTAACTGTGTTATTCCGTCAGTTGAGTCGAAAGCTCGTCCATCAATCGTGGTTTGAGCATCGGAGATCACTGGAAGAGCGTTGGAGACAGCAATTTCCCACCACCCGTCGTTGCCTTCGAGTTGGTTCGGCGCAGTTCCTGGGACAAATCGCATTTCGTTCCCGCCGGAAATCGCGTTTGCGTTGGCGACGAACTGCCTGAGCGTGCCTTGCAGTGTTCGATTTTCAAGGATGTCGTGGTCGGCGGTATCACCGCCAAGTGTATTGGTGACAACGTTAAAGCTGAATCCGAAATCTACATCGGTAAAGTCTGAGTTTTCCAGGCTGATTGCCGACACGTGTTGGGCTGTGGCGAGTGAAGACGCATCATCGGATACCCCGGCCGTAAGACCACCAAACTTGCTTCCGCCGTCTCCGAATGTTTGTTCTGCCCAAATGTCGCCCGTTGTGTAACCTGAATTAAGGGCGCCTGACACAGTTTTTGAATCGACTACGACCCAATAGTTCGTGTTCTGCGCCAAGCCGGTAAAAAGATAATGGCCAATTG
>JAQWLH010000200.1 GCA_029247405.1 Mariniblastus sp.
AAGAAAAACTTTCACAAACACGCTAAAAATGGGCCAGCACCAGCCCCACCCCTGTGTGATTTTTTTCAAGAGGCAGTCCAGCAAGAACAACTTTATGATCTTGAACGACTTTATTATCAGGTCGGAGATGACTCCGATCCATTAGCTCAGCATCTAGCGCAACTCATTTCACGTTTGGGGACCAAATACGAGATTGACGAACTGGCCGCAAATCACGTCTTCACCGGACAGGATTCAATGACGATCTCACTCGCCCTTGAGATCAAAGAAGAGCTGGAAAAAATAGATGAGCTGCTCCAGCAACTGAAGGAAGCGCAGGAGAACGCGCAAATCGCGATTCTTGATCTTGATAAGTTGGGTGAGTTTATGGACGAAGAGACCATGAGCTCATTGGAAGAGATGCAGCGAACAATCGAAAATTACGTCAAAGAGGCCGCAGAACGTCAAGGTCTTGAAAAGAAAGATGGCCGATTTCAGCTGACGCCTGACGCCTACCGAACGTTCCAAGGCAAGCTACTATCGAAAATCTTCAGCAATCTCAAATCCTCGAAGACGGGGCGACACGAAGGCAACGTTATTGGAGAAGGTGCGGTCGAACTCGAGGCAACGAAGCCTTACGAATTCGGAGATTCCATCACACAGATGGATATCCCGCAAACGTTTATCAATGCCATGCTGCGAGGCGGTTGCGAGTTGCCCATTCGGCTAAAGTCTGAAGACATTGAGATCCACAAAACCAAGAACAACCCGAAATCTTCAACCGTTGTCATTATGGATATGAGCGGTTCGATGCGATACGACGGCCAATACATTAACGTCAAACGAATGGCATTGGCACTCGAGGGCCTGATTCGATCTGAGTATCCAGGCGATTACTTAAATTTCATTGAAATGTACACCTTTGGCAAAGTCAGACGCCAAGGCGAGATCATTGACCTCATGCCTAAACCAGTGACAGTCCACGATCCATGGATTCAATTAAAAGTGGACATGAGTCGCGAAGAAGTCAGCGAACACATGGTGCATCAACATTTCACAAATATCCAGCACTCCCTTCAACTCGCGAGGAGACTACTTGCGAACCAAGATACGCCCAACCGCCAAGTCATCTTGATCACTGACGGTTTACCGACCGCCCATTTTGAAGAGAATATTTTGTACATGCTGTATCCGCCCCATCCAAGAACCGAAGAAGCAACCATGCGCGAAGGTGCAATGTGTGCACAGGAAGGCATCACGATCAACACGTTCCTGCTGCCTAGTTGGTCACAGACCAAGGAGGATATTCGATTTGCCCATCGCTTGAGTGAACAAACCAAAGGTCGCATTTTCTTCACCGCCGGCACGGACCTAGACCGGTTTGTTATTTGGGATTACCTCAATCGAAAGCGAGAAATAATTGGTTAAGGTGGTGGCCCGCATAAGGGGATTGAGAATTACGATTCTAACAACTCTCGCGATCTCTATTCCTCTTGTTCATCTGCGACCAAAATGCCAAAGCCAACTTCCGCTCTTAGAACTCAATCTCTGGTAGATCAACTCGCTCACCGTTAGCGGTGATCTCCATCCAGTGATAGGAACGATCATCCGTGACTTGTTCGACAGGCATAAAAAAAGTTGCAATTGCGGCAATCTGTTCTTTGGACATCGAATCGGTGTCTTTTCGTGCCACGCTCTTTGAGACAATCAAAACATGGTATTTCAGTCCATTGCCGTAAGTCGCATCAACCAGAACATCAAACTGGCCATTTTCGTCAGCACGAACAACCGCGCCGCCGAGTTCGTGAATTCGGTCGATCGCCGCATTGTCCAATGCCTTGAAATTTGCGGGACTGACAAGAGCTCCAGGTGAACGCTCATCGGGTTTTTTGCCTTGGGGTAACAGGAAAACCACGGCGCCTTCGTCGGCTTTAAGATCACCTTCATCCCGAAAAGCGACACTTCCTGCGACTCGACTGTCAAAAATGGTATCGTTCGCGGCATCGCCTGAAGTCAAGCTGCCAACCATCATTCCAAATATAAAGAATGTCGTAGCAATCAGGCCTAACAGGGCAGCTTGGCAATACACAACCCATCGAGGCACACGGATGGACTCTCTCCATGACTTAAACGGGGATGACGGTGAGCCAGAGGCCGCCCTCGACGATTCGAGCAAATCGTTGATACTTCCAGGTTGCTGATCAACAGATCGCGGCATATCAAAACCAGTCCAATCGTAAAATCAAAACAAGACAACGGCAGCTTCCCCAGTTTATACAGTTCATCCGCTGCAAGTCTCTATTTTCACAGCTTATTGCACGATAGTAATTAAGTAAGTAACAAACCAACAACGGTTGGCAACAACGGTTGGGGAAAATTGCCTTGAACATTATGATTGCACTATAATGGAATTGGGCAAAAAGAATAAAGGATTTGTGAAACTGGGCAAACCAATGTCAAGTTCACAAATGACAAGGGAGCAGTTTATGCAAGTTAACACTTGCCGACCTTTGCAGGCACTAGAGGCCGACTTCCACTCTCCTCCACGACGCATGCGACGGTTATCCAAACATCGTCGCTATGAGGCCACTGCGGAAACCGCTTCCGAGCCATTCCGCCGTTATTTTTCGATGGCCTGGGGCATCTTCGTGGGCATCGCCTTAGTCTTTTCCTCCGATTTGGCAATCGGCCAAAAAGTATTGACTGCGACATCGGGCGTTCAATATTCCGGAGATATTTTTACGATTCAACAAATCAGCGAAATGGCATCGGCCTATGAGCCCTACCGATCAAGCTCGTTGATTGCGGTCGTCGACGACGGACTCAGGCGAGTTTTTCTTAATCAGCACAATTTGACGCCTGACATCGGCACGAATACTGCGATGCAAGCGGAAGTAGAATTCGACATCGGCCAAAGGACCTTCAATGGATCACCCGGGGGAGGAACCTTCATAAGTGCGACTCAATTCAATAAGCATGGGCATCGCACATTAACGGTAAATACGTCCATCGGTGTGCGAAGTTACGTCCAAGGCATCACTAAAATCACACCAAGATATGTTGTGGTTGAAACACTTGTTGGTGGAAAAAAAGCCCCCAAACAATGGACGATGCATCTGGCCCGCGGCACCGTCCCCAAACAGGTTCTACGGAACGTCCTTTTTAATCGAATCAAAAACCCAAACAGAGCCGAAGAGTACTTCGACATTGCGTTGTTCTGGCAGCAGGTCGGCGATTTCACCCAAGCTGACAATGAATTAAAGCAAATTGAATCAAGGTTTCCCGATCTTAGTGAGCGGGTCGCCGGCATTCGCGAAGATCTTGCGAGGTATAAGGCCAACCAAGCCCTTCGTGAAATCAACCGCTGGATCGCTTCGGGACAATCCCAACTTGGGCTTCAACTGGCATCAGTTTTCCCTCCAGACGGATTAGCAGGGGATATCCAAGCCGCCTTCCGCGACGTGTTGGATCAAAAGGTCATTCAAGACGAAGAGCTTGCCAAAACCAAAAACAGTGTCTTCGAGGCAATTGAGAAATTTAAAGGAAATAATGAAGAAGAAATCAAAGCTGTCCGGAAACTCAAAAACGAATTGGAAACAGATCTCAGCTCTCTCAACTCGGTGAGATTGGATGCGTTTGTCTTACGCTCAAACGACGCAACCATGTCGAACGAGCAAAAGGTTTCGTTAGCGATCAGTGGCTGGTTGACCGGTTCCAATGTCGCGACTGAAAACATTGGAATCACCGACGGGATGTTCGCCGTCCGCGAGTTAATTCGGGAGTACTTGACTCTGGCAACCACAAAAGATCGGCGCTCTCAGATTCTTAAGGAGATATCGGGCTACGAGGCGAGTTCGCCTAAATTCATCGATGCAATCATCAAGCAGATGAAACCCATCAGTCCGCCAAAAGATTTCGAGAAGTACACAGCAGAAACGCCGATCGAATTTGAAATCAAAATCAAGGGGACTCCCGCCAGTCCTGAGGAACAAACCTACCGTTGTCTGGCTCATGTGCCGCCCGAATACGATCCGTACCGGCGTTATCCACTTATTCTGACGATGCCAGGTGGCAACCAGACACTTGAACAGCACCTGACGATGTGGTGTGGTGGACTGACAAATTTAAAAGTCAGAGTGGGTGATTCAACACGCATGGTTCGTAACGGGCATGCAATGCGAAATGGATACGTTTGCGTTGCCGTGCAATGGAAGGACCCCGGTCAATCGCGGTGGAAATATTCAACTCGCGAACATGCCATCGTGACCAAAGCACTGCGTGAATCAATGCGAAAGTTTTCAATAGATAGCGATCGTGTCTTTCTGTCGGGCCATGGAATCGGTGCTGACGGAGCTTATGATGTTGGGCTCTCACATCCTGAACACTGGGCCGGTGTGCTTGGATTCTCGGGGAGCTTCGGTAAGTATTTAGACATTTACAAAAGCAACAAGCACTTAGCTCTGCCCGTTTATTCAGTCAATGGCCAAAAACACTTTTCGGCAATCACTGCTTCAAAAGAAGCCCAAAACAAATGGATTCGCAACAAGGATTATGCTGACATTACGGTTGTCCATTACATCGGACGCTTAAACGAGTTACTGATTGAAGAGATCCCAGAAGCCATGAAATGGATGAAGGCACAACGCCGACGTTGGCCGGATAAAACGGGCTTCGAATTCGAATGCAAATCATTACGGCCAATCGACAGCTACTTTTGGTTTTACGAAATGCACGGCATTCCAGGAATGAATACGGTTCATCCTTCGCTTTTTGATTCAACCAGGAAAAAAAATCCTTTAACATTCTCCGGACGATACCGAGTTGAGAATAAATTCAGGTTGGAACCGAAGAGTATGTCCATTGAAAACAATTCGACGCTTTGGTTGTCTCCTGAATATGTTGATTTCCTCAAAGAGTTGGAAATCACAGGTCGTGGTTCGTTTAAAGGACCAATTTATCCATCACGCGAGGTGATTCTTGAAGACGTTCGGAGACGGGCTGATCGTGAACATCCATTTTGGGGGCGTGTCGATCACATCAATGGAAAATGGCGAGCCAATGCGCCACCGTCGAGCGGCAGCGATTGATGCAAAGAACTCCGGTGTGTACTCACCGCAAAGAAAAGCTCTCTACAAGAACTTTTTCACTGAAACGTCTCAATTTCAAAAGCCGACTCGAGGGACGCTGAAGTTTGGCTGCAGAACTGGTGCTGCAATCTTGATTTAATTCTCGCTGGGGGCTTCATCCGTCGCGTCACAAATTTAAGTTAGTTTGTCGCTCAATCTTGGCGCAAGTGATCAATCAAAAATTGAATTCCCACTCATTTTCCAATCAAATATTTATGTCGGATATAATAGGTCTGATCCAAGCAACTGAAACCACCCGTGGTTCTGCCCCATCACGTCGACTTCGAGTTTAAAATGCCGTCCGAACATCCCACCGAAACGCATATTTTGATCGTCGAAGACCAAGCTTCCATGCGGCAACTGCTGGAAGACTTTCTTGAACCTCTCGGATTTAAGATCAAGAGTTGTGAAACAGCCGATCAAGCGTGTGCGATTCTT
>JAQWLH010000209.1 GCA_029247405.1 Mariniblastus sp.
GAGAATCAATGTTAGCGAGTCGCGTGATACGAGTCGGTGCACAACCAATGGTTGGCCAATTTTTTGTCGTGGCACCGATCAAGTCAATTGAGCTGAGGTGTAAATTTACAGTTCGAAACGTCCGGCATCGCGGGCTTGAAAAAAATTGAGATTGCTGTCTAGCAAATTTGGATTGGAAATCATCTCAGCTTGCGTTAGCCAGTCATACGATTCGACTTCGTCAAGATTTGGAATGATTGTCTGACGACCCTCCAGATCAGCTTTCCACCAATTCAGTTCAAATCCCCGTTCGGTACAGCTTTGCCAGACGAATTCACGGGGTTTGATGGAGATATTCAACTCTTCCTTCATCTCCCTTATCAGCGCCTGTTCGATAGATTCACCTGATTCAACGCCACCTCCTGGAAAGCAGATTTTACCTGGGGCTCGAACCGTTTGGGATCGTTTGATGGCGAGGAATTTTTCGCCGCGCATGATGATGGCAACTGCAGCTTTCCGAATGGATTTGGCGATTTCGGTCATGTCAACTATCTCGTGATTAGGTCCTGGATGGTGCGCTAGGTGTGAGCAAAAAGCAACGAGATGAGAAATATTAATTCATTGATCAAGCTGCTTTAAGGAAGTGGAATAACGTTCAATAGGTTGTTATTCAAGCCTAAACCTTCGATCTCATTTGGTAACTATCTCTACCGACTTTGAGTGATGTGATCAAGTCACCCAACCAACTTCATGGAAAAGTTACCAACGAAAGCACTAAACAGTTGGTGAAAGTTTCGGTTTGAGGTTGGTTTCCATTAGTGTTTCAGCAGGTGAAATCGATTTTAAACAACTATGCCACACGGAGCGACTTGCTTGATCAGACGCAACTTCGGAGTCACTTGCGGAGAAAATGAGTGGCGGCGTTTTTTGCACAACTGTCCAGTATGTCCTTCGAATTCTTCAGGTTCGTTCAGGGAAAATTGGTTTCCCCATTTGTAGTTAGCGTGAAAAAATAGGGGCACATCATTGGATTTGTGACGTAAGTTTTTAATGGCCCGAAACTTATGCGTTGGAGCAAGCAATGAAGCCCAGGCAACGAAGATATCGATTGTTAGCTGATTGGAAATTGCAAAGCGGTTTCTGTTTGAGGGTGTCGCTTTACTGGTTGATGTGCCAGGTCGCCATGGTTGGCACTGTTTTGGGGATCTCATTTTTAGGGGAGTCGTTCGTTGCCGGCGGGCCACAGCGTTTGATCGTTCCAGCTGTTTTGGTTTCTAGTTTGTTTTTGCCGATCGCATTGTTTGATTTGTTGAAATACACGAATCGATTAGCCGGACCATTGCGTCGTTTGCGGCACGATATGGAACAACTTGCCAAGCAGAAAGAGGTTGCAGAGCTTCGTTTTCGCCCCTCAGATTTAATGCAAGATCTATCAGAGAATTTCAACCAAATTCGTTCGCAATTATATCGAATAGAGGAAGGGAAAGACAATTTCCGAAATCAATCAAGATGTCCTGAAAAACCACTGCCTGCCGCGGGGGGGGCTGAATGAGGGATTTACTTACGCTGCCCGTTCAAGACGTTTGAAGTTCGCTTAAAAACTCGGATTTGTGAACCGAAGTTCTTGTGCGGGAGCATGGATGCGGACTTGCCGCTGAGACCGCTAGTTCATCGAGGAGTGCAATTTAAAAGTTTGTTGCTGTTGCTTCATCGCGATCGCGCAAGGATTGGAGTTGTCCATGTTTACTTTGATGTGGCCGCGAATGAATCGTCTGCTAGTGGACAGTCGTTCGATTGATAATGCGTCTGCTAGATCCGTTCTGAATCGTCGTGCTTGTTGCGGCGCGGCCACCGTTGAACTGGTTTTGGTTGCTCCATTCATCTTGATGATTGTGTTTGGTACTTTCGAGTTGGCGAGGATGATGATGGTCAAGCAGGCGTTAACCAATGCGGCCAGAGAAGGTTGCCGGCATGCGACGTTAGCAACTGTGAAAGATCACCTATCTGCAGAGAGGGTGGTTCGAGATCTAGTTCGAAGTGCCATTGCTAAAGAGTCAGAAGTTGTCTCAGTGGTGTTTAGCCCCGAATTTAATCAAAGTCCAGAATCGGGGACAAAAATACGTACCGTCGTTGAGGTCCGTTGTGCTGACATTTCCTGTTTGCCTGAAACGTTTTTTGGCGGTGCTAAGGTTCGAGGCATTGCGCACATGAATCGAGAATGAATGGGGAGATTGGTTTGATTAGACAGAGTCTTCGATTTGGACAAGTCAAAATGAGACTCGCGCAAAGCACCGATCGTCAAGGTGCTGCGACGGTTGAGGCGGCCATCATGCTGCCGATTCTTGTTGTTGTTTTGTTAGTGTCTACGGACTTCGCACAATACATCAACCTAGCTCAATCGGTGACAAACTCTTCACGTCAGGGGGCGAGAATGGCTTCACGATCAACAACCGAATCTGTGGAATTAGTTGATCAGGCCATCCTCGATTTCTTTATCGAGACATTCCCCAATACACCCCAAGAGGTGCTTCGTTCCGCAATTGTGGTTGAGGTTCGAGGGGATGATGGAAAAGCCATATTGGGTAGGAAATTGAGTGAGGTCGAATCAGGTGAACCGGTCGGGGTTCTTGTCAAATTTGATTTTGATTCGGTGCGTTGGTTTATCGGCTTGGATTATCTCGGCAACGAAGTTCGGAGCTCAATCACGATCGCTCGCCGTGAATAACAAGCGATTTCAGTAGACTTTGTAACTCGGGTAAGGAGAAAAAACGATGGGAATGACAACAAAACCTAAGGGGGGGCTTCGGCGTCAGCGTCGAGGTAATGTCGTTGTACTGGTTTGCCTGTTATTACCGGCGTTGCTCGGTTTTGTGGCTTTGTCTGTTGATTTAGGTTTCTTGATGTATGTGCGAACCGATTTGCAGCGTACCGCCGACCAAGCCGTTTTAGCGGCGGTTCGTGATCTCGAACCGTCGTCGAATGGGTATCAGGATATGCATAAAGTTCGATCGACGATTCGGGAGTACGTTGAGCGAAACGCAGGGGCTGAATTTTTGATTCTCGACGATGACATCGAGATTGGAAGATTCAACCCTGCCACCGTGTACCAGAGGTTGGAGATACTGGACCATGGGACATTTGATACCGTCAAGCTTTCGGTTCGGCGAGACGACTTGGCTAATACCTCGGTTTCACTCTACTTTGCTAGGATATTTGGAAATAATACGGCTGATGTTTCAGTGACTGCGACGGCCGTCCTTCAGAAAGCACGATACTTGGCTCAAGGAAGCGATATCTTGCCAATTGCGATTTCCGCTAACACTTGGGATTCCTTTGGCTTTAATACTTGTTGTTCGATTTATGGTGATGGGCATATTGAAGATGAACAAGGAAATTCAGTTCCGGGAAACTGGGGCACCCTCAATATTGGTTCGAATTCAAACAGTACGGCAACGCTCGTTGATCAAATCAATCATGGGCTGCGGCAGAAAGATCTGGATTCTCTCCACTCGCAAGGCACCATCGGCTCAAGTGAATACATTGATAGTCAAATTGAAATTGAGTTAAATGGCGATCCGGGATTTTCCGCGGGCATCAAGTCCGCCATTCGTGCGGCTCATGGCTCTTCAAAGCTGATGCCAATCTACGAATCATTTTCGGGGAAGGGCGGGTCTCTTGAGTTTTGTGTGGTTGCGTGGGGGGTGGTGGAAATTGACGACTCTTATTGGCGCGGCTCCCACCACTCGTATATCACCATAAAAAAAGCTTACATTTACGACGGAGACTTGCGGCCTCATGCGGAGCTTAACAACACAGAGCAGGTCATTGAGAATGCGTTCACTATGCCGGTGTTAGTTGATTAAATTAGCCACCGCCAAACGCTGTCTGGTTGAAAGATGGTATTTGGGCGAGCTCTGGATGCCCAGATTCTGCCAAATACGCTACGCGAGAAATGGTTGGATGGCACCGGTCTGTTTCAGTTTTTTACGGGACATTTCAATGTCAAGATCACCATAATGTTCGATTGGGTTTCCGTAAGCATTCAACAACGTCGTGTAAAGGTTGCCGATGGTTTTGTGACCTTTGGAGCCATGAAAGGGTAGCCGAATGTATCGCCCTGCAATACCAAGACGACAGTGATCGCCCGCGAGAATCACGAAGGGAGCTTCGGTTCCGCGGCTATGATGTCCTTCTCCGTTTTCTGGGAAGTACAAAATCATCGTGTTATCGAACATGTTCCCATTGCCTTCGGGGATTTGCTTGAGTCGATCAATGATCCTGGCAATTTGCTGGACATGACCGGTTCTGATTTTTTGTCGGATCTTGTCCGCGGAGATACCACTGTAGCCACCATTGTGACCGAGTTCGTGAATTGAAATGTGGTCGCCCTCGTTGCCGGCCAGTCCTTTGATGGGGGTGGATAACTCGTCAATCGTGTAGGTGACTACGTTGGTAAGTCCCGTGACGAGTGCTGCGACCAGGATGTCAGTGAAGGCGTTCTGCTTTTCAGGTGTGCTGGCATTAAGCCCCCCTTCTTGATGGACGGGTGCGATGCTGGGCAGGTGCCGTTGAATTGCCTCGGACATTTGATCAACTTGAGAGTTGCGTGACCGGATGGATTCAAGGGATTTGACATGATTGCTAAGTTTGAAACGCTCGTGCCCCTTAAGTACTTTCGTTTTGAACGTCTCTTCCTGCTGCAAGAATTGGAGCATCAGGTTTTCTGAATCCACCCCTCCAGGGTCGACGACGGATTTGAACAGCTCGTTGTAAGCCGTTTGAGGGTCGGCATAGCAGTAATTTCGTTGGTGGGGAGAGGGGGCGGAGTAACCCGCAACAATGCCTTGGCGAAAAGAACTGTAGTTTCCTGTCAGAGACAATTCAACGTGCCCGAACGGTGATGGGAATAGTTTTGCCAGTTCAAAATCGATGGTGGCTCGCTTGATTCCGCTCAATGAGTTGCGCCCGGACTTGAAAGCGCCCATCACAGATGAGTAAGACCAGTGACCATTTTCGCTCATCTTGCTCGATAAACCTTGCAGGATGGTCAGATGCTTCTTGTAACCATCAAGAGCACTCAGCCAATCGGGGAGTTCGTTGTTTTCCAGATTCAGTTCAAACGCCTCCTTTTTTTGGTCCAAAGTATTTTCTTGTTTGGAAAACGTCGGCAATGTCAATTCGCTGGGGCGTATGCCATTGGACTTTCGGATAAAAATAAAACGCCTGGGTATTCCTTGGGCGCCGGGCTTGGCAAGCGTTTGTCCAACGGGAGGTGTTAATGCCAGCGCACCGGCGCCTAGTGCTGTTCTCTTCAGGAACGTTCTGCGGCTGGTCATGGGATTATTCCTCAAGAGATTTTCGGTAAATAAACGAGTCAGAGGTTAGCAAAGAAATGATGACTGCGTCAAAGCTGCCATCGTTTTGCAGGTACGCTTGGTCAGCATCGATTAGAGTTTTTGAGTCGGCCAACGTTTCGTTTCGACCTAAGAAGTACCGAAAAGCGTGACGAATCAGCGATTGCCGGACTCGCTCGGACTTAGCCAGCTTTTCAATTAGATCGATGGCATTGTCGACATCGCCATCGAGTTGGGGGTCGCCTGTTCCGCGGAGGTATCCTACCGAATTGACGGGGCGTGTCGTGTAAATATCACGAAGATCAACATGTACGGCGGCTTTGTCGGGGCCTTTAGTAACGAGATTTTCTGGATACTCAAGGCTTTCTTGGGTGCGGTAACGACCGAAATCATCAAACATCTCAAACGGTAGGCCTAGTGGATTCATCTGCTTGTGGCATTGCCAGCAGTATTCTTGTTGGGTCTTTGTTTCAAGTCTTTCCCGCAATGTCCGATGAGGATCCTCGGAGATGACGGCATCAATTGTGATTGGCAAATCGGGCACGGTACCGGCGAGTAGTTTTTCTCTTACCCATTTACCCCGACGAATAGGATCGGTTTCAGTGTTGTGTGCATGGGCGATTAGCCAAGCCGGATGGGTCAGCATACCTTTACGGTGGGAGACTGGTGCAGGTTGAGTGGAAGGATAATTCCAGTTGTCGAGTTTTATGTTAAAGAACTTGGCAACTTCGGGGGAACGCAATTGCTTTCCGGTTCGGGTTGAGGCGTTGTACGGGCCGTGGGCAGGAAAAGAAACAAACGGAGCGGCGGCAGTCTGGCCTTTATTAAATCGGAGCGTAAAGCTGGCCATCGCGACTTTGAATTCACGCACGGAATTGCGCCGACCATGGGTGCCAAGTTGATTAATATTAACGCCGCGCATTTTGACCTTTTCGAGGAATTCCTTATGTTCAAGGAGATCCTCAGTTTCAAAATCTTCCCAATTCAGCGGGTGGAAATATTCATAGATCGAACGAATGCGATCTGAGGCGATGGTCATGGCTTCGTTATCACCGGAATGGAATACATAAAACCCGTCGGTCGTCAGCAGCTCTTCAAAGACATGCCGATCATTTTGCAGGATGTGTTCAACAAGCCGGTCAGCTTCGGACACCAATCGCCCTTTGGCTTTGTCATAGTCTCCGCCAAAACGTTTGTTATCTTTGAAAATGGGAAGTAATTGAGGGTAGCCAAAAAACTCGCGAAAGAATCGTAACTTTCGAATGGGAAGATTGGTAATACTGGCAGTCAACTGAATCCGCTCGACCGCCTCGTCAATCACATAA
>JAQWLH010000212.1 GCA_029247405.1 Mariniblastus sp.
CCATGACTCAAAACCCAAAAGCTGAAGACACAGCTGATGCTCAACCCGGATCGAAAGGCAAAGAGACAATACCATTTGATCCAGTCGCAGTTTTAATTGGTGTTCGCAAACGTCTCGTCATCCTCGCCATCTGGATCTGCATTTCGATTGTCGGTGGCGTAGCGGCCGGCGTGTATTTGGGCGAACGCAGTTGGGAAAGCTATTGCGTACTGCTTTATCAGCCACCATCTGTGGAATTATCAGGTCGCGTCTACGAATCGCCCGTAGTTCAAACTCAACTCAATCTGGTCAAACTACGGCCCAACCTTGAGGAAACCAGAGCGATCTTAGCGCTCCCAATAGAACTCAACACGTTAGCCTCATCGGTTGATGTTACCAACCCAAGAGATACTCAGATGCTGGTTGTCAAATGTGAGTGGAATGATGCCACAACTTCGGCCGCAGTGGCCAACACATTGGCTAAAGTTTTTGCCGATTCACAAATCCGAGCTCGAAATCAGGAATTATCGGATGCCTTAAGTTATCTAGTGGATCGAAAGCTAGTACTTTCAAACAAACTATTGAAGATGAAAGAAGTTGCGAGGAAATCTAACGCCAAAACGGGACTTGATCTTGATCGTGAAATAGATAGTTATCAAACCAAACTTGATGCCCTGGATGTAATGTACGAAAAATCTCTTTCTGACAGAGAGGCCTTTGCCCTTAAAGTGGAACGGGTCGCTGCGCTCATCGAAGAGATCAAACAAAGAATTGCTTCCGAAGAAGAGGAAGCTGCTGCGATGGAAGGACTGAGCAATCTGAATATTCGAGTGGAACGGATTCGTGAATCGATCTTGGACTACCGCAGAAAAGAAATCAACCAAGCTCGACTCGATCGAGCAACCCGAGATTTTGAGCAGCATCAACTCCTTTATGAAAAAAACGCAGTTTCAGTGGCTGAATATCAAGATAGCCTTGCGGAATTCGAAATTGCCAAATCCCAAGCGGTCGACAGTGAGCAGATTAAGGAATGGAAAGATGAGCTTAATCTGCTGTACGCTAAAATCCGTCCCAACAATAAAAAAGACTCAGCCTCAGCACCAGTGTTACGCGATCTTCAACTCCGGGCATTTAATCTGGAATTGGAGTTAGACGGTGTGAATGAAACGATCGCCAAGTCGAAGTCGACGCGAGATCGAATGGTAATGGAGATGGCCGCACTATCGGAGTCGCGAAAATTTGCCAACGACTACCAATGGCAAGCAGAGTCGTGGCAAGAAGAAATTAGCGAAATTGACAGATCAGTAGCCATTGCAGAGTCGTTGATCAGCGCGAAAATGTCGGACTTTCAAGTGGTCTCCCCAGCCGCTGTCTCGCCACAGCCAGCTAGTTCAAACCGACGAATTCTGGCCGTCGGTATCGCGGGGATGCTATGTTTTCTGGGGCTGGTCATCACCCTTTTAGTTGAATTACTTCAAAACCGAGTGCGGACAGTCAATGAGGTCATGATCTATGTTGACGAACCTGTCATTGGGGTTTTGCTGCGCGATCCATCAGGCCTCAAGGAATTTGAACCGAACCCGTCTAATCTTGAACAGGTTCGTAGCATTACCAATTCATTACTACAGGCGAGTGAGAGTCGCAATGTTCTCATTACCGGATGCAATCATCGTGACGGAAGCTCTACCGTCGCAGCGCAGGTCGCTTGTTGTTTGGCCCGACAGCAACGCCAAGTAGCGATTGTCGATGGTGACCAGAGATCTCCTGTCTCAGGTCTCAGCGAAATCTTCTCCGTCGATCCAAACCAAAGTGGCTTATCTGAACTGCTGAACCGTGACGATGCCAAGACAAAAGATTTTGTTAAGCCCATCGAACTGCCCACCGCATCAATCTTAACTCGTGGATTCGGGAACTTTGCGCCGGAAATGTTTGGCTCAGCCCGAATGAGTGAAATCTTTGCGGAGATCAAGCAAAACAACGAATATATTCTGGTCGACGGACCACCGCTTTGCGGTTACGCCGACGCCGAATTTTTGACAGCACAGATAGACTCGATCTTGTTGGTGGTGCGAAGTGCCAGTTGCTCACGGGCAGACCTGAAGATTGCAATGGAGCGAATTCAAAAAACGGGCAAACGACTGCTAGGAGTTGTTCTAAACGATGTCGACCCCGTCTGGCTTTGGAAGCCAGCATGGAAATAGTTATCGACAAGCTAACTCTCCATCGTCACGCAGGGAATCAACGCATTTCTCACTCACCCACTTCGTCATCAACTCAAGAACGTAAGCATGCATCCAAAAAATGCAAATTCTCCGCTGAGATTACAGGCTTTTGTCAGACTTTTGACGTTGGCCTACATTGTCATTTACTTGATTTCAAGCCACCATCACGCTGCCTCAACTGACTCATTGGGGCTTCCTAACCATTTTGACAAGCTCATTCATTTCGGTGTGTATTTGGTAATGTCATGCCTGTTGATGGGTTCATGTGAACTCCGTCATCCGGCAACTTTGCGTCAATCCAAAGTTGGTTTCAGTGGCATCATTAAAGCGAGCTTGATTGTAATTTGGATTTCTTTCATTGATGAATTTTCGCAACCTTGGTTTGGACGGCACTTTGACTGGATTGACTTAGCCTTTGATTGGGCTGGGGTCGGGCTGGGAATCCTGGTTTACCAATCAGCTTGCCTAACATGGCACCTCTTTTTTTCTTCGACGTGGACTGCAAACAATTCGGTTGACTGAATAATTTTCAGTCATGACATTTCGTTCCATACGATTTCCCGAAACAACGTCCCGAGGTTCTTGCTCATTCTCTAATCATAAGTTGTCTTTAGCGCATTTTTGGCTTGACCCATGATTTGGCATTGGACTTGCATTCACGGGAGAAAGTTTGGTTTGTCTTGGAAACAAATCCAAAAAGACACCAACGCCCTTGGGGGGAAATCCTTGAAAACGCTTCAAATTACAAGACGATTTGTCAGAGACGACTGGGGTGGAACCGAGACGGTTGTTTTAGAAACTTCAAAACGAATGTTATCGCGCGGAATAAAAACGGAAGTCCTCTGCCCCAACGCACTCGCCGAATCCAATCGGGAGCGAATGGAAGGCCTGGAAATCAAAAGATTCCCGTACTTCTATCCTTACCTAGGGCTGACTCTGGGCTCCAAGCATCAACTCGATAAAAAAGCTGGAAACCTGTTTTCTTTTTCTTTAATGAGACATCTCAAGCGCGAACCCTCACTCGACCTGCTCCACCTCCACACCGGAAAACGGTTGGGAGGGATCGTTCGCCACGTGGCTCGCTCTAGAAATATTCCGTATGTGGTTTCCTTGCATGGCGGACTATTGGATGTGCCCCAAGAAGAATCGGACCGTTGGACCGAACCAACGAAGGGATCTTTAGAATGGGGCAAAGCCCTCGGGTGGTGGGTCGGTTCGCGTCGTGTCCTAAAAGATGCCGCTGCCATTATTTGCGTTGGCGCAAGCGAATATGAAGCTGTCAAGATTCGCTTTCCAGAAAAAAAAGTAGTCCGGCTACCTAACGGCGTCGACGTGAAGCGATTTCAAAAAGGTGATGGCGCCAGATTTCGAGATCGACAGGGAATTAGTCCTGATGATTATCTCATGCTTTGTGTGGGCCGAATTGATCCGCAAAAAAATCAATTGGAGTTGATCCGCTCAATGCCGTCCTTGCTGCAAATGAACAGTAAATCTCACCTGTTGCTTGTGGGGCACGTCACGAGCTCTGAATATGAATCATTGTTGATTAACGAAATTGCCAACCTTGGGCTCAGCAAGAAGGTCACCATGATTCGCGGCATGGATTCCCAAAGTGCCGATCTGGTGGATGCCTATCACTCCGCAAACTTATTCGTCTTGCCGTCCTTTCATGAGCCGTTTGGGATCGTCGTTGTGGAGGCGTGGGCGGCTGGACTCCCGGTCCTCGCAAGCCGTGTTGGAGGACTTGCAGACTTAATCAGCGATCACCATGACGGTCGGTTTTTTGACCCCAACACTCCCCACGATTGCAGTGTCAAGATTTCAGAAATGATGAATCTATCCCCCGACACGATCAACACAATGACGACCAATGCATTCAAAAAAGTCTCCCGTAAGTACAGCTGGGATTGCGTTTCAGAACAATTAATCAACCTCTACCGGGAAGCTGCAAATGATCAACGTTCCAATTAGTCGAAGTTCACCCATGAAACCACCTCCGGCTTCTGACGTCCAACACTCCAGACCCAAACTGAATGTGCTTTGGCTTCATGATACAGCTCGTCGAACGGGTGGATGTGAACATTATATTTGCAACACACAAGACGAATTGCGACGGCGTGGCATTCGCTCAACTTTACTGTATGGTGAATCGGGACAAGGCCCCCTAGAGATGCTAGGGAGTTTCGAGCGAGCCTTTCCAATCGTCGACCTCGCCGAGCAACTTGCGGCGATCAAACCTGACTTAATTTATGCCCATCGGATAGAAGGGTGTAAAACACTGAACACCCTGAAAAACTCAGGGATTCCAACGATCCGCTTTTTCCACGACCACAAACTCTTTTGTCCACGCGAGCACAAATATACGGTTATTGGTAAACAAACCTGCACTCAAACGATTGGTCGCAACTGTTATAGCTGCTTGGGTGTCATCACCCGATCACCTCAATGGCCCGGCGTAAGGCTTCAAACTGTCGCTCGCTTACGGTCTCAACAGCGAGCTCATGACGGACTTGCCGGATACGTGGTTGCTTCTCGGTACATGTCTCAACACCTTGTTGATCATGGATTTGACAGCTCAAAAATTCATACGATTCCGCTTTACGTTGAAGAGCCACGGGCATCTCAGGACAACGTTGTACGCGAAAGCAACCTACTACTTTTTGTTGGTCAAATCGTTCGTGGCAAGGGATTGGATATTTTGCTCGAGGCGATGCGTTATGTTGACAAACGAGTCCGCCTGATGGTCGTTGGAGCAGGGCCTCAACTCGATGAAACAATCGCACTAGCCCGTCGTTTAGGGGTCTCCCCACAGATCCAGTTCCTGGGCCATCAAACGCAAACTGAATTGGCACGTTTGTTTAAGTTGGCGACTGGACTTGTGGTTCCCAGTCGGAGCCCTGAAACGTTTGGAAAAGTTGGAATCGAGGCAATGAGCTACGGGCTGCCGGTGGTAGGAACCAACGTAGGCGGAATCGGAGAATGGCTTTCGCACGAAAGAACAGGTTTGATGTGCCAACCCAACAATAGCCGCTCGTTGTCCGCAGCAATCACACGCTTACTTGCAGATACGAAATTGAGACAAAACATGGGCAAACGCGCCATCGAATTCAGCCAAACCAAGTTTTCTTCAGCACAACACCTCGATCGGCTTACAAGCCTGTTTCATCGCCTCACCGCTCGCGAGACCAACTCATGATTTTACCCGTCAATGAGAAATTCACCCATTGCGGTTCGAGCAATGTGGAAAGAGTGATTCGCGAAATTGTGGCCGTCGTTGCCAAAGTGGTGTCCCACACATTGCAGGCAGACGATTTCCATTCGCTCGTTTTGATCGGTGGATATGGCCGCGGCGAAGGTGGGGTTCGCTTTGTTCATGGAAGCGAGGCACCGAACAACAATCTTGATTTCCTTCTCATTACCCAAAAACGAAATCCAGCCCTGCGTCAAATCTGGCAACAACAAATTGATCAACAACTCGAATCAATCCAAGATCACTACGGGATCGGACTTGATTTGAGCATGATTTCTGGTTCAGCATTACAACGTTCACCAAGCCGCATCATGTGGTACGACATGCGATGTGGGCACAAAACCATTCTTGGTGATCCAGATTTTGTAAGTTCGATGACCCATTTCAAAATTGATCGAATCCCAAGTTGGGATGCGCACAATTTATTGGTCAATCGCGGCACACTCTTAATGATCAATCACTGCTTGCCAGCAGACGACGACTCGCGACAAACCAATCAACTCCGGATTCGGCATCAGGTCAAAGCCATCATCGGTTATGGGGATGCAATTCTTTATACCTATGGAAAATACCATTGGAGCTACGAAGAAAAGCAACGGAGAATGAAACGTTTGTTTCAGATCGATTCTTCGTTTCGAGATCTGTATGACCAAGCGATGAAATACCGGTTTCGCCCCACGAACAATGCGATGCACGAAATGCTCTCATCGTCGACGAGGGTTAGCAAACAATGTGAAAAGATTCATCTCGAATTCGAATCACGGAGACTTGGCATTCGTTTCACAGATTGGAGCAACTACCTCGAATTGGCACTTCGAGCCGGTTCACGCGAAGACACAAAGAGCTTCTTAGGACTCATGCGTTCACTCCGCACCATCACCCGTCACCGTTCAGAGCGATTGGGACGAAGCTGGCCAGCTCGGATCGGCCAACGATTGCTGACAAGCCAGAGAGAACTGGGATTGGTCTTTCCAGCGGCCATGTACCCTAATTGCTCACCGGAATTTCAAGCCAAAGCCTCGCGATTATTGAACGCTGAAGGAAGCCACCCTCAACAACTTCAGCGAGCCTTTCTGAGCACTTGGGGGACGACAGTCGATCAGAATTTCAGTCGTTTCCTGAGCCGCTACAACATTTCATTGGTACCAGTAGAGCCGGCATTATGATTTGTCTAACAGGTGACCTTCATCACAGCACATTGAGAACTGGCAATCAGGCCCATTGTGACATTCCAGAAATCCAGGTGGCAAACCGCTACTTGAAAATGCTGGAAGAAGCCAATGTGAATGTCACATTTTTTGTAAGTGGCAAGTCATTCGTTCAAGAGTGGGATCTGCTGAAACCAATATGCGACCACCCGTTGGTAGAAATTGGCGGTCATAACTACTCTTGCTTTACTCCAGAGCTTTGGCACCGCGCCAGTAAAAAACTCTTTGGCAGCTATAACGGACCGAGATGGTATGAGACCTGGGATGTCAAACGAACCATCAATGTGATTCAAGAACGCACCGGCAAGACGATTCGGTGTTGGAGAAATCATATGTACATGCATGGTCCCCGCACCGACCAGGTGTTAACCGAATGCGGAATCCCCATCTGCTCTGACGGAGTTGACCGCAACTTCCGTGGACAAACAAGCGGGAACGGCGGATTGTCCAGCTTGCCAATTAATGTCATGCCGGATCACGAACACCTGTATCACGCGGAACGAACTCCCGATTGGGTCCAGCGTTGGGTCAAACGATATAACTGGTCAGATGATTACGGCTCTGAATCCTATTTCATTGAAGAATGGACGGAGCGAGTTCTCGACGAGTTGCGCCAGCACGAGCGAGACGGCGTGACATCAATCATGATCATTCACCCAATCACACTCTATCTCTGTGACCGGTTCAAGTGCTTTGAAAAAATTCTCGATTTCATCAGCTCTTGTGAAACTGTGAAACTCGGAGATGTTCCCCAACCCAATCCTCCCAACATTGACTCGTGAGACGATGAACATGCAAGCTAATTCTCAACAACCTCGGGTTTGCGTTATTATGCGCACCAAGAATTCCGATTGGGTGATCGACCGTGCATTGAGCGCATTATTCTCTCAGACTTTCACGGATTTTGAACTGACCGTCGTGGACTCCGGATCCACTGACCGCACGCTCGACATCGTTCGCCGCTACCCCTGTCGTCTTATTGAAATAGAGGCTGCCGACTATTATCCGGGAGCCGTCCTGAATTCGGCCATCGAACAAACCACAGGAGACATCGTCGTCTTTCAAAACTCAGATACTGTCCCTCTCACGCAACATGCGTTAAGTCATTTGGTGGCGGCTTTTGACGCGCCAGATGTGCAGGCCGCCTTTGGACGCCAAATTCCGCGACCCGAGGCAGTCGATTGGGTCCGTAAGGATTACGATTCCAGCTTTCCTGCAAACGAACCCGCCCCTCCTTGGTTGACTTTATCTCTCCCCTTTGCGGCGATGCGTCGAACTGCATGGGAATGCCACTCTTTCTATGAGGATGCGTGGGCTTCCGAGGATACCGAATGGGGTCATTGGGCGAAACAAAATGGCGTGGTCATTCGTTATGTCCCTGAAGCATTGGTGATGCACTCTCATAACTATTCGCTTAGACAAATCTATGGTCGTCGATTTGTCGAGGGCGAGGCTGATTCATTTATCTACCATGGGGGTGACTCATCCTTGCGAATGTTACGTCGCACTCTCTCGTCATCTGCCGGGGACTTAAAGTACCAGCTCGCTCGGGGAAAGTTTGGAGATTTATTCAATGTCCCGCTCCGTCGTCTGGTCTACCAGTGGGCCTACTTTCGTGGGAGAAATTTCGGCAACCGCCGTGCATTGAAAAATGATACTGACCGAAAGACAGGCCAAAAAGCGGTGCTGTCTCGTTACGAATAACTAATGACCAACTGATATTTTTAAAAGCAGAACTTCGATGAACATAGGAATAACAACTTTTGGGTCCGATGGAGGCCGTTCCGGGATTGGTCGCTACACAGTGAACCTTTTGCAACAACTGCCGCAGTTAGAAAACCAAACTGAGTATGACCTTTACTCTTACAAAGATGAGCAAACAGTATTTGCTCCTGATTCAGATCGAGTGAACCCACGACTGGTCAGCGAAAGATTGCGTTCGCCAGTGATGAATATCGCCTGGCATCAAACTTACCTTCCAGGTTGGTGTCGACGACTCAAGCATGACGTTTTATTTTTGCCGGCGGGAAACAGAAGACTTCCGACTTATGTCCCCTGTCCGACGGTCGGAACCATTCATGATTTTTCTAGTTTGCACGTTGCCAATAAATATGACTCTCGACGGATGTTCTACATCAAACATGTCTTACCTTTTCTTGCTCGACGGTTGACACATGTATTGACCGTAAGCGAATCGAGCAAAAGAGATATCGTCGAATATGCGAGGGTACCTCCAGAGCGAGTGACCGTAACTCCCCTCGCCGTCGACCATCGTCGCTATCGACGGAATCGAGAAATGGCGGAGCGGCGAATCCAAACGAATCTTCAGCTGACAGACCCTTACTTTTTGTATGTATCTCGAATTGAGCACCCGGGTAAAAACCATATCCGACTCATTGAAGCGTTCGACCAACTCAAACAAAAAGAGGGGATTCCGCATCAGCTTGTCTTTGCCGGCAGTGACTGGACAGGGGCTGAAATAGTCCATGAAAAGGCATCTCAATCCAGGTTTTCAGAGCAAATTAAATTCACCGGTTTCGTTCCAGACGAAGACCTGCTGGACCTTTATGCTTGTGCTGAGTTGCTGGTTTTCCCCTCTCTATACGAAGGATTTGGATTACCCATTCTCGAAGCAATGGCAAGCGGAATTCCAGTCGCGTGCGCGGCCACTTCTTCCATCCCAGAAGTCGCCGGTGATGCTGCCAACTATTTTGATCCTCACGACACCGACGAAATGGTTGACGCGATTCGGAAATTAATCGTTGAGCCCGAGTTTCGCAATCAATGCATTGAACGCGGGCGTAAAAGGTGCAAGAGATTTACATGGAAAGCAACAGCTCAAAAAACGCTCGATGTCTTAAGATCCGTGGCTTAGCCCGACTCACACAGCTAACAACTACAAGTCATCAATCTACTGAGAAATCCGAAACCGTAATCCACATATGCCCTCGTCATTAAGTGATCTTCATCGCCGCGCGGCCTCCTGTACTCAAGACTCGGTACGGCCCGAGTCCAAATTATCTTTCCATCTCCTAATTGTTAATGGCTGATCAAGTTGAGGCTCGGCGAGACAAGTCAAAGAGCGATAGAGAATCTCCCACTGGGCACAATTCACGACTGCTCTCAGCAGTGATGAAGAAAAGCAGAATACGCGAGCAGAGCATCGCTGGTCAGCCCAGTTTACGTCACCCCCCAAACCGGCAAAGGTGCCTTTCATCATGTTCAGAGACAGTAAATTTCTGTTGGGTGAACAAGAAGGCATAACTCAAATCCAAACTAGCGACCGGGTGCCCCCACATTGGATAACAAACTGTTGTTCTTAGGGTTACGTTACAACGTGCTATTGTCCTTGGCAGGGCCAAAAACCTAACGAAAATCAACACAACCATTTCTGTCTTGATCGCGGGCTCAATCCACTTAATTGCCAACCTGACCTGCTCGAATCATTATCTTTCCCAGCACCGGTAAAAAATACTGTCCTTCAGAAGCCTATCCACACACGGGTAACTTTCGATAGAGCCCCTATTCGCGGCGATACAACTGAGGTCACTCAACTCAAATTATTAATCGCTATGACACTCGCCACTGTTTTTAAAAAGCGACATCCTGCGACACCAAAAACTAACTGAATTTATTTCAGTCCAAGGGGTAAGCTGCCAAGGGAGATTTATTTTTTACATCAAGCAGACTCGCGAATTTCAATGACTCGCATCTGATTGAAATTATTTCTTATTCGGCACAACACTTGCTTTCTCTGAATCCTCAGCCTTGCCCCTTAGGTCATCGGCGTTATTTAGTCTCCCCAAAACTTTTATGATCATCTTGTCATGTTACGAATTAATCGTCTTAACAAATTGAATTGGTTTCGCTTATGTACGCGGTCACCTCGTCCCTGGCTAATTCGAAGATTGGGATTACTGATCGAATCTCAGCTATTTCTGGCAAGGCAAGCGTTAGAAGGATGGGTCAAACGCGGAGTTGACATTTTAGGCGCCTCGTTGGGGCTGATTTTGCTCTCGCCACTATTTTTGGTCGTAGCCGTTGCGATCAAGTTGTGTGATGGTGGCTCAATCCTGTTTTGGCAAACGCGGGTTGGGAAGAAAGGGCGTCATTTCGCGTTTCCAAAATTTCGTTCAATGGTGGCCAACGCCGCAGAGTTAAAGAATGATTTGATCGCTGAAAATGATCATGAACATTCGATTACATTCAAAATGAAAAAGGATCCTCGCGTGACGTGGATTGGTGCGATTATTCGCCGCCTGAGCATTGATGAGTTACCCCAGCTATGGTGCGTGCTGATGGGTGACATGTCGCTTGTAGGACCTCGCCCCCCCGTGTTACGTGAAGTCGATGAATACTCCGTTCGGGATCGGCTCCGCCTCGAAGTCGTACCTGGATTGACATGCATCTGGCAGATCAGCGGGCGCGGGGACATCCCCTTTGACGCCCAGGTTGATTTGGATGTGGAATATATTCGTCGACGCAGCATTGTATTTGACCTTTCCCTGCTGATACTCACGATACCAGCGGTACTGTCAGGAAAAGGGGCCTACTAATGAGCCATCTGAGCTTTAACCCAATTCATATCGACCGACAATCTCTTCCGATCTTCTTTCGCTCAGGGTGGCAGGTTCCTGCTAGAAATTTAAGAAAGGTCATCCTGCTGGGGACCCAGATGATAGGGAGCGCATGCAGTACTGCATCGCTGTTTATTTTTCACGCTGGGATCGCGAGCGTTCTGCTACTGTTGTCATTTCCCCTATGGCTACTTGCGTTTGCAACAATGCTTTGCGGGCGAAACCCCCTTTCTGCGAGAGATTACTTAGGGTTGCACGGCAAGCGATTCACACAATGTGAATTCGCTACTGACCAGATGATTGGAGGCAAAGTGGTCCGCTTTCTTCGTCTTCAAAAAACACCTTGGTTACTTAGTCTTTTAATCGGAGACATTGAACTGGTCGGCCCGCGCGCGGTTACCTCCAGCGAAGTCGACTTCAGCCACCTGACATCACGGCACCGTCTCGCTGTAAAACCCGGGATCTTCAGCCCCTGGAAATTACGCCAGGGAGGGAATATTGCTTACGAACCTGAATGGGCGGTAGATCTTGAATATGTACAGAATTTTAACCTGTGGAAAGATATTGGAATTATTCTGCGAAGCCTGCCTGCATTCTTCCTGAATAATCCCAATTCTCAATCTCAGTCGCCGCGGGGAGAAATATTCGGCATTCGGTTTGACAATGTCACCATGGACGACGCCATTGATCAAGTCTGCCACTCTTTGAACACCCCCCAATTAACTCAGGTAGCATTCATCAATGCGGACTGTATTAACCAATCTTGCGTAAACACCGAGTATCGAAATGCATTGAAACAGGCGGATCTAGTCTATGCGGATGGAGTGGGAGTAAGGATCGCCGGTCAAATTCTCGGTTGCCCTGTCCGCGAAAATGTTAATGGTACCGATATGTTTCCGCGTCTTTGCCGCCAGTTATCCCAATCCCCCACGCGCGTGTTTCTCTTGGGCGGAAAGCCCGGTGTTGCGGAATTAGTCGCGACATGGATGAGCAAACAATTCGCCGATTTAAACGTCTGTGGAATTCACCATGGATATTATTCAAGTCAAGAAGAAGAATCGGTTTTGGAGCAAATCAAATCATCGAAGGCGAATATGGTCCTTGTCGCATTCGGAGTTCCGAAGCAAGACGTTTGGATCCGTGACACCCTCTCCCAATCCAACGTGCGGGTTGCCATCGGGGTTGGTGGATTATTTGATTTCTATTCAGGACGCATTTCGAGAGCTCCTGTGTGGATGCGGGAAATTGGGCTGGAGTGGATGTATCGTCTCATGCAAGAGCCTCAACGACTGTGGCGAAGATACGTAATCGGGAACATTCTTTTCTTAGGACGTGCGATTCATTATCGGGTCGCCTTTCGAAAACAAATAAATCAAAACAGGCTAGAGGTTAGTTCAGATGAGTGAAATTACTGCGGTTAGACATTTGCCAAAGCAAACAGGGGCAGTGAGGATTCAGTGCTCGGGATCCGGCTGGAGTGAATCCTCCGGCATGGAAATAGATTGCTGCCTGATCCCCTTTCTAAATCGCCCCTTTCTTTATCATGTTGTCGAGGCTTTGCTGGAAACTGGGATTCGAGAGTTCCAGTTTTGCGGGATGAATGACATCACGCCTTATCGAAGAATCCTCGGGGATGGTCAACGATGGGGAGCAAAGTTCAGATTTGAAGCTCAATCAACGCAGGAAATGGTGACAGAAAATTTCCATAGCCAGCGGGTGTTTTCCAGCAACACAATTCCGTTTAGTTCCAAAACCTCGACTCAAATGCTGCGAGTTGACTCACCAAGATACTACCTCGATTCTCAGCAGAGAATCATGTCCGAAAACCTGGCGTCCATGTTATCCGTTGAACGTCAATTGAGAGACGACATTTGGATTGGAAGAAATGTTTCAATCCATCCTACGGCACTACTCAATGGCCCCATTCTTATTGGAGAGAACACCCGGATCGCCTCAGGTGTCACACTCGGACCTTACGCAGTCGTTGGATCCAATTGCTTGATTGACCGCAACACTTCAATAGAACGGGCCACCGTGCTTCCCAATCTTTATGTTGGCGAAGGCCTGCAGGTCAACGATTCAATCGTCTCCTCAAGTGCAATCGTGAATGCCCGTCTAAATGTAGAGCTGCCATTCAGCAACCGTTTGATCATCAGCAGTTTTCCGTGGTAGCGTTAAAAACCGGCAATTCATTGGCAAACAGGGCAAGCCGCCAGCAAGTGTTGACGAGCTTTGTTTACAAGGTCGCCAACCAACCCAACTGCTTGTGAATCGCGTCATCTATCGGTTCCGGTGGACACCGATAGTGGCCTGAACTCGATTAGAGTCGACCTCGCCCCCATTTCCTGTCTGCTTTGTATTTCTTGAATTAGTGCTTCTTCCGTTTAAACTGAACACGAAGGAAAATTGCATCAGTCGAACCCCTGTTGATGGGCCCAATCCATGAATCTGCCATCCGCCTCTTTTGGTCTCGCTGGGTTTGGGATTTTGCTGTTTTCCGCCACGTGCTTTGGGCAAACCCCAAACCATGTGGCGATTGGCTCGACTGATGAAATCAGCATTGAGGTTGAGCGATACACCTACAAGCACTCGGCAGGTCAACCGCGCGACTTGGAGGTTCACTTTCCAAAAGGGCATGACACCGCAAACGCAAAGGTTCCTTGCGTGGTGTTGTTCCACGGTGGCGCGTGGGGTGGCGGCGACCTAAAACAGTTCCAAGAGTTCTGCAACTATTTCGCCAGCCGAGGATTAGTTGCAATCACAGCAAATTACCAATTGGTTTCTGCCAAGCAAAAACTGCCAAAGGGAGTGTCGCGGAAACAATTCTGCATCACCGACGCCAAAAGCGCAATTCGCTGGGTCAAACAACACTCCGAGGAACTCGGAATCGACCCCATGAAAGTGATTACCGGGGGCGGCTCGGCAGGCGGGCACATTAGCATGCTTGCAACAACTAACCCTGGCTTGAATGACCCCGCAGATCCGAAAGAGATCGACACCAGCGTCGCCGCCTACCTGTTGTTCAACCCTGCATTGGCAGCGTTCGATGCGAAATTTCCTGAAGTAGATGCCACGCAGCATCTCACAGATGATTTGGCTCCCGCCATTGTCTTCTTTGGCACCGAAGATAAAAAATGGCTGGCCGGTTGGAACACGGCACATGCTCAACTAAAAAATCTTGGGGCAGGTGACCGTATCAAACTTTGGCTTGCCCAAGACGCAGGCCATTCGTTCTTTGGCAAGAAACCTTGGCTCAACCATGTGCTGATCAAAACGGATCGTTTTCTAGTGTCACAGGGACTCCTTTCGGGGCAAACGACTCTGAAAATGACACCGGATGATAAGCGACTGATCAAAGCAGAGGAGATCGACTCTTCTCACCAAGTCGAAAAGGAATTTACTCAACAGAGAGCACCAGATGGACGATCACCGAACATCTTGTTTATCCACATGGAGGACATGGGTGTGCAAATCCCTGCTTACGGGGACCACACGGTCGAAACACCCAACCTCGACCGGCTCGCTACTCAGGGCATCGTCTTCGAGCGAGCTCACGTCGTCGCCGCAACCTGTGCGGCCTCGCGCGGCGCACTCTTCTCGGGACTGCACCCGCATCAAAATGGAATCATGGGTTTCATTGACTCGCACGGATTCCATTACCGTCAAGGTCTGACCACGTTCGTTCATGCACTTAAGGGAAAAGGCTACGAATGCGGGCTAACATACAAGACGGGCGTGGCCCCCAATCCGCCGTTTGATTTTATGCCCAGCTACAAGCAGAACCGTCTTTCAGGTGAAAACAATGACCACCTTGTTAGCAACTCAATTGACAACTTCCGCCACTTCCTGCAGCATCTTGACGAGGAAACCCCTTTCTATTTCCAAGCACAAACACCGGACACGCATTCGAAGTGGCATCGGCCTAAATTTATCAAGCCTGGGTCGACGGGCTGGCCGTATCCAGACGTCGACGAGGCCAAGATAAAACCATTCGCTTGGCTCGGCGATGACTTTTTAATGAACGAAAAACTGAGGCATGAAATTGGAACGTACTATCGGGCGATCCAACGTGTCGATTGGTACGTTGGCAAGATCCTCGCGTTACTGGATGAATTTGATCGTGCGGATAACACGCTCGTCATCTTTTCGTCTGACCACGGGCCCTCACATTTACTACGAGGCAAGACGACGCCCTACGAAGCGGGACTGCAAGTTCCATTGATCGTCCGCTGGCCCGGTGTGGTAAAGACCCCCGGCACCCGTTCTTCGGCCCTCGTCTCTTTCGTTGACCTTTCGCCAACGTTTCAGGCCGCCGCCGGAATAACCCCTCCCTCGTACCTCCCGGGGCATTCGTTAATCTCAGTGTTCAAAGGAGAGCCAGCAAAACGAAAGTATCTCTTTTCGTCCTATGTCGCCCACACAACGAACCAAGGATCTTATTGGCCGACCCGAACGATTACCGATGGGCGACACAAGCTGATCCACAACCTTAATGGTAACGGAAGCCAGCGACGAACTCCGGAAGGCTACAACAACACGAGCTTTCTGTTGGCGAAGACGCTTCGCGAAATGCCCACTGGCAGCGTCTCCCGCCAAGTCGCCGACCGCACCATGGCACCCACTGAGTTTGAACTCTACGACCTTCAAAGCGATCCAGGGGAGATCAAGAACCAGTTTAACCAACCCGAGAAGGCTACGATTCAGAAATCGTTACGTGAGCAGTTGAGCAAGTGGCAGGAAAGCGTAGTCGATGACCCATTTCGCGACCCGCAATACCTCGCCAGTTTCAATGCAGATTACACTCAGCGGCTTGGCCAATACGAGCAGAAGCGCCAACAAATGCCAGCGAGTAAAATCAAAAAGTCCAAATGGAAAGTCAACTGGGATCATCGCATCAAGCCATGGGATCCCAAACCTTATCAACACTCCAAAGCAAATTCGCGGTAAACAAGTTTGACTCGACTCCTCTTTTGACTTTGTGCGAAGGCGTGCTTTGGAGAACTCGCCCGGCGGAGAAAAACGACCGAAAAACACTCAAGCAAGTTGCATCGACCACTTGAGACCCACGCCGAGTCGCCACGGTGTTCCGTCAAAACACGGCCTATCCACACGACTACCTAACGCGAACGATTCTCGCTGCGGCCTCCCAACCGGCGGGCCGACAAACTCTTAGAACGAGCGTTTGAAAACCAATTCGTAGCAATCGACGTCGTGGCTCAATCAGATGGGCAGGCTGATTACCCGCCCATCATCCCCGGATTTCAGACATTCGCCGCATCAGCATCACTGAATTACTTCATTGGCCAATGTCACCGGTTTCTTCGATGAGTTTCGACGTCAAGTCGTTGGAAGGATAGGGCAAATCATTGATCGCCCAAGTCATCGACTTGTTAGATTTAAATACTCGATTCAAATCGATCTGAATGAAATTGGTGCGATTCGCGTAATTTGCAATCCGTAATTGATTATTGGTTAGATCCTTAATCGCGACCCACTGGGTGTAATCAGAGACCGTTTGCTTGCCAGCCCTGCTCTTGGCAACGCCAACTGGAATATCCACGTTGTTTAAAAGATGGGCCATCAATTGGGTGCCATCTGCGCTTCCCTCCGGTTGGGTCGCAAAGTGACGTAAGTAGGTTGCCCTCACAAACCGCGAGGGGGGTGTGTAATCTGCGGGCAGACCCAACAGCCCTCCTCCTTGGCCAATTTCAGTCACATTGGTGCCGTTCACCTTGACTGAAGACCTGCCTTCGTTGGACAGGGAAAGATAGTTTCTTACGTTCAATAAGTGCCAGTCATAGGTGGGTGCATTGGTAAGAACATTTGCCGAATTATCGTGAATCACCATCTCACCTTTTACAAATTCAACCACAATACTTTCACCACTGCGGTCGGTAAAAACAAAGTGGAGCCATGGCGGCGTAGGCAATGCTTTGACTTTATTTGGATCAAACCAAACTTTGTATTTTGGCAATTCAGTTCGCAATTCTTTGACCGAACCAAACCTACCTAAAACTAATCGTCCAAAATTTAATATTGAAACGTAGTGTTTGTCATTTGCGGTTACCTTTTGGTATTCAGTAACTCCCGGCAGGAAGTTGCCACTCATGCCGAGTCCGGCTTCATTTTGCCCCTCAAGGAATGCTGGCGGTCCTTTTAAGATTGCGGGAGCAACGGCCACAAAAGCGTAGTTACTGGAAAGTTCTATATCAGGTAAATCGAGTGCAGCAGGGGCGACCAGATCGATCGCGGTGCCTTTAGGTAAGGCCACCAACTCCCACTTCATATCAAATGCCCACTCCATGGTTCTCCCGGCAATCACCGTCCCATCTTTGGCCGTCAAATTAATGGCCGTGCAAGCGAAAGAGCTATAAGTGATCAAAATCAGGCAGACGCTAACGATAAAGCGACGGAAATGTATCAGTGGAAATATGCGCATCTCTAACCCATCATTGGCTGAGTGTTTCATGGCGATTAGTAAAAAGACGAATAATCCAATATATCGAATCGGAACCGAAACAAAATAGAATCGCACACCGATTCAGTTGTTTAAGTTCACATTATTTATTAGGTCCAGTGCCATGTTAAAATTTGCCACAAACTCAAATACGGCCAAACGATGGGAGAATCGCACCAAAAACAAACGTTCATCAAAATGAACCACCGAGCTTCTGTTGCGTTGAGCCAGATTGTCACTCCGACAGCAGTGTGGTGACCGCCAAGAATCCAAGCGGAAGTCGAATTTTGCAGAGGACAATAACCAGTCGACATCGAGATCAGAGACAACCGACCAATAGAGTTTTGGCACCTGGAAATTACAACTTCCGAACCGACGCCTCAAACCTATACTGGGATTACGCAACCCCCTCGTACTTCGTATGATTCGGGATTCATCTCTGGGAATATTTCCAGGAAGAATAATCGCTGTAAAGGATCTTAACCATTGAATCTTTCTGATGAGAAAAAGTCTGTGAACATCACTCGTGCTTCATCGTTCCTAACGGTCGTCCTCACTTGTTTGGTGTTCGTGCCAGCAAGCCAAGGGCAGGAATCAACAGAAATCCCCAAGGGCAAAGAGCTTTCAGGCCTTCAAGTAAGGATTCGGGAATGCCCTGAGGCGGAACGAAAAGCAGGAAAAGCCATGATGATCTTTGAAGTTCGCAATACATCCGATCAACCAATTGAGCTTTGTTGGTGGCAAAGTCCTCTGGAAAAGATCTGGACGGCGAATCGATTCAAAGTCACTGGGCCTGAGGGTGCGTTAGATTATCGGGGACCCATCGTCAAAAGACTCCCTCCCAGTCAAAAGAACGGGGACTACACAACGCTTCAATCGGGATGGACCCTCAGCGTCAAGTTTGATCTTAAGGAAGTTTACAAATTGCAAGCCGGCGTCAAGTATTCGGTTAGCTACAAAGGGACAAGATTGGGCCCGTTGCCAGCCTCTAATTCAATCGAATTTAAATTCAAATAACCTTTAACGTCTCCTGGTTACATCGAGTGTCCCAGAATCAAGATACAACTCAATCCCACCCACAATCGGTGGCGTACCACGAAGCTGGGCACGCGGTGATGGCAACGATCGTCGGGCGACCGATTCAAAAAGTCACCATCTGTGCAGCCCATCTATCAACCGGTGGTCTACGCCTGGGAGCGTGCAAAATCCGCAAAGGGCGGAGTAAACCATCGAAAGACTGGCTTGAAGATGAGGTATTGATATTTTTTGCCGGCATGGTCGCAGAATCCCACGTGACTGGCACGTATTGTGAGCAAGGGGCGCGGCAAGATTTGCGGATTGTGAAACGCTTACTTTCTCAGACTCGCGCAACCTCTCCGCGACAATTGGAGAAATTGGAAAGACGGCTTCTCGACAAGACAGAATATTTATTGTCCGAGGAACCTCATGCCAAAGCAGTTGAAATGGTGGCAAGGGAGCTAATCGAGAAAACCACAATTAGCGGAAGAGCCGTTGTGCACTTATTTAATCAAGCGGTCACTCAATTCGATCAAAAGTGAAAACAAACTTCAGATTATCTCCCGCTCCAGAACCATTCAGACTTTGATCGAACGACGCGAGATCGAAATTTCTTAAACGCAGCAATCGACCGAAGGGGCGTTTTCGGTAACACCGCCTACTGGAGATACGGGTTGGTACGCCGCTCGGCACCAATCGTCGAGGGAGCCGAGTGGCCACAAACAAATTGGTACTCATCGTCCAGCGTCATAATCTTTTCCGAAATACTGTCGAGTAAAACTTGGTGATTGCCACCCGGCAAATCAGTTCTACCGATGGAACCCTGAAAAAGGACGTCGCCCATCAAGATGAATTTGTGTGCGTGGTTAACAAAGACTACATGCCCGGGAGCGTGACCGGGACAATGCAAGACTTCAAACTCATACTCACCAATGTTCAGTGAATCACCTTCCTCCAACCAGCGGTCGGGC
>JAQWLH010000218.1 GCA_029247405.1 Mariniblastus sp.
ACTAAAAGCCGACGAAGGCATGTGGCTTTTCAACGACCTGCCAGTCAAACACCTCCAAGATCAACATGGCTTCACGCCAACTGCTGAATGGTCTGACCATTTAATGAAATCTTGCGTCCGGTTTAACGTGGGAGGGTCAGCTTCATTTATTTCCAGCAACGGCCTTGTCCTGACCAATCATCATGAGGGATCTGATACGCTTTTCAAACTGTCAAACGACAAAAATGATTATTACAACGATGGCTTTTTGGCAAAGTCATTCAGTCAAGAACTCAAAGCACCCGATCTTGAACTCAACCAATTAATCAACATCAAAGATGTGACAGCCGAAGTGAACAGGGCCGTCGGTGAGGACCTTGGGGCTGCCGATGCAGCCAAAGCCCGACGAATAGCAATCGCGAACATCGAAAAAGAGGCTACTGATAAATCAAATCTTCGTTCAAACGTCGTCACACTATATGGAGGTGGGCGCTATCACCTTTATCAGTACAAGAAATACACAGACGTCCGTCTGGTTTGGTCGCCCGAGGCCAACGCGGCCTTTTTTGGAGGCGACGCCGACAATTTTGAATATCCTCGATACTGTCTCGATGCCTGTATTTTTCGTGTCTACGAAGACAATAAGCCTGCAAAAATTAAACACTACCTGAAATGGTCCCAAAACGGTCCCGCCGAAAAAGAACTTGTATTCGTTGCCGGCAACCCTGGCCGTACTAGCCGAATTTTTACCGTCGCTGCACTCAAGCATCAACGCGACGTCCGCCTCCCTTACGTGCTTGATTTTATTCGTCGACGCGAGGTTCTGCTTCAACAGTTTGCCCTACGTGGCAAGGAATCCGCACGTCGTGCCCATGATGGATTGTTCGGTATCCAAAACGCACGTAAAGCGAGAATGGGAATGATTCAAGGACTTCAAGATCCAGCTATCATGTCAGCCAAGGAAAAAGCAGAAGCAAATTTGCTTGCCCAAATCAAAGCCGATCCGAAGCTCGCCAAATACGCCGGCGCTTGGGATAAAATTGCCGATGTACAAAAACGTCAAGCGGCTCGACTGGGAAAAGGAGTCAATTTGAACAGCACTTTGTTTAACTTGGCACAACAACTGGTACAAATGGCCGCAGAGGACCAAAAACCATCTTCGGAGCGACTTCCAGCTTATCGCGACTCCAATCGCGCCTCGCTCGAACAGAAGCTTTTCTCGGAAGCTCCAATCTATCGGGACCTCGAGCAAGCCATCACCGCTGATGTGCTTTCCCGGATGGTTGAAATGCGAGGTGGGGACGACGAACTCTGTGTTAAAATACTAAACGGCAAAAGCCCAAGTGACCGTGCTGCGGAGCTGGTTCTCGGCACCAAAATCCACGAGCCTGCATTTCGAAAAGAGATTGCAGGTGGTGGAGTCGCCGCGATCGAAGCCTCCAAGGATCCGATGGTTTTGTTAGCCAGCTTAGTTGATTCGCAAGTCCGCTCCGAGCAACTAATTTCCGATGAATTGGCGGAAATCGAACGCCAAGCCTATGCCCAAATTGCTGAAGCGCAATTCGCAACCCAAGGCACGTCAACCTATCCCGATGCGACTTTCAGTTTACGATTGTCATTTGGCCCTGTCATGGGTTACGAAGAGAATGGCAAACAAATCCCCGCGATGACGAATGTTGCGGGCGCTTTTGATCACGAAAAAGCTCACCAAGGGCAAGAGTATTTTGACCTACCTGAAAGTTGGCACAAAGCCAACCAAGCAGGAAAAATCAGTCCCAAGACGCCTTACAACTTCGTCTGCACCGCAGACATAATCGGTGGAAATTCAGGTAGCCCCGTCGTCAACAAAGATCTTGAACTGGTCGGCCTAATATTTGACGGAAACATTCAATCTTTGACTGCAGATTATCTATACAGTGATCGGCAAGGTCGCTCGGTGAGCGTTCATTCAAACGTCATTAGAGATGCTATTCGGTATGTTTACGGTGCGGATGCACTGGCTGATCAGCTGGGAAATTAGTTTGACTCATGGAGTGATTGGGCAATAAATCGTGTTTAGTAAATACGGTTCAGGCCCCAGCCAATTTTGGGATGTCGTGAGATGCTCAACTGAAACATTGCATCCAACGAGTTTCCACTCAACAATTCTGATTGCTTGGTCGCCAATACGCGACCAAGCGATTTTTTTTGGCGCAGACCGTAAACGAGCAGCGTTACGAGTTAACATTTAGATCTAAGCTAACACTCCCGCGACCTCATTTTGAGTTCACAAACCGATTGGTTCTGGAGAGGACGTCGAGAAAGGCAAATTATGATACGAGCCGCAACTTCGGAAGACGCCAAACGCATCTCCCAAATATACAACCATTACGTGACCAACTCAGTCATCACTTTCGAAGAAATAGTTGTTTCAGATAATGACATTGCAGATCGCATGAAGACAATTCAAAATTCTGGGCTTCCTTGGCTGGTAGAAGAACTGGAGGGTCGTGTCGTTGGGTATGCCTACGCGACCCCCTGGAGAAACCGCTCCGCCTACCGTTTTACCGTTGAAAGTGCCGTCTACGTCGACCATTTGAGCCAGGGAAGTGGCACCGGATCGCGACTTTATGCAGAACTATTTGCTCAACTTCTCCAACGCGGATTCCATTCAGTCATGGGAATGATTGCTTTGCCCAACCCCGACAGTATTAAACTTCATCAACGGCTTGGATTCACCCAAGTTGGTCTTCACAAAGAAGTTGGCTGGAAGGCAAACCGTTGGATCGATGTTGGTGTTTGGCAACTATCTCTGGGAAAGTGCTGAAACAACAAGTCGAATTGGCTTCATAAAATTCAGAAAATCGACCCAATCGTACTCGAACGATACATTTCGCTGGCGGCTGACCAACCAAAACAAAAAACGAACGCCTTAAATCCTGATCCTTGCAGTCCTCGAAACAACCGCGAAATGTGCTCAAACAATTGTGCCTCGAGAAGTTCCAGGCAGTTTGATCCATGCGAACGGTGGGAAACTCCGATGGCATTCAAACCCATCCAACAGTCTTGACCAGTTCATTCAAGCGGGTGAACTCGTTACGAAGGACCCGTATCAATATCGAAGGACTCAATTCCCCTCGTAACAAAAAACGCGTTTAAACAATTCAAACAGGATGCTGAAATGGGAGCCCCCTTACCCCGCAAACCGTTATTTACGAAGCTGATTATCTCCAACTCATTGCCAAAATAGACTAGCCCCTGCTCTGGCTATTACACGACAAAATGATCCGATCGAGTTCTTGAATCCGCTGGTAATGACGCAAATTTAAGCCAGCCAGTTTGGCTACTTGGCTGAAGATCCCCTTCTCAAGGCGCTTTTTAAGACTAACCCCAAAGATAAATTTCCGCGAGCAAGCCAACGCGAACGTGATTCGACCGGGTTTCGACCTGCTTTTTCCCCTCACCGGAATAATTAGGAAAAAATGCGAACCGAATTGGAATTTCACGGGTCCGACGTCTTGAAACAAAAGCTTTGTTTTTGCAAAATCAAGGGGCGATTGGAGAACGACCTTCCAATCTTAATTTAGGAAGAGTGGCTGAGTGGTCGAAAGCGCCTGATTGCTAATTAGGTGAACGGGTCAAACCGTTCCGCAGGTTCGAATCCTGTCTCTTCCGCTAAAAAAACCCTTTGTGATCGCTCACAAAGGGTTTTTTGTTTTATATACGAAGCTGAATACCACAGCGGAAATTATTTATTCCACTTGAAGAGCGATACTTCCTTCAAATCTCGCACGACAACATCCTTGCCGCTCACTGCGATGTGAGCCCAACTGTCGTCGCCAACTTTGCGACGATCGAGTAGTTCAAACTCTTCGGTATTGGCCTTGATGAGTAGCAATTCGCCACGCTGGTCAAGTGCTAAAATCTTGTCACCAGCTGCAACAAGGCTCGAGTATTTACCAAAGGTTTTGCTCCGCCACTTTTCAACACCTGCCTCCAAGTCGAAGCAGGCAAACCTTTGATTTTTGAGATGAATGTATGCGTGGCCGTCGATGATCACAGGTGAAGTCATATAACCCTGTGAAGCAACATTCCATTTCTCTGATGCAGTCATTTCTTTTGCCCCGCCCGATGAGGCGACATTGATCAGTTGAGTCGTTCCGCCGTAGGTGCTCGTAAACACGTTGTCGCCGAAAATGGTCGGGGTCAGGATGTTCATTCCGCGAAACGCCTTGATGGGCATCTTCCAGAGTGCCTCACCGCTACCAAGGTCGACACCGCAAAGATTATTCCTTGTCAAGACAACGCCCTGCCGTTTACCAGCAATTTCTGCGATCACTGGAGAAGAAAAAGCCCCACCATTCATGCCGCCTCCGTCCTTCATACCCTGCCAAACGATATCGCCTGTCTTCTTGTTCAATTTCGTCAATGCGCCTCCGGCTTGAACGTAGACGAAATCTCCGTCAACGAGGGGTGAGCAGACAAAACCAAAACTAGGTACGGCGGATCCAATCTTTTTGGGAAAGTCAACTTTCCAAAGAATGTCTCCCTGCTTTGCGTCAAGGCAAACGACAACATCCCGCATTCCAGCAACGTAAAGTTTGCCGTCCTCGTAAGTTGGCGTTGAGCGAATCCAGCTGCCATTGGCGGCTGCAAAAAACGGAACCCTCATCGCTCCCTCCCATTGAGACGTCCAGGCAACCTTTCCGTCCTTGCGATTGAGAGCTTGAACCACTTCATATTTAGAATCGCGTGTCTCGGTAACATAAACGTAATCCCCAATGACGAGGGGTCCGCTATAGCTCGGACCAAGCGGAGTGGTCCAAGTCTTTTTCAGTACTTCCGGCTTAAGGGAATCAGGCCAGTCGGCTTTAATCTTTCCGTCTCGATTAGGACCGCGCCATTGCGTCCAATCCGCTTCAGCCTTCTGTGGCTTTTTGGCAGCGTCGTTTGCCGCTTGGGCACTCACAAAGGACGTTTGCATTCCTGTCAAAAGAAGAATCGTGACGGTAGTTAATCGAAATAGCAGAGACATCTAATTTGTTCCTTTAGTCAATCTGTGGGGTTTGTGTTCAAAGGTTGGCTTCAAGCCGGGTTCAGTAAATTAAAACAGCGGGGGGCACGAGTGAAATCAGCGTTTTGGGAAACCGATCGCATCCCGGGTTGCGACGATCATAATCCTCCAGACTTTGGATCGAGGCGATTCAAGTGTCGAATTGAAGCCACGAGCTGAGACATGTTGTCACAACAAATGGCATTTTTGATTTGCGTACGTAGAAGCGGCGTGATCGCGTATCCGCCCACTACTAAAATTGTTTTCTCAGGGAGTTCGAGGGCGAATCTGTTGAGTTGTGTCACAAAACTAGTCTCGTCACCCAGGTGCGACGCGCTTAACCACATCAAATCTGGATTGAGGTCGCCCGCGGCCTGTAATAGAGTCTCAAATGGGAGGTCGCTGCCAAGCGAAGTGGCCTGCCAACCGTGGCAAGAGAGTGTTAACTCAACGCAAAACGTTGGGATACGATAATTGTCTCCAGAGACAGTTCCGCCAATTGCGACTGGTGCTCCCTCAACAGGACGCATGATCATCGAACGCAAGTCGTGCAAGGCATGAAGACAAATTCCGCAAGCTCGCCTCTCTTCGTAGACCGCAACTGCTCCGTGCTTCCAATCAGATCCAATCTTCCTCATTGCAATTCCGACAACTTGATCAGCAATTTCCTCCATTTGCCAACCATTGACGAAGAGATGCAACAAGATTCGACGACACCTCGCTTCATTACCACTACGCAAAGCCGAATGAAACTCGGTCATCGCCTCAGCGGAATTCGAAATCGTGAGACCGTCGGATTCGGGGAGACCAACAAGCGTCGGTTTGATCAATTTGCAGGCTCGGTCCCGTAGGAAGGTTACGATTTGGGCCCGGTTGAGTCTTCGATGACCGCCTGCCGTTTTCGAGAAGGCGATTTTGCCCGAATCGCACCAACGCTTTACCGACGACTCGCTTACCCCTATAGCCTTGGCGACTTTTACTGGGGAGTAAAACTTCTCAAATGAAGATTCCTCAACCCTTGAGTGAACGATTGGACGTTCTTTGTCGTGATCTGCTGTTACCATTTCAACGTCAAACCCAAGAAAAATAGTATTTTTTTTTAACGCAAGGGTTAACCCGCACGAATCGAGGCGGTTTAACTGATGAACGAATTGAACGTTTCAAAAAATAGAAAGTATTTAGAAAT
>JAQWLH010000221.1 GCA_029247405.1 Mariniblastus sp.
GGCGGTGAACGCCAACGTGTCGCTTTAGGGCGTGCGATTGTGCGGAGACCGGCGGCATTTTTGTTTGACGAACCACTTTCGAACCTTGATGCAAATCTCCGTCAGCAAATGCGAGGCGAGTTAAAACAACTGCACCGTAATTTACAGACGACAATGATCTATGTCACGCACGATCAAGTTGAAGCGATGACGTTGGGAGATCGGGTCGCGGTAATGAACGAGGGCAAGGTTTTGCAAATTGGCAAGCCGCTGGAATTGTACCGGCGGCCTGCCAATCTGTTCGTCGCAAAGTTTATCGGTAGCGTGCCTATCAATCTTTGTTGGGGAACGGTGACGCGAACCAAGGAGCAAATTCGGTTTGAGCACGACCAGAGTGGGGGTGTTCGACTCGAGTGGGGGGTAGGAACGAAGCAGTTTGAGCAGTTGAAAACAAGGTTCAAACCCGACGGTTCTCCCCAGCGGGTCGTTTTAGGCTTTCGGGCCGAGGACGCGCAAATTTCCAACCAACGAGATTCAGTTGAAGTCGAGGTGACTGAAGTGGAACACTTGGGTGATTCTTCATTGATTCACTTGGCGGTTGGGGAAACAACAAAGAACGACTTTAAAAGCGGTGACAATTCAAGAAGCGACCACGCAAGCTTGTCGATTTTAGTGAGACATGGTGGTGATTCGAAACTTCGTACGGGAGATCGAGTCAACCTGAGTGTTAAACCGGATCGGGTTTTGTGGTTTGACCCGGAAACGGGCAAAAATCTGGTGAAAGAATAACTATGAATGCCAACGAAGTACTGCGAATTGTAGATTCCCTGCATCGTGAAAAAAATATCGAGAAAGAAGTAGTATTTGTCGCGATTGAATCGGCTCTGGTATCCGCTGCGCGCAAGCACTTCGGAGAAGAAGCTGACATTGAATTCATTATTGAGCGGGACTCTGGGCAAATCGCGGGGCGATGTGGCCAAGATGAATTGGATTACGAAGAGGTGATTGGTCGAATCGGTGCTCAGACCGCCAAGCAAGTCATCATTCAAAAGGTTCGAGAGGCCGAGCGGGATTCGCAGATTGACGAATTCAATGAAATTATTAACGACTTGGTTACCGGTACCGTTCATCGAAACGAAGGCCGCGTGACGACGGTGACGCTCGGAAGTGTTGAGGCCATTCTACCGCGAAGCGAACAAATCCCAGGTGAATCCCATCAGGCCAATGAGCGTATTCGTGCGTTGGTGACAGAGGTCAAAGCCCAGGGAAGTCGGGTCAAAGTTGTTCTCAGTCGCACCCGACCGGTGTTCGTCAAACGACTTTTTGAGAGTGAAATCCCCGAGATCGCCGATGGTGTGATTTCGATCAATGCGATCTCACGTGAGCCCGGTTATCGTTCCAAAGTTGCCGTTAGCAGCATTGACTCAAAAGTCGATTGCGTGGGTGCTTGCGTCGGTGTCAGGGGAAACCGGATCAAAATGGTCATTGATGAATTGGCTGGCGAACGCATCGATATCGTGAGATTTGATGAAGATCCACTCAATATGATCCCTAATGCTCTGCAGCCTGCCGAGGTTGATGAGGTGATTTTGTGCCAGATGATGGGGCGAGCCATTGTTTTGGTGCGAGAAGATCAATTGTCACTTGCGATTGGAAAACGCGGACAAAATGTGCGTTTGGCCAGCAAATTGTGCTCTTGGGACATCGAAATCATGACTCAGGGGGAGCTGGAGCAGCAGATTGAACGGGCGGTACAGGGATTTTGTCAGCTTAAAGGAGTTGACGAAGAACTCGCAAATCGTCTGGTAGGAGAGGGTTATTTGTCCTACGATGATTTGTCGGTTATCGAACCGCCGGATCTGATGGAAATGGGCGGTTTAACCGAGGAGCAGGTTGACGCCATCGTTGACCAAGCTGACGTGCTCGCGCAGGAAGCCGAGATTCGCGAAGCTGAAGAGAAAAGACAAAAGAAAATTGCTGCTGCCGCGGCTGCCCAACAGGAACGCCAAGAAGAAGCGGCAAGAAAAGCAGCAGCGGAGGCAGCTCGAGTGGCTGCTGCATCAAAGAGTGAATCAACTGACTCCACTGAGTCTACGGATCCACCTGAGTCAGACTCGGGTGGTTCAGCGGAATCTCAGTCGGAGTAAGTCTGGATAACAATTAGATAAACATTGATCGGATAAGGTGTTTTCATGAGACTCAATTTTCAATGAGAATCAGTTTCCCAGATCCGAAGAGTTACAGAACCGTGTCTGTGCCGGGGGGGGGTGGCGATTTAATCGCTGGCTTTCACTTACCTTTAGGCTTAGAGGACGATTTATGTAGAGCAATTAGGCAAGATTTGGCGGCTCATTTTCCAATAAGTGAGCGGTCACCAACAAAGGAAGGTCACACCACGTGCCCGTACGCATTTACGCGTTTGCAAAAGAACTTGGGCTTGATAACAAGCAATTGCTTGATATTTGCGAAAAAGCGAATATCAAAGGTAAGGGTTCTGCGCTAGCTAGTCTTGATGATGATGAAGTTGTTGCAATAAAAGAATTCATGGCGGGTGGATCTGCTCCTCCAGAACCCGTCGCCGAGACAGGCGCTCCTGTTCGGCCAGCACCTTTTCGGCCTGCCCCGACGAAAAAGAAGATTGGCGAAATCGTTGCGCCTCAAACGAAGCAGGGAGTCGAAGAAGATCTCGTCGTCGAGGAATCGGTCGAAGACCAAGTGGTCGAGGATGTCGAAGTCACCACTGAAGAGCCGGTTGCGGAAGAAGTCGTTGCAACAGAAGTCGTTGCTGAGGCGCCACCTGAAGTCGCGCCGGACGAGCCAACGCCCGAGGAACCCTCTGACCCCAAAGCTGCTCCCCGTAAAGGAGGAAGTAGTCTGCTGGCTAAAATGCGCGGCAAGACGGTTGAGGTTGCCAAGGAGAAACCAGTCAAGAGCCGGAGTACGCCGGTGCCTTCGAATTCGAATTCGAATTCGGCTCCGACTCCGACTGCGCCAACCAACCCCATGGCTCCTCGGCGTCCAGCGCCCTTGCGTCAACCACTTCGAGATCTTGACCGCAAGCCAAGTGGCGGTTCATCTGCCAAAAAGGGAACCCAGAAACGGAAAGGCCCAGCACCAATTCGCGTCGCGGCGATGCCTGAGGTCAAGCAGCCAACGGCTTCCAAAGTGTCAAAGGAAAAAGTTCAAAAGCCAGATATTGCTTTGCCGCAAGATGCGATCAAAAGCGCAATGTCACAAGGTGGCGGAGTTGCTCCCTTGGAGCATTTGACCGGCTCAAAGAAAAAGGGCAAAGGCAAAGGCAAAGACGGCGATTCAGCAGAGACCACACGTCGCGCCAGTTCAGTCCGTCGTGCAGGTTCGGGCCGCAACGATTTGATGGGTTCAAGGCCCTCTCGCTCGCGAGGTCCTTCTCGGCATTACGGCCGTCGTACACAGCGTCGATCCGGGCCCAAGGTCAACACTTCCGCGCCGCGAAAAGAAGACGTCGTTCTGCAACTTCCTTGTTCGGTTCGTGAATTTTCCGAAGCTGCTGGCGTGCCTTCAATTCAGGTTCTATTAACCATCAAGCAACTGGGAGATGAGTCCAACCGTACCATTAACTCTGCGTTGCCTGACGAGTTGGTCGAAGTTTTGGTTGATCATTTCGGAGTTCAGCTTGAAATCCGGGAAGCTCAATCGCTTGAAGACGAAATGATGGCTTTGTTTGATCCTGAAAACGAGGATCCTGAGTCGCTTTCACCGCGGGCTCCGATTGTTACCTTTCTTGGACACGTCGATCATGGAAAAACGTCGTTGCTTGATGCGTTGATTGGAATCGATGTTGTTTCCGGTGAAGCGGGTGGAATCACTCAGCACATCCGGGCTTACGAGATCAAAAAAGGCGAACAGAAGATTGCTTTCGTTGACACGCCGGGCCATG
>JAQWLH010000222.1 GCA_029247405.1 Mariniblastus sp.
AGAATTGGAAAAGTTGTATTCCAGAACTCCGGCTAATGAGCGGTCATCTTCAACGATGAGAAGTTTCTTTTTGGGCATGATCTTCAACAGGGCAACTCGCGAATTTGGAGTCTCGCGGTTGGACTAATAGGAATGTAGTGGTTGGGTTTGTGGTTGGGTGTTTATTCGGTTATCGGAGAAGTTGTCGGCCAAACTTCAGTTTCCGGAAAAACTCTCATGCCGATGTCGAATGATATCTCCATCGACCAGATAAATCACGTCCTCCGCAATATTTTCGGCGTGGTCGGCGATCCGTTCGACATGCCGCGAAGCCGAAAAACAATGCAGTGCCGGTTCGACTAAGGTTTGATCCTGTTTCATCAGGAGAGTCAATTCATTGATCACTGCTAAATTATAGTCATCCACGGCCTCGTCGATTTGAATGACTTTTTTGGCTAAGGTGACGTCTGATTCAACAAACGAATCCAGTGCCATTCGAACCATTAAGGTCGCCTGGCGAACCATCGGCGTGAGTTGCTCCGGGGTTGGGAAATGCACGTGTTGGTGCATGCACTGAGCCCGCTCTGCAATGTTACATGCCAAATCGGCGATCAGCTCAAGGTCGGAGTTGATTTTCATGACGGTGGTTACACGTCGAAGATCTGCGGCGACCGGTTGATGCAGCGCCAGAATTTTCAAGCAGTCTTCTTCGATTTCGACTTCTGTCTGATTTACCTTGTCGTCAGTGTCGATGACTTGTTGAGCCAGTTCGACTTGGTTCTCACACAAAGCCTGCACCGCTTTGTCGGCCATTTGTTCGACGACTCCAAACAGCGCCATCAGACGGCGGTGGAGATTATCAACATCGTTTTGTAGGTGTTTGGACATGAGGAGTTCAGGTGCAGAATTCGATGTTCAAGATGGGGTTCCCACGGCAGGCAATTTCAAAGGTCTGCCAGAGACAGTTAAATCAAGCTTGGTGTTTAGCCAAATTTTCCGGTGACGTAGTCTTCAGTCTGCTTTTGAGTTGGGCGAGTAAAGACGTCCTCGGTCGCGCCTTCTTCCACAATCCGGCCTTCGAAGAAAAACGCGGTTCGGTCGCTGCATCTGGCTGCCTGTTGCATGTTATGGGTCACAATCACAATGGTGTATTGTTCACGCAGTTCAAAGATGAGATCTTCAATTCGGGATGTCGAAGCCGGATCGAGTGCGGAGCAGGGTTCGTCCATCAACAGAATCTCTGGTCCGACAGCAATAGCGCGGGCGATACAAAGTCGTTGTTGTTGGCCCCCGGAAAGTCCGAGTGAAGATTGGTGAAGCCGGTCCTTGACTTCGTGCCAGAGTGCCGCCTTTTTGAGGGCCCATTCAACCAGACCTTCGAGCTCAGATTTGGGAAGTTTTGCAAAATGCAGTCGTGGACCGAAGGCGATGTTGTCAAAAATCGACTTGGGAAATGGATTGGGTTTTTGAAATACAATTCCAATCCGCCGACGAAGGGCGACAACATCGGTTGAGCGGGCGAGGATGTCAATGTCGGGGAGGTACAGTTTTCCGGTGGCTCGAGCGCCCGGCACAATATCATTCATTCGGTTGATCCATTTCAGCAGGGTGCTTTTGCCGCACCCGCTGGGCCCAATGAATGCCGTGACGCGGTTCTCGGGGATCTCTAGTTTAAGTTCGTGAAGTGCCTGAAAGTCGCCGTACCAAGCACTCAAGTTCTTCATCGAGATGACGCTCGGAGCGGTCATTGGTTTTAGTTCTTGGGGCGATAGTTTTTTTGCCTGTGGAGCTGATGTCAGGTGCGAATTCACTTCAAAACGCCTTTTTTTTATCAGGTTGGACATTGGCAGTGTTTTAATCATGAGAGTTTTTTTTGCGCGATTTGCCGAAGCAGGATAGCGACTGAATTGAAGGCAAACAGGACGATTAACAAAACGATAATAGCGCCTGCGGCGACATGTTGGAATGTAAACGGATCGGCATCGTTGGCAGGTTGACCGGCCCAGTAAAAGATCTGGAGTGGCAAGATGGAAAAGTCATCCATCAAATGTTGCGGCCCCATTGAGATCGAAACGATGCCCGAAATCATCAAGATTGGCGCGGCTTCGCCGATCGCTCGGCTCATGGATAAGATGCAGCCTGTCATGATGCCCGGGATCGCCGCTGGCAAAGTTACATTTCGCACCGTTTGCCACCGCGTGCAGCCAAGCCCCTGTGCCCCTTGCCGCAACGAAATGGGTACCGCTCGGAGGGCCTCTTGTGTGGAGATGATTACAACAGGAAGAATGACCAACATCAAAGTCAAACTGGCGGCGAGTACGGACCGACCCAGCGGAAGGCGAAATGAATACCAGGCACTGTTTGCGACAACTCCTCCTTCTGAGTCATTAAACAAGGAGACCGCAAGCGTGGCATCGTCTTCGGGAAATTCATCGTCTTCGCCAATGATGTTGAGTTTGACCTCTGAACCGTCGGCTTTGAAGGCTGTCATTCCATTGGATAACTCCGGGATCGAATCCCGGGATTCGACTGGCAGAAAGACAATCTGCATTCCCTCTGTCATGTATTGGCGTTTGAATCGGGTCCCGAGCTCAAGGTACGGTTCATTGGGGCTGCCGAATACACCGAACATGGTGGCAAACGCAGTCATGCCAAGAATGCCATAAACAATCGAGGGGACACCCGCGAGGTTGTTGATGTTGAGTAATAGAATTCCGGAGAGCCAGCGAAGCATCTTGTTTCTTGGCTGAAACTACTCCAAAAAGATTGCAGTTCCGACCCCCAGTGGCAAAAAGAAGACGGCACAACCAACGCAAACCCAAATGGATCCCATTAAAGCGGGACCAATTCCTGCCTCACGAGCATTAGGTGAGGGAGGCTTGGCAAAAAACGTGCCCTGAATCGTGGCTTGCAGCTCTTTCAATTCTTCTTGTCTTGATTGGCAATCATCAATCGACGACTGGTCGCGAGGTTCCGCTGATTCGAGCGCTGCCAATCGTGTCTCAATCTCTTTCAGCTCAATGGCAATATCCGCAGTTGGCGGATCGAACGCAGGAATACCTTGGTAAATGATTGAACCCAACAAGACCAGCAAGATCACAACCGACGAGGCGGAGGTTACCAAGCACAGCACTAAAAACATTCGGTTGGAACGAGATCGTTTGCCTTCGGGGGTCGTTGGGAACTCATTGAATTTCGGGTTTGGGTCGGCGTTAATCGTATGCCTCCTGAAATCGCTTGCGAACGATATTGCCGATGATGGTCAAAGCCAAGGTGATGCAAAACAGGACCAGGGCAACCGAGTAAATGGAGTAGTACCGAACGTCAAAATTGGAGACGTCACCGGTGGCGGTTGCTGCCATGTGGCCGGTCATTGTTTGGACTTGGCCACGAGGATCGAGGGTCAGTTTGGCCAACGCACCGGCAGCCATTGCGACAATCATTGTTTCCCCAATGGCGCGGGCAGCAGCCAGCAAAAAGGCGGAGATGATTCCCGAAAGTGCGGCAGGAACAACGACCTTCATTGAGACGTCAAATTTGGTGCTTCCCAGCCCGTAGGCGGCTTCTCGAAGTCGGCGAGGAACGGCTCGAAGTGAATCCTCGGAAAGCGACGCGACCGTGGGTAAGCAAAGAATGCCAACCGCAATTCCTGCGCTAAGCGCGTTGTAAAAATCGACTTGGACTCCGGCGGCTTGCAAACCAGGCGTAATTACGACCAAGGCAAAGAAGCCGTAGACGACCGTTGGGATGCCTGCCAATAGTTCTAACACTGGTTTCAGGACATTGCGAAGTTTTTGGGGAGCGTACTCGCTCAGGTAGATTGCGGTCACCAAGCCCAGAGGAAGTGCGACGCACATCGCGATCAGGGTGACCCATAACGTTCCGCAAACCAAGGGCCAGATGCCAAAGAACTTTGTTTCGCCGAGGGCGGGGCTCCATTTTAGACCAAACAAAAAATCCTTGACGCTCGTCTCAGGCATCTTGAAAAACTCAACCGTCTGTCCAACGAGCAGGCAGACAATCGTGACGGTAATCAAGACGGTAAAGACGGTGCAGCAACCCAGTGCGGTGAGGATAAACGCCTCGCGCAGGCGAGTGGCCGAAAGCGGACGAAATTTCCGTTCACGGAGAACTTGTGGTTGGGAATGATTGGTGGCAGTCGCCATTTTAGTTTTTGAGGGCGGAAATATGGGGGAACGCCGACCGAGATCCTGAGTCGACTTGGTGGTGATTCAATGCTGTTGCGAGCCGTTGGGTTGGTGTCTACTTCACGAGCTGATCGACGGTATAAAGTTCGGTCAGCGATCCCTCTTTCTTGGTTGCTTTTCCTCCCGTGACCGACCAGAAATGGGTTCCTGTTTTGCGAGTCTTAAAATGCTTTTTGGCAGCTGCGGTGATTTGATCAGGCAATCCCACGTATTGCACTTTGGCAGCCAAACCGGCGGCGTTGTCGAGATAATGGGAAACAAAGGCTCTGACTTCGGGGCGACGCGCTGATTTCGAGTTAACGTAAATAAACAGAGGGCGAGAAAAGGGGGCGTATTTTCCAGACTCAATGTTGGCCGCAGAGACCTCAACGGCTTCGCCGTCGGGATTAACGATTTTGACCGCTTTGAGTTTGTCGGTATTCGAAAAGTAATAGGAAGCGCCAAAGAAGCCGATGGCGCCATCGGTTTTTGCAATTCCCTGGACAAGCACGTTGTCATCTTCACTAACCGACATGTCGTCTCGCATGGACGATCCAGATTTACCAACAATGACCTCTTTAAAGTAATCAAAAGTGCCTGAATCGGTTCCGGGAGCAAAGATTTTGATCGGTGATGCAGGCCACTGGTCGTTAATTTCCTTCCATGACTTGGCATTCAAAAAGCTCTTGTCTTTTTTGTCTGCCAGAAAGATTTTTTTGAGCTGATCGACAGTGAGGGTGTCAACGAAGTCATTGTTTTTGCTGACGGCAATGGTAAGTCCGTCGTAGGCAACTGGAATCTCGATGAACGAGACCCCATTTTTTTTGCAGCTCTCGAACTCCGCAAACTTGATTGGCCGAGAGGCATCGGAAATGTCCGTCTCGCCTTTGGTGAATCGCTTGAATCCGCCACCGGTTCCAGAAACGCCAACTGGGATTTTTACTTTTGGAGCCAATTTGCGAAAAGAAGCGTCGGCTTGAATTGTGATCGGGGCGACGGTGCTTGAGCCGTCAACGTTAATTTTACCTTCCAGATCCTTCCAGCCACGGGTGTCTTGACCGATGGATGAGGTTGTGAAAAAACAAGTAACAGTCGCTAATATTGAAACACTAAGGATGGTTTTCATATTCTTCGTCGCGTAATAAACCTAGTGGAATGGGTGGTTTTAGCTGTTGAAATGAAGCAGCGAATCAGCGGAAGAATACAGCGACATTGTTAAGAAGCTGTTAAGATAATTTGAAGATACAAATTTCTTGAAGTGCTGGGATGGTTTGGCCATCCTTGAACTGATCGCGGATCGCGAAGCATTCGTTCACACCCTTGAGGCCTAAAAAAGATGTTGTCCAGAAAGCCAAAGACCTTATGCATTTCGAACATTTTACTCGGGTTAAGCGGGTTGGTGTTTTTAGTGTTGCCGAGCTTTGTTGTCGCCGGTGGCGGGCCTGAAAATGTTGCGCTAATCGTGAATGCTGATTCAGCTTCGTCGAAACTGATCGCAAACTGGTATGTCGAAGGGCGAAATATTCCGGCAAGGAATGTGATTTATCTAAGTGGAATCCCCAATCGCGAGCGGATGAATCTCAAGGATTTTCGGACCAAGATTCTCGCGCCCCTCATGAAGCAGATTCAAGAGCGAAAACTCTCCAATAGCATCGACTACATTGTTTACTCGACTGATTTTCCAACTGCCATTGACTTGCCCAAAGCGGACCGGGACAAGCTGATGGAACTGATTTCAAAACAGCCTGGCGGCCAGAACATACCGGCGAAAGTATTTGGGTTAGTCGGTTCGCTCAATTCGATGACCTACTTTGCGAGTGCGGTTCTTCAAATGAGCCCAGGTTATTTAATGCTCGATTCGAACTCTTACTATCGCTCGCCCGCTTCGATCTTGTTGCGTCGGCCATTTGTGGGAGAGCGTCAATCGGCATTTCAGAATGCGGCCGGGAAACTGAACTCGGAATCAGCGGATGAGCTTCAAGGGTCCATCGATATTTTGCTGGAAATGGCGGAAAAGAATCCGCGACAATTGGCCGTGACATATTGGCTGGCCAAGTTCTATGCGAAAAAAGGTGATGCCACATCGGCAACTGCTTGGCTGGAAAAATCCATTCGGTTGGGCTGGAGTTTCAAGAAACAAACTTTGGCTGATTTGGCGTTTGAAAAAGTGATGGAAGATTCATCGTTCAACAAAGTTGCTCAGCAAATTCCTGATCAACCATTTGATTTTATCCCGACACGTGGTTTCAAAAGTCGTTATGCGTTTGGCCCAAACGGGATGCTCAACGCCGAGGCGGGGCAGGGGAATCGCCATTTCCTTTCGTGTGTACTAGGAGTGACACGGAATTTTGGAAGTACGGAAAAGAGTACTTTGGGGAATCTGAAAATCAGTATGCGTGCAGATGAATCCAAGCCTCAAGGGACCTTTTATTTTACCGGAACTGGTGTCCGCACGACGACACGTCAACCCAATTTTGCGTCTGCTGTTACTGCACTTGAAGGGCTTGGTCAAAAAGCGGTTGTTGATAAAAAAATATTCCCCAACAACGTCGACGATATTGTTGGCGCGATGATTGGGCATGCAACGATTGATTTTTCTAAGGAAAATTCGAAGATCAATCCAGGTGCCATTTGCGAAACCCTGACTAGTTATGGGGGCGTGATGTATCGAGCAGGCCACACGAAAGTGACTGAATTTACCGATCAAGGCGCTGCCGGGTCTAGCGGCACCGTCACCGAGCCCTATGCCATTCAGGCAAAATTCCCGCACCCTATGATTCAAGCTCACTACGCGCGAGGTTGCTCGCTGGCCGAATCGTTTTATCAATCAGTTTACGGGCCGTATCAGCTTCTGATTGTGGGCGATGCTCTCTGCCAGCCATGGGCGACGAAACCAACGATCGACGTTACCGGGTTGATGCCAGGTGAGACAGTCAGTGGCCAAGTCAATTTGAAACTTGACGTCTCCCAGTCACCTGCTCCGGTCGTAGGTTTGGAACTTTACGTGGATGGCGTGATGGTCCAGCGTGCACCCTTTAAAGAAAAAGTAGGGTTCGACACAAAGACACTAACGGATGGCTTTCATGAGATTCGAATGGTGGTTATTGCCGATGGCCCGATTGAGACGGTGGGGCATGTGGTATTTCCGTTATTCATCGATAATTTCCAAAAGCAAACGAGCTTGATAGTGGACGAAACAAAGATTGAAGTCGGTGATGATTTTTCAATCAAAGCCAAATCCAATTTTGGTGAGAAGATAGAACTGCGCCAGAATCACAGGTTGATTAAATCGAAAAAGGGCAGGGAAGTCGAATTTAAAGTTTCCGCTGATCTGCTCGGTCGCGGACCCGTCAAATTACAAGCTGTTGCCGTGTCGGAAAAAGGAAACGAGGTCGCTAGTGAGCCTGTGGAGTTGATCATTGAGGGGCCACTGTCAAACGATCGTGAGGATACTGAAACCAAGAAAAAGTAAGCTTCACAATGGCGAGCAACGTCTCGCCGATTTGCCACCGTCGATCATGAATTTGATTTCAGTCGGCTTACTGTCGTTGGAAACCGGACTTGAAAGGTGCTGCCGTTGCCAAGGCTGCTTTGGAGATTCACCGAGCCGCCAAATGATTGGGAAAGATGTTTCACGATCGCCAAGCCCAAACCCGTTCCACCCATGTCGCGAGATCGAGCTTTGTCGACGCGGTAAAACCTCTCGAATACGCGTGCCTGCTGGTCAATCGCAATGCCAATCCCGGTGTCGCTCACTTCAAAGATTGATTCGTCATTTTGAGTTCGCGTTGAAATTCTGATTCGCCCGCCCTTCTGGGTGTAGTGAATCGCATTGACGATCAGGTTTTTAACAATCGTTTCCATGGCGTCTGCATCGGCTCGAACTATCGGGCCGGGGTTGGTGAAATCAGTTTCAAAAATCAGGTTGCGATCTTCAGCAATCACTCGAAACTGGTCAAAGCAGGACTGGCATGTGACGTTTAGATTTACGTCGTTCAAAGTAAAATTGGTTTCGCCCGATTCAACGCGAGCTAAGTCAAGTAGATCGTGAATTTGTCGGTTAAGTAAATCCGCTTGTGTTTCGATTTGGTGCACGAACTGTTCATTTTTTTCATTGTCGTGCAAAGCGCCTAAGCGAAGTGTTTCGGCATACGCCTTGATTGAGGCTAAGGGGGTTTTCAGTTCGTGTGAAACGTTCGCCACAAAATCTTGGCGGATGGTTTCAAGTTGCCTAAGTGCGGTGACATCGTGGAGCACAACGGCGACACCGGGTTTGTTGTTGTCAGCCAAAATTGAGACACGAGTGCTGAGTGTCTTTTGAGGTTTTGTCAGGGTCTTAAATTCTGTCTCAGAATAAGTGCGGTTTTTTTGCGTGTTTTCAATTGCCGTTCGAAGTTCCGGAATTCGAACGATCTCAAGGAGTTTTTTGCTGACAATTTCAGGGCGAGTTAGAGACAGCATTTCACAAGCTGCCCCGTTGGCAATCATCACTTTGCCATCGGGTTCAAGTGCAATCACACCTTCAATCATGCTGGAAAGAACGGCCTCAAGTCGTTGCCCATTTTCGATTAATGTTTCTTCGCGTCGGGTTAGTTCTGTTTGCATGTGTTGAAACGCTTCACTTAGTTCGCCCCATTCGTCATTGCGTCTGACAACGCTCGGGGAAATTTGATAATCACCAATGCCAATCTTTCGAGCTGCCGAGGAAAACATCGCTAGGGGTTCCATGCTTTTGGCGGAAAAGAGAGTCATGAGTAACGCCGTAACCACACTCAAGCAAATAGCGAAGACCCAAACGTACCGTTGAATCGAGGCGATCGATGAGTTGATTGACTCGGACGGAGTCGCGATCCGGACAAACCCAACAACTTTACCTTCGGCTGGGTCTGTGAATTTTTGAGCCAGGTACATCATGGGTTGGTCAAGTGTCGAGCTGTATCGCTCTGAGAAACCAGTGCCATTAAGTTTTGCCATGACAACTTCTTCCCGAGATCCATGCGGGCCAATATCACGAACGCCCGTGATTGAGTCTGCGACCACCAATCCATTGTTCTGAATCAAGGTGAATCGCATCTTCGTTTCATCACCGATCGACTTGACGTATCCCGGCAAGTCAGGATTTTCGAGGCCTCCATCAAGCTCATTGATCGTCTCGACCAGCATCGAAGTCATGGCCCTCATTCGATCCTGAGCGGCCGTCAGCATTTGTTGACGAGCCATCCCGGTCAAAACCACGACCAGAATGCCCGCAGCGAAAAGGTGAAGGGCTAAATAACCCACAATAAAACGGCGAAGGGCGCGAGGGAATTTCATCGGTTAAGTAAGGAGGTTGGAGTGCATTTTTGGCATCGAAGACTAGGCACGGGATAAACCACCGAGCTCGAAAACGACAGTTTTCACGGAAAACCAGCCCTTTCGATAGGTATTAAGTTTACCACTGGAAGTTATGAATTCTTAACATTATGATCCACGGCTTACCACACATAATTTTCAACTGCTGTAAGTAATATGAGTACCATTGGCAAGCTCTTTGGCCGTTCTCCGTTTAGCCAAATTCAGCAGCATATGGAGCAGGTCACCAAATGTACCCTCAAAATGACCGAAGCGCTCGATGCCGTCAAAACGGGTGAATTTGACAAGCTCGATTCTATCTCCGCTGAAGTTTCCCAGCTTGAGCATCAAGCCGATCAAATCAAGGACGATATTCGCGAGCGTTTGCTCAAGCGTTTTTTCATGCCAATCGATCGGAGTGAAGTCCTTGAGATTCTTTCTCTCCAAGACAGTTTGGCCGACACGGCTGAAGATGTTTGTAAAGTGTTGACTTTAAAGAGGCTTCCCTTTCCCGCCGACATTAAGGAAGAGTTTGGGAAGTTTGTAGATCTTAACATTCAAGCCGTCGAAATTTGTGCAACGATCATCAACCAGATGGATGAACTGATCGAATCAGGATTTGGCGGAACCGAGGCTGAGCGAATTCGTGGATTGTCCAAGGACGTTGCGTTTGCTGAACATCAAGCGGACTTAGTGCAAATTCAGTTGCTTAAGAAAATTTATGAGCATGATACTGATTTTTCAGTAGGTGAATTCCACCTTTGGATGCGAGTGACGCGTGTCCTCAGCAAGTTAGCCAATACGGCTGAAAACTTGGCAGACCGAGTATTAAAAACGTTGAGCCTTAAATAACGACGAGCTGATTTATTGATCGCGAGCATGGGTTTGCTTTGCCCAGGTTGATTGACGAACGATTTATTACAGGAATGAAAAACGACCATGGGTCCAGAAGCGGTATTGATTGGATTGATTCTCCTCTGCGGATTTTACGTCGCGTGGAATATTGGAGCTAATGATGTTGCCAATGCGATGGGAACATCAGTTGGTTCGGGCGCGTTGACGCTTCGTCGTGCGGTGATCCTGGCTGCCATCTTTGAGTTTTCGGGCGCGTTCATTGTTGGTTCCAATGTTTCAGAAACAGTTCGCAAAGGAATTTTTGATCCGGGCAAACTTGTTGAACGTGTCTACCTTGAACCGCCAACTGACGTAAAGATTAATTCGGTTAATTACCTTGTTGATCATGGGGCTGAGGTGAAAGCTCAGGACCCTGTCATCGAGTTTGTGACGGACGGTAGTTCGATCACGATTCTTGCGCCTGCGGATGGATACTTTGACAAAAATGAGATCAAGTCTGAGACTGCCTCGGATCCGCCTCAGTTTGAATGTTCAATTGAAACCAACCGCAAAGAGGCCTCCGTAACGTTGGCTTGCGGGATGATTGCGGCTCTGTTGGCAGCGGGAACGTGGCTGTTGATTGCGACTTGGATGTCATGGCCGGTTTCAACGACTCACTCAATCGTTGGAGCAGTGGTCGGATTCGGCTGTGTCTCGTTGGGGGCGAGTGGCGTCGCATGGAATAAAGTTGGCTTTATTGCGTCAGGTTGGCTCGTGTCGCCATTGATTTCCGGTGTCATTGCGTACCTCGTGTTTGGGATTTTACTTAAGACCGTTTTCCATAAACGGGACCCCGTGGCGGCCTCCAAGCGAGTCGCGCCCAAGCTGGTTTTTGTCTTGATGTTTGTGATGACGGGAATGACCTGTTACAAGGGGCTCAAGCCGCTTTGGAAGAGGTGGGATATGGATCCCAAGGATCCGTCATTCATGGTTGCCTTGGTTTTCGTTGCTTGCGTTTTGGGCCTCATTGGATATTTAGTAACCAAGTTCTTTGTCAGAGATTTAAAGAGTAACAAGTCGGATTCTTCTGGGGGTTCGAGCAACCCTGCGTTGGATGCCGAAATTTCCAGATCCCTTGCCAAAACAATCAAGCATTTGCAGCGAGTGCGGAACAGTTCCGATGGTGAAATGCAAGAAAGTGCGGCTGCCTTGTTGAGCGACGCCGAAGCGCTTCAAGATCGTGCACTTCATCAGATCACAACTAACACGGATTCGGCTGAGCTTCAGCAGGTCGAGCGAGTGTTTACGGTTTTGCAGATTTTTACCGCCTGTCTAGTCGCATTTGCCCACGGGTCAAATGATGTGGCCAATGCCATTGGCCCGCTTTCAGCGGCCTACCAGGCGATTAATGAGGGCGCGATTGCGGCTAAATCATCGACCCCGCTTTGGGCTTTGCTGCTGGGCGGTTTTGGCATTGTCGTCGGTCTTTGGACCTGGGGTTGGAAGGTCATCAAGACCGTGGGTGAGAAGATTACTGAGCTAACTCCAAGCCGCGGATTCTGTGCAGAATTTGCCGCAGCAATCACGATTTTGCTCGCTTCGGTACTTCCATTTGGATTGCCAATCTCAACGACTCACACCCTCGTAGGTGCTGTGTTGGGAGTCGGATTGGCACGTGGAATTAACGCACTTAATCTCAAAACAATGCGCGATATTGTGGCCGGCTGGATCATCACCATTCCAGCGGGTGCCGGATTGTGCATTCTGTTTTACTTCATCATGCGAGTCGTATTTATCGATTCGGGCTGGGCGATTGGTGGATAGGTCGGTGTTGGGTGGTTAAAGCTTGGTTCGCATGCTGCAAAAAATGCAACTAGAATATTGACCACAACGTTTTCTTCCCTGGAGTTGGCATGGTTGGTGACCTTAGAATTCCTCAAACGCTCTCGAGGGCAACGGTCGGAGTTCTATTGGTTCTGTTTGGATTGCTCGATTCGGCATCGATGTCGCAAGACGCACCCGGCAAGGAACCCCAGTACGCGGTAGGTGAAATTAAGGTGCCGGCTGCTCACGCCAACGAGCAAATGATTTCTAAGTTCTCGACCAGTCGAGCGCTCTCCTATCTCGATGATGGCGCAGTCGCTTGGTCTGAGAACTACCAATGCATCAGTTGCCACACCAATGGTTCTTACTTGGCAATTCGAAGTTCCATGGCAGAATACGTAGGCCAGCCTAAACCAGAGATCCGTGAATTCTTCGTCGAGCGGATGGGCGACTGGGAAAAGGAAGAAGGTGCCAAATTGATGTCCGGGGTCGTACCGACTCAGCTCGCATATCTTGCCTGGAGTTTAGCGGAGTGGGACAAGCATGTTGCGAAAAATCGTTCCGACGAAACCGATAGAGCCATTAAATTACTCATGAAAAGTCAGTCGGCGGACGGCGCATTTGGCAACGACAAGTGTTGGCCGCCTCTGGAATCAAGTGATTACCATGGAGCGACCGTCGCAGGGATGGCCTGCGCCAGTGCCCCCGGTTGGATTGCCGACAACCAAGGAACTGAGCTTGGTCAGCAATACGAAAAGACAGTTGAGTTTTTGAAAAAGACAAAACCTCAGAATGATTATGGAGTTGTGTTGAAGCTTTGGGCTTCTTCTCGTATCGAAGGATTGGTCGAGAAGAAAGAGAAGAGTGAAATTCTCGAAATGATATTCTCGCATCAGAAGGAAGACGGAGGCTGGGCAATGCGAGATTTTTCCACTCCTGAAAATTGGGGAGATGGGATTCGCGCAAAAAAGCTCCGCGCTGAGCCTGGCTTTAAGAATCCAGCTAGCGATGGTCATCAGACAGGATTGTGCGTTTTGGTGCTTCGGGAAGCGGGTGTTCCTGCCGATGACACAAGAATTAAAAAAGCGGTGAAATGGATTTTGAACAATCAGCGGGAATCTGGCCGTTGGTGGACTCGCTCAATGAATACCGATGGTTCTCACTACATCACCTATAGTGGAACATGTTACCCCTTGGCGGCGCTGGCCAAATGTGGCCAACTGGATCTTCACATTGGAAAATCTGATCCCGCAAAAAAATGAATCGAAGTGTGGGTCAGACTGCCCCGCTGAAGCATCCGCTTGTGTGATTTGGTACAGGTGAAGGTGCCGCCCCACCAAAGCGTCGAGTTCGTCGAATCAACCATTTGCGTTGGTTGTGAATCTAAATTCCTTTCGGGTTTGCAAGGGGATATAATTGATTTCGATTCTCTACTCTGCTCTCAAGGGCAAGATCGTGTTTAAGAAAGTATTACTCTCAAGCTTATGAATTTTATGCGACCTTCTGCACGACAACTGCAATCCGTTTTCATCGCAACAGCGGTCGCGATAGGGTGCGTGTTTTCTCAATTCGCGGTTGCCAAAGTGTCTCCTGTCACTTTTCAAAATGGTGATGAAGCAAAACAGGATTTGGCGGACTCCAATCGCCGAGGGTTTCTTGTCAAGATTCCTCTTCCAATTGACAGTCAAGTCAGCTCAAGCGTTCGACAAACGCTTTTACGTCTCGCTGAAAAATCTCCTCCCGGCGTCAAAGCTGAGAATTTCCCGATCGTGGTATTGGAGTTTGACACCACGGGAGCAAAAACAAGTGGGAGTGAATTGGAGTCTTGCATTGCGCTGGCGCGATACTTGGGCCATGCAGATCTCAGCCGGATTCGCACGGTGGCGTATCTACCATCGCCCCGTGGATTTGACCAAGATGAGCAAAAAACGGCGAGTCTATTAAGCGGTCATGCGGTCTTGGTTGCCATCGCTGCAAACGAGCTTGCGCTTGAGCCAGGGACGTCGATTGGTCAAGCAGGGATTGACGACTCGCAAGTCGAGCCGTGGGTACGTGAAGTGTATCGAAGTGTTGCGGGCAAGCGATTAAGGACAGTGCCTCCAGAAATTGCCTTGGCTATGCTTGACCCCGGTGAATCGCTTTTTCGTGTGACCACCGCAGAACGAGAGAATGTATATGTAGATGGTGAGGAACGAACGAAACTTGAAAATGCAGGCTCAGTGGATACCCGAACGATTTCGACTCCCGGCAGTTTGGCAGTGCTAACCCGTGAACAAATGGAAGAGTTTGGTTTAACCCGACTGACACCGGAGTCGCGAACGGACCTTGCCCGACAGCTCGACTTGGAGCCGCATTCTCTTGATGGCAATCCAGCTGAGGGTAAGAACTGGAAAGCCATTCAGGTCAACTTGCCGGCCTATCTTGATGAACAGGCAGCGAAGTGGCTGGTGAAAGCCGTTGACCTCGAGGTGTCTCGCAATGAAATCAACATGGTGATCCTAAATGTGGACTCAAACGATGGTGATGCAGATGCCTGTTTGAGAGTGGCTCAACGTTTCGTCGAATTCGATCAGGATCAAGTTCGTACAGTTGCTTTCGTACGTGGCCCGATCACGGGTCCAGTCGGAATGTTGTCGCTTGCGTGTAGCCATCTAATTATGGCTCCGGATGCCAGCCTTGGGGGGAGTTTACCGTCCGATCAAGAAGTTGGCGAAGATGCCGATGAAATCAGTGCAGAGATTTTGGAAAAGCTCAAGCCACTGATTCAGGCGGTTGCAGAAAAGAAACAATCTGATTGGTCATTAATGATGTCCATGCTCAACCCAAAGCTAAGGCTATCGAGGTATCGTCAAGATTCGACAGGTCAGATACGAATTCTTAGTGACGAGGAATTTCTCGCTTTGGAGGATAAGAATGACTGGGCCATGTTGGGATTGATTGGCGGAATTGGAGGTATCAATGCCGTCACGGCCGAGCAAAATTTTATTGCGAGGACGATTGCTAAAGACATGGGCCAGATTAAGACGTTTTATCAGCTTGGCGAAAGTCCGAAATCGGTACAACCCACGGCAACGGATCGTTGGGTTGAGCGATTCGCCAACTTTTTGTCCTCGCCTTTTGTCGCTCCGTGGTTGTTGTTCGCTGCGATGTTCTTTTTTTCAACGGAAATGTCAGCTCCCGGATTGGGGTTTCCAGGTTTTCTCGCGACCGTCTGTTTTGTTCTGTTCTTTTGGAGTCAAAGTCTCGATGGCAATGCTGATTGGCTCGAGATCATACTATTTGTGGTGGGCGCAGTTTTTATCATGATCGAACTGTTTGCATTACCCGGAGTTGGCGTTTTTGGAATCGGTGGTTTGTTGATGATGATCGTAGCTGTGGTATTGGCCTCACAGTCATTTTTGATTCCTAGAACAAACGAGGAGCTTGCGCAGATCCCTTACTCATTACTCCCAGTTATTGGCGCTGGATTCGGTGTCATTACAGGAGCAATTGTCTTGCGCAAAGTACTCCCCAATTCTCCTTACCTGCGGCGAATGATGCTTGAACCCCGGCAGAGAATTGATACTGGACTTGAGGGTCAGAGTGATCCCGAGGCGGTGGTTGATTGGAGTCACTTAGCCGGTGAAACAGGTGAGACCGTGACAAAGCTATATCCCGCAGGCAAAGCTCGAATTGCCGGTCGAGTGTACGACGTTGTTTCCAGCGGGCAATTGGTCGAGAAAGGCAAAGAGGTGCTTGTGGTAGAGGCCAAGGGTAATCGGATTGTTGTCAAACAGATTAGTTGAGCCGACATTTTGGGGAAGATGTTTGATCCCGTTTCGACGTTCAGTTGGGTAAGTCAAAACTGAGTCATGGGGCAGAGGGCGACACGACCCGTGGAGGGCGAACCGGTGAGGTCTTTCTCAGCAAAAGCGCGGGTGATTAGTGATAAAAACCGGCATGCGGTTTGTTGAATAACCCGCAGCGGATGGCCTCACGCTAGAATGGAAAACAAGTCAGACGTATGATTTGTTTAGATTGATTATTATTTCAGAGTCGAATTGATGTTTTATTGGGCGCTTTTTCTTTTACTGGCCGGTCTGATTGTCGTTGCCTTGGAGTTGTTTATTCCTTCGGCGGGCATTTTGGGCGTGGTTGCAGCAATATTGATTATCTCAGCGATTGTGTTGGGATTCATGCACGACCTGACATCCGGGGCTTTTCTTTTAATGGTTGCAGTAGTTGCCTTGCCGGCCCTGCTTGGTGCAATGTTTAAGATCTGGCCACACACTCCCCTCGGTAAACGCATCCTTTTGAAAGATCTCAAACCCGAGGACATCCTCCCCAATAAATCGCACTATCAAAAAAGAAATGCCTCCTTGGTGGGGCAGCTCGGCATTGCTAAGACCAAAATGTTGCCCAGCGGGATTGTGATTGTTGATGGTGAAAAATATGACGCTATTAGCGAGGGGTTCGCGATTGATGCCGGCGATCCCATCAAGATTATCGCAGTTCGCGAACATCGAATTTATGTCCAACCTTTCAGCGGTGATGCTCAGGATTCGGACGAAATGCCGGTTCGAGATAGGGATATTCTTTCCCAGCCAATTCAAGAGCTTGGGATCGATCCAATTGATGATCCGCTCAGTTGAGATCGTTTTACGATCTGGTTGCGGTTACACTGGAGGTTCCAGATTATCTCCGGCGGCACCGCCAATATCACGTCCTCACGAGGTGAACTTTGATTCGTCGACTTTTTTTGTTCCAGTCAGTGGTCTGTCTTCTAGTTTTTTGCTGCGGCTTGTTCGTTGGCGATTCCAATGTCACGGCCCAGCAGCTTTCTGACAAACTGAAACAAACGCCGCTTGCTGAGTTGGCAACCGCTGCCGAGAAATTCGGGAACCCACAGCGAGGTGCAATTGCATTTTATCAGCCGACCATGAACTGCGCTCGATGCCATGAGTCCACTGCACAAGGACGAAGACTAGGCCCCGACCTGGCAGAAAAACGCAACGTTGAACTTGCGCATCTGGTTCAGTCTGTCCTTGATCCCTCAGCAATCATCAAGGAAGGGTTTGAGACCGCACAAGTGCTGTTGGAGGATGGTCGACAGGTTTCTGGTGTATTGGTCGCAGACAACGACTCGGAATTGATCATTGATCAGATTGAGCAGGCAGATTTGCCTTTGACGATTCCCAAGTCAGAGATTGATGATTGGAAAAAGACGAAGCTGTCCAGCATGCCTGAAGGGCTTGTTAATCAGATGGCCAACCGTCAACAGTTTTTAGATTTGGTCAGTTACCTCGATGCGATTGCAAAGGGGGGATCGATTGTTTCGCAACAACTCAAGCCCGCCAATCTTGCAACCATGGCGCCGCTTCCAGATTACGAAGCGAGGGTTGATCACGCTGGTTTAATTCGGGGCCTCGACAAAGATGGGATGTTGCGAGGTGAGGAAACCTACCGGCTTCGTTGTGCCAGTTGCCACGGCACGATCGAAGAAGAGGGTTCGATGCCAACGTCGCTTCGATTTGCCACCGGCAAATTCAAAAATGGAAATGATCCGTATCGAATGTATCAGACCCTGACACATGGTTACGGCATGATGATTCCCCAACGATGGATGGTTCCACAGCAAAAGTACGAAGTCATTCACTACATTCGAGAGCACTTTCTCAAGCCGGAAAACGACACTGAGTTGTTCCGTATTACCGATGCATATTTGGCATCGCTTCCTCCTGGCGACACACGTGGGCCCAAGCCCGTTGTGTCGCGTCCGTGGACGGCGATGAATTACGGTCCCAGTCTCAACAACACCATCGAAGTTTCTAAAGATGGTTCGAATATTGCCCAAAAAGGAATCGCAGTTCGATTGGATGAAGGACCAGGCGGTGTGGAGTCGGGCAAGTACTGGATGATGTATGACCACGACACAATGCGAGTCGCCGGTGCTTGGTCAGAGGGTTTTATTGATTATGAAGGAATTCATTTCAATGGAACTCATGGGCGTCATCCCCGTGTTGCAGGTAACATCCAATTTTTTAATCCAACTGGTCCGGGTTGGGGTCGACCATCCGACGAAAGCTTTATTGATAATCGTTTTGTTGGCCGCGACAAGAAAAGATATGGACCGTTAGATCGAGACTGGGCTCAATACAAGGGGATGTACCGTTTCGGCAACCAGACGATTCTTGACTATCGAGTTGGTGAAACCAAAGTCCTGGAAATGCCCTTGCTGAAGTTCGCTAATGGCGAACCTGTGTTCCAGCGATCGATCAACTTGGGTCAGCGAAAGACAGATCTGGTCTTGCAAGTCGCAAAAATCTCCGAAGGAAGTTTGACGCAACTGGATGGTAATTCCGTTGCTGTTTTGACCGGCAGCGAGACAGCCGCGCGTGCGCCGAGTACTGAAGGCCTCGAATTCGACGGATCCGCTTTTGGTGAAATCAAGCGTGGCGAGGATTTCGACATGATGGGGGCAGATTACACGATCGCAGCGAGAATCAAAACAAAGAAAGATGGCACGATTTTTGCGCAGACGAAATCACAAGACCAATGGGTTTCGCAAGGAAAAACATTCTTCATCCGTGGCGGACGATTGGCCCTTGATATCGGCTGGGTTGGGTCAGTCCGGTCAAAGCAGAAAGTTAACGATGGGAAATGGCATGATGTCGTGATGACTTGGCGTGAGAAAGATGCTCGAGTCAGTTTCTTTGTCGACGGGAAGCCAGCTGGCGGTGGCGAACTGCGTCCCGAACAAAAGTTAAAAGATCAGGTAGTTCGGATCGGCTTTACGAATGATAATTTTCCGAGCGATTCGTTTTTTGAGGGTTCGATGACGGACGTCATGTTTTACCAGCGAATTCTATCTGAGGAAGAAATTAACCGCTCCAAGGAATATACAGCGGAGAAGCTGGTCGGGTCCTGGAAACAGCAGGTTGGCACTAGCATCCCCGAAGTAAGTGGTAAAAAGTATGAAGCAGTCGTTTCCGGGAGCAATCGGCGTCGTGAGGCCGCTGCAGGTTTGATGGCGAGTGTGAATAACAAACAGTGCTCGTGGGAATACGTGGGTGATAACTTGCGTTTGCGAATACCCGCTGGCAATCCTCTCAAGGTCGTCATCTCTCATGTGTCCGTCGAGAAAAAGAAGCGGGCGGTGGAGCTTCAAGCTCCGATTGCTGAATTGGCAAAGTCTCAGGATTTGAATTTGTTGGTTCAAGGGGGGCCGCCGAGTTGGCCGCAGCTTTTAACTACGAAAATTCAGCGAGGAGCGGAGGATGGCCCCTTCGCTGTCGATGTTTTTACTCGTCCGACGAACAATCCCTGGAACGCGCAACTTCGCCTGACCGGACTGGATTTTCTTCCCGATGGCGACACGATGGTCGCTTCGGCGTGGGATGGTTCAGTGTGGAAAGTCAGCGGTTTTGCCGGCGATTCGAATGAGCTGGTCTGGCAAAGAATTGCTGCTGGGCTTTTTCAACCGCTGGGTATCAAGTGGATCAACGGGAAAGTCTACGTCACGTGTCGTGATCAGTTGGCTGTGCTTCATGACCTCAATGATGATGGCGAGATGGATTGGTACGAGTGTCTGAACAATGATCATCAGGTCACCGAACATTTTCATGAGTTTGCGATGGGATTGCAGACCGATGATGCCGGAAATTTCTACTACGCCAAATCGGCTCGGCATGCCAAAACAGCCTTGGTGGCGCATCATGGAACGCTTCTTAAAGTTTCACCTGACGGCGAAAAAACAGAAATTCTGGCGACTGGTTTTAGAGCCGCCAATGGGGTCTGCATTAATCCTGATGGTTCGTTTGTCGTGACAGATCAAGAGGGGCATTGGAATCCTAAGAATCGCATTAATTGGGTCCGACCTGGGCAGTTTTACGGGAACATGTTCGGCTACCACGATGTCACTGACGATTCAGACGAAGCAATGTCTAATCCACTTTGTTGGATCACGAATGCCTTTGATCGGTCGCCGTCTGAATTGTTGTGGGTGAATTCTGAAAAGTGGGGACCGCTCAATGGAACACTTTTGAATTTTTCTTACGGATACGGGAAAGTTTATGTCGTGCCACACGAGGAAATTGATGGGCAAATGCAAGGCGGAATGTGTGAGTTTCCGATTTCTCAATTTCCTACCGGCGTGATGCGGGGGCGATTTCATCCGGCTGATGGCCAGCTTTATTGTTGCGGCATGTTTGCCTGGGCAGGATCGCAGCAGCAACCAGGTGGACTGTATCGAATTCGCTACACGGGTAAACCAGTTCATCTGCCCGTGGGTTTGAATGCGTCGATTGAAAAAATCAAAATCAAATTGAGTGGCGAGGTCGATCCGGAATCCGCCAGTGATATCAGCAACTTCGCAATTAGCACTTGGGATTTAAAACGAACGGCAAACTATGGCTCCAAGCACTACAACCAAAAGCAACTAGAGGTGGTTGATGCTGAGTTGCTTTCTGACAACCAAACCATCCAACTGGTCATTCCCGACCTTAAACCAACTTGGGGGATGGAGATCAATTACTCGGTGAAAACCAAGTCAGGTGAGAAGCTGCAAGGGAAAATCCATAATTCGATTTACAACCTAAAATAGTAGCTTCCAAACCGCCGACAGAGCGTGGAGGTTGATTGAGAGTCCAAGCTCAGCCACCTCTTCTGAGCTAGGGTTGTTTGCGTCGTAGGGCCGATTGTTGGTGACCAATCAGTCCCTCCAATTCTGCCAGGCGAGCGGTGTCGTCGATCAAGGACTGGGGTGCCTTGTCCAATTGCAACCACGTTCGCACGCGAACAAATGTGAACACGTTCAATCCGGCGCTCCAGCGAGAGGTTCCAGCAGTCGGTAAAGTGTGGTTGGGGCCAACTCCATAGTCCCCAAAGACCTCGGCAGATTGGTCCCCGATAAAGATACAGCCGGCGTTATCAATTTCTTGGGCGATTACCTCGGCTTCCTCGAGGTGAAGTTCAAGGTGTTCGGGGGCAAGTGAATTACAAACAGCGATGGCTTGCTCCATGGATTCTGCCACGATCGCTGCTCCGTTAGCCAGCGACTGTCGTGCCGTTGGACCCGTCGGCAAATTTCCGATTTGTTGGTCCAGAGCCGCGATGACTTGTTCGGCCAGGTTGCGTGAAGTTGTGATCAAAAACGGACGGGCATCGGTATCGTGTTCCGCTTGAGCTAACAGATCGGCAGCGATCATTTCGGGATTGGCAGATGCATCGGCAACCAACACCAATTCCGAAGGACCCGCGAGCATGTCAATTCCACAATCGCCGCTGACAATCTTTTTGGCTGCGGTCACCCAGCGATTGCCGGGCCCGACGATCATGTCACAGCGATTGAGCTGGTCAAATCCATAAGCCATCGCAGCGATGGCGTGGGCACCGCCAACCGCCAAAACTTGCGTTGCTCCGCCAACGGCGGCAGCGGCAAGCATTAAGTCCGAGGGTTGAGGGGTGGCTAATGTGATCGAACTGCATCCTGCAACGCTTGCAGGAACCGACGTCATTAACACCGTCGACGGCAAAGCATATCGGCCAGCGGGTGCGTAGCAACCGACGTTGCTGATTGGCTCGATGTTGTGCCCCGCCATTCCACCCGGAACTTCGAATTCGAGTTCGTCCAGACAGTCTAACTGGGCCTCTGCAAAGTCGGCGATTCGAGTTGAAACGCGTTGGAGCAATTTCAGGTCCTCGGTCTCGATTCGACTCATGGCAGCCTCCATCTCGTGGAGGTCGATTATCAATGGCTGATCGGCCGATCGCTCAGAGAACTGATGGGCGTATTCACGGATAGCCGTTTCGCCGTTTTCGCGGACGTTCGTAACGATGGCTTGGGCGCCCGCCATGGTCGCCTCGTCCAATGAAGCGGAAAGGTCACCCGGATCGAAGTCTTTTGCGTCAATGATTTTGAATGAATTGCTCGACATCAGTTGTTTCCCGAATCTTCAAGTTTATTTTTTCTACGAACAACGCGGTTCATTCTGCGTGCCAATTCCTGATGCACTTGGTCAAGCGTGACGCCGTTTTTCAGCATCGCTACGAGCGAAAAATATAGTACATCCGCCGCTTCCCAGACGATCTCGTCATCGTCATCTTGCTGACAGGCGTCTGACAGTTCTTTCGCTTCTTCGAGAAGTTTGGCCTCGAGCATTGTTGCGTCATTGGCCAGTTTTCGCGTAAACGATTTCTCATCTGATTCATTCATTCGGCAAAGCAACCGCTCCATCACCGATTGAATGGTTCGTTCCTGACCAAAGCAGCTGTGCGTATCCCGATGGCAAAAGCCTGGAGGATCCTGAGTGACCATGAACCGCAAGCAATCTCGATCACAGTCCATTCGGACGTTCAGAAGTCTCTGAGTCGCTCCGCTTGTCTCTCCTTTAATCCAGAGCCCGTCACGCGATCGAGACCAGTAGGTGCCGACTCGATGTTCGAGGGCGTAGTGAAGGCTTTCTCGATTTGAATAGGCCAATCCCAATGCGATTCCCAAAGAATCGACGATCACGGTTGACCAAAGCCCGTCAGGCCGATCAGTGACTAGAACTGTATCGAAAAAATCAGCAATTAAGTCTGCCGTTAACAGGTCAATATCAACCAAGCAGTCGACTCTCGCCATTTCAAGCTCGCCTACCCGCTCAGCGGTGGGATTCTCCAAAACGAGATAGTGGTGTTTGGGAATCGCTCTGTCCTGTGATTCATCATTCAAAATGAAACGCATTCGGTCGTCGGGCACTTGGCTATGCGCTTGATTGGCGTCACTGCAAAGCATGTAGGTTGCCCCCGCGTTGAGAAGCGTCAGGGCAATTTGCTCATCATGCTCGTCCAAGTGAATATTTAAATCCACCAAGCCGCCTACGCGTTTGACCACCTGCTCAAGTTGGGCGAGATCAGTCGGCGAGACATGGGTGAGCGCAAGTTTCCCGAAGAGGCTCCAATGAGTCACTAAATCGACTAATTCTTTGACGCTCGACTCGGCCGGATACTTGATGGTTGGGATGATCATAAGGAGGTCGGTGTGTGCTTATGGAAGTGGGATGTATCTTGAACTGAGAAAAAAACAGGGTCGCTGCATCTTTGCCGCCGAAGGGGGTTCGAGGCTTGGTGGCGGGGCCCTCGCAGCGAAACCGGATCAGGCTTGAGGCGGCCGCATGGATGGAATCCAAGGGGGTGGTTTTTTCTAGTTTACATGCGAATGCGGATGCCTTTGTTTGCTAACTGCTGTTTTACTTCACCAACTGTCATATTGCCGTCATGGAAAATGGAGGCGGCTAAAACGGCGTGAGCTCCGTGTTGGAATGCCTCAACCATGTGTTCCACTGAATCGGCTCCTCC
>JAQWLH010000227.1 GCA_029247405.1 Mariniblastus sp.
TGCCCAAGCTCACTCAACCTTGATTGTATTGTTGGCATTCGTGATTTGCTCGAATGTTGGTGCTCAAGAGTTTGGTGCTGTGATCGCGCAGCCGACAATGTTGGAAGAAGTGGCTGACAACAGCGACTGCATTGCGGAATCGTCACGGGTAGGGCTGATCGAATTTGACACATCCTATACCTCAAAAATGTTAGATTTCCAGAACCGTCAAGGTGATAAGGAAGTCATGCTGCTGAAGCGAGCTGCCCAGCAGCAAATTGGGATGGCGTTTACTTTTGGAACTCAATTTCGCGCTTCTGGTTTATTTGCTGCAACCAATACCGCCGACAAGTTTCCCTATCAGGGCCGATTTCCGACAGATTTTTCAGGAGAATCGGCTTCGGATCTTCGATTGTTGCAAGCCAATCAAAATATTACGGTGGACGTCAGTCCGATGGTCCATGGTTACTTTGAAACACTATTTTCAGATGTGTTTACTTTTTCGGCCCCAAAGCAGGGAAGTTTTCAAGTTCGACAGGCGTACGTGGTTTTTGGTGACCTCAGCCGAAGTCCATTTTATGCGCACATTGGGAAGAAAAATGTTTCCTTTGGCGATATGGGGACACTCAGTCCTTTCACTCAGGCGATGCCATGGCACTATTTTGCCCCACTCGCCGAGGGAGCGGGGGTTGGGTTCGACAACGGCTGGTTTAACGCAACGGTAACAGCACTCAGTGGAAGTCGTGGGATTCGCGTTGTTGATTCCGAGAAGTCAGGGAGCATTAACAATTTCGCAGCCAATCTGCAGTGCACCCTTCCCGTTGGGATCTGTTCTCAATTACGATTTGGCGGAGGTTACTTGCTCGGCACGATCTACAACGCCGACGTTCCTGAGCATACCGATCCAGGTATAGTTGGACCGAACAATGGTGCTTGGGATGTCAACGCGGCGTTAGATCTTGGGGAGCTGCATTTCGCCGGTGAATTCGCGAAAACGGCGAATCCTTGGCCAGCGACAGACTTTGCCGTTACCGCATATTCTGCTGAGGCAGCCGTCGATAATGTACTATTTGGACGTCCAGGGCGGGCCTCCGTTAGCTGGAGTGAAGGAATTCAGGGAGAAGAAGGGACCCAGTTCGAGTTTAATCGACAGCTCGTCTTGGGCTATCGTCACGAGGCATTTAACAATGCAACCTTCACCTTTGAGTATGTGCGCAGTACGGGATTCGCACCGCTGATGAATATTCAGACCGCCAGCGACATCAGTGTTGAGCAAGACTCGTTTGTTTTTGGGGCGGTCATTACGCTTTAGCGTCAATTCGGTGACTCGGATACTACTCTGAAATTGATGTAGTTTGTATCATGGAGTCATGGTTGATGAAAACGAAAAAACACCTTCCCTGCCCATGCGGATACTGCTTGTCGACAATGACAAGGATCACGCGCAAGCGATGCATGAGAGTCTTGAACGAATTGGGTTGAACTGTACCTATGCCACTTCAGGCCCTGAGGGCTCAAAGCTTCTCGATGAAAACACCTATGAGATCGTTGTCACTGACTTGATGATGAACGATGTCGACGGGATGGCGATTCTCAAGAAAGCGAAGGATCACCAGCCTGACTGCGAAGTCATTATGGTGACGGGGCATGCAACAGTGCCTCGAGCGGTTGAGGCAATGCGCGAGCGGGCGTTTAACTTTCTCGAAAAACCCATTACTCCCAAACGGCTTCAGGCGGTCGTTTCCAAGGCCGTTGAGTCAGTCCGACTGCGGATGCAAAACACACTGCTACACACTCGGTTGGACGAGCGATTTGGCTTTGAGAATTTAATCTTCGCCAGCGACAGTATGAAAGGTGTTGTGGACCGGTTGCGGCGGATCGCACCAACGGATGCTGGAGTTTTGATTACCGGTGAAACGGGAACCGGAAAAGATGTTGTGGCTCAGGCCATTCATCAGAATAGTCCACGAAAGAAAAAACCCTTTGTTGCCATCAACACGGCAGCAGTAGCCGAGCATCTGGTCGAAAGCGAATTGTTCGGTCACGTCAAAGGTGCTTTCACCGATGCGATTTCTGATCGGATTGGCAAGTTTGAGTTTGCCAACGGTGGGACCTTGTTTCTCGATGAGGTTGGCGACATGCCGATGCCAACCCAAATCAAGTTGTTGCGAGTGCTCGAAGAGCGTGAAATCACTCGTGTTGGTGACAACAAGTCGATCCCAGTCAATGTGCGAGTGCTGGCGGCCACGAATAAAGATCTAGAAAAAGAAATTGATGAGGGCCGGTTTCGCAGCGATTTATATTTTAGGCTCAAGATTGTCTCCGTTCACTTGGATCCACTTTCCGAGCGTCGCGAGGACATATTGCCGCTCGCTGATTATTTCCGGAAACAAGCTAACAAGAAGAACAATCGAAAGATCAAGAGCTTCTCTCAAGAGTTGCGTCGTTGGATGCTCGGCTTTAACTGGAAGGGAAATGTTCGTCAGCTGAAGAATGTCGTCGAAAGTCTCGTGGTAATGGATGTCGACGACATGCTCGATATGGATGACCTGTCCCCTGACCTACTTGACAGCAAGAGCAGTCATTCTGTCAGCGGCAAAACAGCAGAAGATAAGAAAGCAATGGGAGGGACCATGGCCTTGTCGATTAATGAAGGTTCCACGGCATTGGTTGGTAAATCCCTCAAAGACATTGAACGTTGGGTGATCGAACACACCTTGACCTTAGCCAATCATAACCGTGAAGAGACTGCCAGAATCCTTGGTATCAGTGAGCGGAATCTCTATCGCAAGCTCAATGAGTACGGGCTTCGCGACAAATAGTCGAGAAGGCTTTTCGAATTCCAGCACGAAGTGAACCCATGACACAGGCCCAACAGCTCAATCCCATCCGTCAACTTTCCGCCAGCGTCGTGAACAAAATCGCCGCTGGTGAAGTCATCGAGCGACCCGCAAGCGTCGTTAAGGAATTGCTTGAAAACGCGGTAGATGCAGGCTCGACCCAAATTGAGTTGACGATCGAACAAGGGGGAATCGATTTAATCCGCGTAACAGATAACGGGCATGGGATTCCTCAAGACCAGTTGCCTTTGGCGGTTACCAGTCACGCTACCAGCAAGATTTCTGATGCCGATGATTTGTTTCGAGTGGGGACGTTTGGGTTTCGAGGAGAAGCATTGGCATCGATAGCCGAGATCAGCCAGACGGTGATTCGCTCCCGCCCGGCAGATCAGGATTGCGGATTCGAAATGCGAGTCAGTGGGGGGCATCGCGAGCCCGAAGAGCCCTGTGGTTGTCCTGTTGGCACGACGATCGAAGTGCGTCAACTCTTTTACAACACGCCGGTTCGTCAAAAATTTATGAAGACGCCGCAGACGGAACGAGGGCATATCGCCGAGGCATTTACTCGAGTCGCCTTGGCCAACCCGCAAGTTCAAATGATTTTCAGGAACAATACCAAGGTCGTGCATCAACTTCCCGCGACTGACTCTTGGCGCGACAGGATTGGCGCGTTTTTTGGTCCTGAAATATCGGACAACTTGATTCCCGTGAGTAATTCACATGGTGAGATTAGCATCACTGGCTTTGTGGTTGACCCCTCGGTCAGTCGAGCGAACAACCGACTGCAGTACCTCTTTTTAAATTCACGCTACATTCGTGATCGGTCTTTGCAGCACGCGCTCAGTGAGTCTTACCGCGGATTATTGATGACAGGTCGATTTCCGGTTTGTTTTTTAAAGTTGTCGATCCCGTTCGAGATGGTGGATGTGAATGTGCATCCAGCCAAACTGGAAGTTCGTTTTCAAAATGGAGGCCAGATCTACAGTCAATTACTGAGCACGGTGCGGAATAAGTTTTTGACGACAGACCTCACCGCGCAGGCTCAGCTTTCTAAACGGGGAAGTGATGAATTTAAACCGTTTCCTGGTGAGCCTACGACAAGTGTCCCTGGGGGCGCCAACGCAGCCAGGGGGGATAGTCCAAGCGAAAGTCAGGAGCGTATCTCATTCCAATCTGCGACCGCAGGTTTTGACTGGACCCAAGCGCCTCGACAACCCTTTGCTTCCAGTTCCGGGTCGATGGGGGCGAGTGCTGGGGGGGCGATTTCGCCAACGGGCTCAAGGTTCAATCCAACGGGGCAAGCCTATCAAGCGGATTCAGCGGGGGCTGGTTTTCAATCAAACTCACTGGCTCCCGGAGTCGAAGAGCCGCCAATTGCTGGTGGGCACTCGCAACCATCCCAGACGCTCACCGCAATTCAGGTTCACAACACCTATCTAATTTCAGAAACTGTGGAAGGCATGCTGGTCATCGACCAGCATGCCTTGCATGAGCGCGTGATCTATGAGCAGATCCGTGACAAGGTTCTTGATGGGAAATTGGAATCCCAGAAGCTGTTGGTTCCCGAACCCGTCTCACTGCCTCCGGCGGAGGCTGCTGCGGTGCTCGATCAAGCGGAGTTATTGTCGCGACTCGGAATTGCTGTTGAGCCTTTTGGGGGGGATACCGTGCTCGTTTCTGCTTATCCAGCGATGTTGGCCAACCATAATCCAGCAGAGATGTTGCGAGGCGTTGTGGATCAATTGATCAACGGTAACAAACAGCTCGACCAACGCGACCTCGTGGATGAGCTATTACACATGATTTCGTGTAAAGCAGCGGTCAAAGCTGGGGATAAGCTTTCCCCTGAAGAAATCACCGCTTTGCTTGAGCATCGGGAGCTTTGTCAGGACGCTCATCATTGTCCACACGGACGCCCCACTTCTTTACTGTTTTCTCGAGAAGAGCTGGATCGACGATTTAAGCGGATTTAGGCCAGATTCGGTCGTGCCGAATATGGGCTCTCGGGTCAGAATAGTGCAGTTTTGGGGGATTGGGGTCGACATTTATCAAAAACGGATCAATTCGCCTCGAAAAACTGGTCTATGATGGAAGAAGACCCCGAAGTCAATCCGTCCGTTTTTGACATAGAAAATTGCCTTTTATCGATTTCTTAGTGTTGACTTGCCGAATTGTCGGTGATTTGAGATAGCGACAAACGCTGCTCGACCTGACGATGATTAGTAACGAAAGTTTTTTTATCACATGATTTGCGTTAGTGTTGGTCGTGGACGACACCGAATGATGATGGCCGAACACAAGCACCTTGCCGAGCAAGGTGCTGAGCTTGTTGAATTGCGCCTTGACTACATTCGCCGTTCAGTAAATCTGCGCCGTCTCTTGGAGCATCGTCATTGCCCGGTTGTTGCAACGTGTCGGCGAAAGCAGGAAGGTGGACGGTGGGAGCATAGTGAATCTGATCGTGTGATGCTCTTGAGAACTGCGATTGCGGATGGTTCCGATTACGTCGACATGGAAATGGATGTCGCCAACAAGATTCCGCGTTACGGGCATACCCAAAGGATTGTCAGCTACCACAACTTTGAAGAAACACCGAATAATCTCGAAGAGATCCATCACCAAATGGCCCAGATGGATCCCGACATTATCAAGATCGCCACGATGGCGAACAATCCGATTGATAATATCAAGTGTCTCCGGCTGTGCCGAGATTCAGAGATTCCAACGACAGCATTTTGCATGGGCGAAATGGGCTTGATTTCAAGAGTGCTTTGCGGTCGGTCCGGCGCGCCGATGACGTATGCGACGTTCAGTGAGGAGCGTAAAATGGCTCCCGGGCAACTGAGCTTTACGCAAATGAAAGAAGATTTTCTTTACGATTCGCTCACTCATGATACACACGTGTTGGGAGTGATTGCCGACCCCGTTGCCCATAGCCTGAGTCCAGTGGTTCACAATGCGTGTATTCGCGAGGAAGGGCTCGATATGATTTATCTGCCCTTTCGCGTTCCCAAGGAATACCTCGAAGAGTTCATTGGAATTTGCCCCGAGATGGGCATCCGTGGATTAAGTGTGACGCTCCCGCACAAAGAACGGTGTCTCAAATGTATTAACGTTCTTGACGATAATGTCGCGGGAATCAGAGCCGCCAACACGATCGTTTTTAAAGAAGTTAATGCGTACGGCTACAACACTGATTGCACCGCAGCATTGAACAGCATGAAGCGGACGATCAAGTCTGTGCGTCCGGATGAAGAAATCTTTACCGATCGAAAATTCTTGATTCTTGGTGCTGGTGGGGTCGCGCGAGCCATCGCGTTTGGTTTGTCCCGTCAGGGAGCCAATGTGACGGTATGTGCTCGTGATTATCGCAAGGCCGAAGCACTGGCCAGTGCGTTGGATTGTAAATCGTTGGATTGGCCAGGACGGGCCAATTTCAAAGCAAGCGTTTTGATCAACTGCACTTCGGTTGGCATGCATCCCAATATGGACGAAACGCCTTTCGAGTCCGATTGGTTCGATAAGCGATCCATTGTTTTTGATACCGTCTACAACCCCGAGCAAACTCTGTTTATCAAGCAGGCGCGGGCGGCGGGGTGTCCCACGATTACGGGCGTTGACATGTTTGTACGTCAAGCCGCTGAACAGTTTTCTTTGTTCACGGGTAAAAAGCCGAATGTCGAAACCATTCGCTACGAGCTAAAACGGGCGACCAGCGCTGCGAGATACTAAGGGCCTCGCGTTGACTGCGAGCAGTCGCGTTTCGGCTTCTCGTCAAAAGTCCTTTAAGAGTCCATGTTGTCAAACTGGAAAGCCACTCTGCCTTCGAAAGTTTTTGCCACTTAATTTACGAGCTCAAAGTAGACCTTGCCGGAAATTCCTCTTTGGTTTTTGGCTCGACATCAAGAGGCCGAAGGAGTGCTGTCAAACAAGATGAATTTGTACTTAATCGGATATCGTGGCAGCGGAAAGTCGACCGTGGGGCCGTTGCTGGCTCGGCATCTTGGATGGAAATCCGTGGATGCCGATGATTTAGTGGAGTTTGATGCGAAGAAGTCGATTGCTGAAATATTTGCTGCTGATGGTGAAGCTGAGTTTCGGCAACTTGAGACACAAGTGATTCAGCGCGTCTCGAAAGCCTCTAACTGGATCGTCAGTCTCGGTGGAGGTGCACCGATGTTTCCAACTAACCGCGAATTCATTTCTTGTTCGGGTAAGGTCGTTTACCTTTCGGCGAGTTTGGACGTGCTTTGGGGGCGGATTGCCGCAGATGAAACGACCGGGGATCGCCGACCCGATTTGACTGAACTGGGCGGACAGGCCGAAGTCGAACAGCTGTTAAAAACCCGAATTCCCATTTATGAGGCTTGTGCCGATTACACGGTCAACGTAGATGACGCCTCTCCCGAAGAAATCGCAGAGGCAATCGTCCAGTGGCTTCAAACAGACGATAGAACATCTGGGGATGATATTACCGTTTTAGACTGAGCCATCTTTTTACTTATGCTTTCCGTACTCCCAATTTGGATACTGATTCCGTTACTTGTTGTCAGCGGGGCGATGGTAGGTGCTTTCGTTAATTGGGCGATTTACTCGTGGGCAATCATTCAGTGTCATTCGGTCAGTCCCTGGCAGGCTCCTGCGATAGGCGGACGAGCGTACAAGATGATCGAGCGAATTCCAGTTTTCGGTTGGTATGCTCGAAAGCGGGAGACTCATCTCCGCGGCAAGAGGTTTTGGCTTCGGCCGATGCTGATTGAATTGGCATGGCTCGTTGGATTACCGTTGTTTTATTTTTGGCAGATCAATGGCGGCCTGACCCACGGCAATCTACCACCAGTCCAGTGGGGCGAGACTTGGTTCTTTATTCACGGGCTCTTGCTGGTACTCATGTGCATTGGCACGTTTATTGATTTCGATGAAAAAACAATTCCAGATCGAGTCACGGTCCCCGGAACGATTATTGCGTTGCTGTTAGCCGCTCTGGCGCCCTGGTCCCGATTGCCGGAGGTGATTCCGGGTGTTGCGGGGATGGCTGAAATGGCCGCTCCAACCATCCAGGCGATCAACTTTGCTTCGCCCCACGAGTTGAGTGGATTGCACGAGGGGCTCAGCGGGTTATTAATCGTTGCCGCAATTTGGACAATTTGGATATGGGCATTATTACCCAAGCTGCCGGTTTGGTATGTTGGATTTGGTAACTGGCTTCGATTTATGGTGGCACACGCGGCACGTCCCGAACGTAAAACGGAGTGTGATATTCGTGTAAGCCAAAGAAAGATTCGACCGGAAACAGTGGTTTTGGTGGTGTTGTTTTTTAATGGTCTATTCGCCATTGCAATCGCTTGGGTATTTTTGCCGGCCACCAATTGGATCAGCCTATTTGGAGCATTTCTTGGTATCGCATTCGCGGGTGGCTTGATTTGGGCGATTCGAGTCTTGGGGACAATCGCACTGCAGCAAGAAGCGATGGGTTTTGGAGATGTGACATTGTGGGCCATGGTAGGCGCTTTTTTAGGTTGGCAGGCGTCACTGTTAGGTTTCTTTTACTCTCCATTTGCAGCAATCGCAGTCATCCTATTTCTGCGAGTCACCAATAAGGAAGGTGAGATCGCCTTCGGGCCTTATTTGTGCATCGGAGCCGTCATCACCTTGATAGGCTGGTTTACATTTTGGGACAGAGCTCGTAACGGGGTTTTCTTGCTGGGCCCATGGCTTGGGTTGATCTTTTGCGGTGCTTTAGTCGCAATGGTGCTCATGTTGCTGGCGATTACCTGGTTTAAAGGTAGGGGCGAGGGAGACGTGGATGAGGATCATTGAAACTGTTCGGGCCGTAAAATCAGAGCAGGAGACGTTGAAGCGACGTTCTTACGGGATGATTGAAGCGATGCACGGCAAACTTCACCGGATTCAACTGCGACCTTGGCCCAAAATAGCATCGCTTGTGGAAGCTCATTGGATTCGCGCGATGAAATCAAAACGTCATCAGCCTGATGTTTGCCGACTTTACTACAATCAGCCGATCGGACATCGGAATTTTATCGCGCTAACGTACATTGAATCTTCTTTAAATACTTCCGTTCAAACCGTTTCTGCTGCACTCAATGTTCTTGACCAAATTGCGTATATCAAGCAGTCCGATGCTCTCATTGCGGAAGTCACCAACCGGCGGATCACCGACCGGCTCTTGAGTCGTTTGGGCTGGCAAAGGTACATGGAACAAAAGCGTCAAAGGCATTGGATTAGGCGTTTTTACGGAGCGTATCCTGAGTCAGTGACCAATACGCTACGCTCGAATTGTGACCAAATGGTTTCGAACTCAGGCCAGGCAACCTGAACGGCAGAGAACCAGAAATTATACTTTGCCACTTTTGTTCAGTCGGATACAAGTTGGAAATTGGGGTGCGGTGCTCTCGAAAGTTGAGATGTTTTGTCTAAATTATTATAGACAGCGCTTCAGGTCTCCGGTGTTGAAACTTGTCCTCAGTTGTTGGGTGATGTGGGTGATGTGGGTCGTTGTAAAAGAATCTCCATGCCCAGCGCCATGCAGTCTGATCAATTTGAAAATAGTTAGCGGAAAAGTCGCATGATTGTAAATTCAAAAAAGCCATTTTTAAATTTGATTCGTGAGCTTGCGATCCATTTGTTCCTGATTTTGATTTACATTGGAATCATCTCGGGACTGGATTACAGGTTTCATCTTGAAAATTTTCATTTCCCTCTGACTGTCGTTGCAATCATGGGAACGGTGATTGGCCTGTTACTGGCATTTCGAACTAATTCAAGTTATGACCGATGGTGGGAAGCGAGAATTCTCTGGGGAGCGATTGTTAATGACTCGCGTAGCTGGACCCGGCAATTGCTGGAATTTCAATCAGAAGACTCCTCGGGTGTGGAGACAGAAACGGAAGTGAAAGCCATGGCCTACCGGCAAATTGCATGGTGTTACGCTTTGAGCCGATCGCTGCGAGCACAAGAGCCATTACAGGATTTACCTCTGTTTCTTAAAGAAATCGAGATAGCTCGTTATCGTTCTAGTCACAATGTTCCCAATGATTTGTTGCTCACACAAGCCGTTAAGTTGAACCGCTTGTATCGTGAGGGTGCACTTGAATTGTTTCAATTTATTGAAATGGAAAAAACATTAACTCGTTTAACCAATTCGATGGGCGGTTGTGAGCGAATTAAAAATACGACGTTTCCAAAGTCTTACAGTCTGCTGGTGCATTTGTTGATTTATCTGTTCGTGCTGTTTTTGCCCTTCGGATTGGTGGATGTGCCGGGGCTGGTTTTGATCGTGACCTCCTTCTGTCTGGCAAGCGCCTTTTTATTGATTGAACACGTTTCGATCTATTTGCAGGATCCATTTAGCAATCGCTCATCGGACACCCCAATGTTAGCGCTCTCGCGAACAATTGAAATCAACATCAAGCAGATGCTCAAAGAGGATGCAATTCCTGAGCCGCTCGAAGCGGTGGACGGTGTGCTGCGGTAAGGGGAGTCAATCTGACGGAGCGTGACAGGGGCCACGCCGTGACGGGGTTCCCTGAATGAGACGGGATGAGAGATTCGCAACAGGGGGCCGGAGTGAGTTGGCATGTATTGGCAAAAGCCTCTTAACCTTCGGGTTTTATGGACTTGGAGTTGTAAGTCTGGGGTGTTTTCTCTCGGGGCCAAGACATTAAGCGAGGCAGCAGCGGTTTTGAAGTGTTGTTTGCTAGCGTTAAAAATGATTTAAACCTCGGGTGCGGTCTTCGTCGGGTTTGAGATCTGATTGCCATTTACCATTTTTTGCTGCCCCGCTAAAGTCCCACCAGCTTTTTTGCGGCTTAAAATGATTTCGGCTGCCCTCGCGTCCTAATGACTAACCCCGTCATGAACAAACGACATCAAATGATTGATCGGTCAGCAAGCGTTCCGTTTTATGCGGTGATGCTCATTGTCCTCTCCTCA
>JAQWLH010000003.1 GCA_029247405.1 Mariniblastus sp.
ACCCATTCAGTTAGACCCATTCAGTTAGACCCATTCAGTTAGACCCATTCAGTTAGACCCATTCAGTTAGACCCATTCAGTTAGACCCATTCAGTTAGACCCAATTATTTTGGATTCATCTCACGGCCTCCCAAGTCATGCCAGGAAGCACTGCGGAAAACTCGAATATTTCTGTGGTTGAAATAGAACCCTCGCGAACTCGGCCGACTTCTCTGCTTGAACTTCTTACGAACTCAACAGCAAAAAGACTCCACAGCGCCTTCTAACTGCGGTGTATACTTGGAATCGCAATGTTCGAGATTAAATCAACAACAAACCAGACGGCTCAAAATGCAATTCAAATTACTCTTAATCGCTGCGTTTCTTACAACCAGTTTTGTCAGCCTTGGAATCTCAGAGCATCCCAACCTCAATTTAGTCAGCTCGACTGAAAATGCCTCAGCGGATTCTTTGCAAAACTCGAATGCCAAACGTCCAAATTTTATTTTCGTGCTCAGTGACGACGTAGCGCAAGGCGACTTGGGCTGTTACGGTCAAGAATTAATTCAGACTCCTCGCCTTGATCAGATGGCGGCCGAAGGGACTCGCTATCTGCAGGCGTATTGTGGAACCAGTGTTTGTGCACCGAGTCGATCCTCTTTTTTTACTGGCTTGCACACCGGACATTGCCCGGTACGTGGAAATTACGAAGTACCACCCGAAGGACAATTTCCTCTTCCAGCTAAAACTGTCACGATTGCCGAAGTTGCTAAATCGGCGGGCTATTCGACGGCAACCTTTGGCAAATGGGGCATGGGGTTTTTCGACAGCAGCGGGGCCCCAGCCAAGCAAGGCGTCGATCACTTTTTTGGCTATAATTGTCAGCGGCATGCGCATTCGTACTTTCCAACTTATCTTTATGACGACTCTCAGCCATTTATTCTCCCCGGTAATGACGGACGCGGTGTTGGTCAAACCTACGCTCAAGAGCTGATTCAAAAAGACATGATCAAGTGGGTTCGTGACCAACGCGACAATCCCTTCATGATGTTTTATGCTATTACACTTCCACATGGTCGTCACGAAATTGATGACTTTGGGATCTATAACGACAAGCCGTGGACGAACGACCAAAAAGCTTACGCTGCCCAGGTCACCCGAATTGACTCTGACATGGGGCAACTCGTCGACACCTTGAGAGAGATGGGCATCGCGGACAACACATTGATTGTTTTTTCCGGAGACAATGGATCGTCATTCAAACCTAGCTCTCCCAAGGGAAAATTATTCAACCAAGCCAGTAATGGACTTCGTGGATACAAGCGAGGCATGTACGAAGGGGCTTTACGTCAAGCTGCTTTTGCCTGGTGGCCGGGAACCGTCACTGCTGGCCGAGTCAATGATGAGCCTTGGGCATTCTGGGACTTAATGCCAACGTTTGTTGAGCTAAGTCAAGCAAAAAAGCCCGCCGGTTATGAGACCGATGGAGTTTCCTTGGTTGATTATTTCAAAGGGGGAAAGGCTCCGAAGCGTAATTATTTTTATTGGGAACTTCACAAAGGAGATCAAGGTGCAGTTCAGGCGGCGAGATTCGGCGATTGGAAGGCGGTTCGCAATGGAGTCACTCAACCCATCGAAATCTACGATTTAGTCAATGATCCAGCCGAATCAAACAATCTAGCCAAGGCACGCAAAGACCTTGTGGAAAAAGCAACTCTGATCATGCAAGAGGCCCATCGCCCCGACCCTAACTGGCCCTTGGATCATCGCGATGCCAAACACAAAACATTGGCAAAGCAAGCTTGGGAAATTAAAAAAGCACGGGACAAATCCAGCTGGGTTCCTGAGCATGCAATTAAATTATCGAAGTAAACCTCATGCTCTCAAGCTGTTACTAAAAAGATACGATTGTTCTACAACAAAGGCCAAAATGAAGTTTCAAATCAGTTCATTATTGACCGTCATTCTGGGACTAGCTTTCGGACATTCCTTCCAATGCACAACCGCTCTGGCACAACAGCCAAATGTCCTATTCATTGCGGTGGATGATTTAAATGATTGGATCGGATGCATGGAGGGGCACCCCCAAGCCCTGACACCCAACATGGATCGACTGGCTGAGCGGGGCGTACTTTTCATGAACGCCCATTGTGCAGCGCCGGCCTGCAATCCTTCTCGCGCGGCCGTCTTTAGCGGACGAATGCCTGACATCACTGGGGTTTGGTCGAATAATAGCGGTTCACTCCAAAGAGTTTTTTCCCAAGCGAAGACCCTCCCTGTTGCCTTCTCAAAATCTGGATATCGAACATTGGGTACAGGCAAGTTACTACACTCCAAAAGCCAATCCAATTTCGATGATTATTTTTCCACCAACCAACGGTGGAGTCCATTGCCCAAAGACAAAGTCCGTTACACCAAAGCCGAGCTGCCCAGCAAAAGCACCAACAATCCGATCCACGTGACTCAAGACAGCCAAGGTCACACGATCACCCTTCCACTGAACCGAATGCCGTCTGATCGCCGACCCAACCGGGCTGATGGCGAGTCATTTGACTGGGGGGAATTCGACGTTCCGGATGATGATTTTGGGGATACGAAGATCACTGACTGGGCGATTGACAAACTAAAAGAGAAAAGTGACAAGCCACTGTTTTTAGCCGTCGGCTACTACCGTCCTCACATCCCGCTGTGGGCTCCCAAACGCTTCTTCGAACGATTCAAAAACGACCCTGGACAAATCCCAAACATTCGAACGAATGACTTAGACGATCTCAACACAACGGCGAAAAAGTGGGCAACCGAAGCTGTCACCGCCGGCAGTCATGCAACCGTTTTAAAACATCAACAATGGCAGTCAGCGGTTGAAGCTTATCTCGCCTGTATCACCTATGTCGATCATGAAATCGGTCGGCTACTTCAAGTTTTGGATGATTCAGAAATCGGTGACAATACAATCATCGTTTTATGGTCCGACCATGGATGGCATCTTGGCGAGAAACAGCATTGGGGAAAATGGACAGGCTGGGAGCGATCAACCCGCGTTCCCATGATTATTGTCCCACCAAAAAATCTTCGCGCGCAGTTCGCCGCGGCCGGCTCAAAGTGCGACCAACCCGTTGGCTTAATCGACCTTTATCCGACATTGATGGACCTTTGCAGCGTCGAGTCTCCCACGCCTCTCGACGGTGAATCATTAGTTCCGCTTTTGAAAAATCCAGCGAAAAAAACGAATCGAACAATCACCACCTTGTTTGACCCCGCTAATGTCTCTTTGCGCAACAATCGCTGGCGATTCATTCGTTACGCCGATGGGTCAGAAGAGCTTTATGATCTGAAGAATGATCCCAGCGAATGGACAAACCAGATTGGCAACAGTGACACGGATAAAATTGCCCAAGATTTTCGAAATCAAATCAAGACAGTAAGTCTCGATCCATCTCAAGCAGAGTGGCATGCCAAGTACAAGAAACAACAGAATGCGCCCGCCCCGGAAACGATGCTCCTTAACGGTGACTCAGAGCCGAAACCAAAAGATGGCTTTGTCTCTCTATTCAATGGGAAGAACCTCAATGGCTGGACGCCTCAAGGGGGAGCTTGCAAATTCGAAGCGGTCGATGGCTGCATCGTGGGAACTTGCGTTCCAAAAACAGACAGCACTTACCTCTGTACCGACCGGCACGATTTTCAAGACTTTATTTTTAGTTGTGAAATGAAATGGGAAGTGGACGGAAACTCTGGCGTCATGTTTCACGCAGGTACGAAACCAGCAAAGAATGGCTCCGTGACCGTGTTTGGTCCCCAAGCTGAAATGGAAGGCTTTTCAAAATTGGATCGGGGATGGTCGGGCGGAATTTATGGACAAAGCTGTGGCGGTTTCTTTTACCCGCTGTGGCTCAAAGAACACCAACGGGCCCGCACCGCACTGCGGCCAGACAAATGGAATCGTTTGACGATTTCTGCCAGCGGGAACCACATCAAAACTTGGGTCAATGGAATCCCCTGTGCTCATTGGATCGACGACGGGACCTACGCCGATGGATTCTTCGGATTACAAATCCACAAGGGGCAACAGGGGCAAGTCCGCTGGAAGAATCTCCTCATTAAAGAAGTGAAATGATGGCCGAGATGGCGAACGTTCGCTCAAAGTTAAAACGACGTTGAAAGTAACAAATCTCATGATTGCGAAAACTACAACCGCATCTCTAATCACACTTTTGGCCTTGGTTTGCTCGACGATCCATTGCTCAGAAAACATCAAAGCAGACGAGGCAAAGCCAAACGTCCTGCTGATTTGCGTCGATGACCTTCGACCCGAACTGGCTTGTTTTGGAGTCGATTATATTCACTCACCCAACATTGATCGGCTGGCCGCCAACGGACGTGCGTTTCATCACCACTATGTTCAGGCCCCTACCTGTGGCGCATCACGATTTTCGTTACTGACCGGGCTTTATGGCGGGACTAACAACGGCGCGCTTTTTCAACGGGCTCAAAGAGTTCAAACAACTCCCAATTCTGTGCCACCAAGTATGCCGGCTTGGTTTCGTCAACATGGATATACAACAGTTTCGGTAGGCAAAGTTTCTCACCACCCGGGAGGCCGGGGCGGAGAAGACTGGGACCAAATTAATAATCCTGAAATGCCAAATTCATGGGACCGACATCTACTGCCGGCTGGACCTTGGAAGCACCCCCGCGGTTGGATGCATGGTTTAGCCCATGGCGAAATTCGAGCCAATGCCAAAGACATGGATTTATTTCAGGCACTCGACGGCCCTGATTCAATTTACCCCGACGGTATTTCAATCGAAGAATCCTTGCGTCAAATGGATCAACTGGCAGCCGACAAAGAAAAACCATTTTTTCTGGCAGTTGGAATCTTACGACCCCATTTACCGTTTGGTGCCCCTGCCAAATATCTGAAACATTATGTGGATACAAAACTGCCGCCAACAAATCATCCAATCAAGCCTGCCGGGAAAACGACCTGGCACCGTTCTGGCGAATTCATGAAGTACAACCGTTGGAATCGGAATCCAAACACTGACCCGGAGTTTGCCATCGAAGTCCGCAAACACTACGCGGCGTGCGTCAGCTATGCCGATGCTCAAGTCGGCAAGTTGATGGAACGATTGAAAAAATCTGGCATGGCGGATAACACCGTCGTAGTTCTGTGGGGTGATCATGGCTGGCATTTGGGTGAACACGCGATCTGGGGCAAGCATGCTTTATTCGAAGAGTCGCTGCGTTCACCGCTGATTATTTTGAAGCCTGGAATGGAACATCGTGGTGAATCGACTGACTCGATGGTCGAAACGGTTGATTTGTTTCCCACCCTTTGCGATTTGACGGGAATCGCAAAACCCAATTTTGTCGCAGGAACTTCGCTCCTTGCGATCTTGGAGAATCCCCAGGCCTCAGGGCATCCAGCGATTTCCTACTTTAAGAACGCACAGACCATTCGCACTGACACACACCGATTAATTCTTCACAAAAACGGCTTTGCCGAACTGTATGACCATAAGTCAACTGCCAAGGAAACCAAAAATATTGCGACTGAAAACGAAGCTCTAGTCGCAGAACTGACAAAGCAACTTCAAAAACGCTTGGCCCAATAGCGAGCATTTCAAATCTACCTTGCCGACCTCGGAACATCCGCCACAGCATTGCTCAGCAACGCAACTGAATTGAGAAAAGACGGCTTTTGAACAAAACCGATTCAGGTAAAGAATCGAATTACGACACCCAAAACCGTGACATCATTTTCGACACTTCAATCCACCCCTCCATCCCCTCATCATCGGACCGCCAACCGGGTTGGTCTTCTCGAAAAATTTCAGGATTCGTTTTATCCAAAACGATTCGAGAGCGAATCGCCAATTCACCCGTGTCAAAATCACGTTGATCATCCGCCGTCAAAACAACCGCATGGCAAAGCGACTGCCTCGCCTGATCATTGCAATCATCAGGAATGCCCGCGACTGCAATCGAACGAACTTGAACTAAACCCTGGATGATCTGTTCGCAAAATACCCGCTCTAACAGTGACTGCTCGTCCGCGAGGCTGAGGTGATCAACATCTTCGGGAAACAGGAATTCAAAAACGATCGAATCATCACCAAGCCAATCCAAAAGCTTCCGCACGGTTGATACCAGAAAGGCAAGTAATAGAACAATCCGTTGAACTGGGAGTTCTGGATCTTTGTAACGAGCCGTAATGAGCGACGAATCAAAAAGAAAGACAAACGATAATCGTCGACGCAAAAACTGATTCTCATCTCGCGAATAGTAAAGCAATTCGTCGCGTACATATTTGATATCGAACAGATCTGGGCGAGCGGTGGAGTCCTCTTCAAGATAGGCCAACTCGGATCGCAACAGGCTTTCGATCGTGCCTTTGTTCGAAATCGAAGTAAAACCACCGATCGGATATGCATCTTCTTCCATGATATTTGTGGCCACCGAGTATTTTCTAGCTGGTGTCCGCGGCCGTTGGACCGGTAACTCCAGTTCAATTTCTCCTGAGGTACGCAGCACCTGCCGTAAGGCAACCCGCTGGCCAAACTCATCCAAAACCGTTCCTTGCTCAAGTTCGAAGATATCTTCGCGCCCAAGCAACTCACCGACATTTTGAATCTTCATCATTGTCGATTTGAAACCCTTCACCCACGGCTCAGACCAACCGACGTCGTGAACCTGTCGAACGGCCAGTTGGATGACCTCAGCGGGTGGGATTTCGGTTAATCTCTTGAGCACCGCCAGGCTTAACATGGCTCCACCGACTTCGGAGCGATCACAAATTTGTTTAATAATGAAGGCTACTGCTCGCCGCCGGTCGCGGGCTTCATATTTTGCCAGCGCTTCACTGGCTCGCTCAAAGCTTGAATCCGCAAATATTTTTCCGAGGACATAATCCTCGTATTGACGAATCAGAACACGGTCGAGCTGAATCTGTGCATCGAAATCATTTTTTGAGGCGGCGGAATTTTGCCCCGTCGCAATGAGGCCAATATCAGCGACTAAACCAAGGCAGGGCAGGGGAGTCCCCTCGGAAACGATCTCCATGGCCCAAGACAGGCTGTCATGGACGGTGTTCTCGGTGATCGACGTGGCGGCAGAAAACAACAAACCTTCCAAAACGTAACGCCGGGCTTTCTCCGGATCTCTCAGATCATAAATGCTCATGATAATTCTGCCCGCTTGTTCGTTTGCCTAACCAGATGATCCGATCAACTACTCAAGGTTTCTCATCGACGCTGACTTGAGTCCTGGTTCGCGGCATGGATCGTCGGTTGTATTATTCACCCAATAACATGGGAACTTTTTCTCTCAACAACGCCATTTCGTCGGGCGACTCGCCCAGATACATCAACAGTCGCAGATCATCACGTGTGACCGCACCGCCGCTAAAAATCCACGAACGAACGCGAAACAACTTGTACAGTTTGACCAGTTTTCGATCACTGATAAAGATTTTATCTTCTCGAACAAGCGTTTTGACAACTCGCTGGAATTCCCGAAACACATCCTCTGGAAAGAACAACTCGCGATCGGTTTTGCCTGCTGCGACCGCCGCTCCTGCGCCACCAAACTGACTCGTCAAATAACGGTTTGCTTTTTCGAAATCGGCCAATGACGCGTGGCCCTCAATCCATGGTGTTTGGTTCAGGTTCTTGTAAACTTCCGAGTTCAACCCTGCATCGATTAGTTCCTCAAAATAATCACCTTGCACCGAGAGGCTTTCTGCCTTTAGCACAAACCGATCTTTGAGGGCGCTCAACTCACCATGTTCAGGTATTTCATTCGCTGCCGCGAAAAGAACTTTCAAGCCGACGGGTTGTGGAACACCGTCCTGATAAAATTTGCGTTCATTTATTATGGTCAAAAGGATATTCAGAATCGCTGAATTTGACTTGAAAATCTCATCGAGAAAAGCAAGTTTTGCAGTTGGCAATTTACCCTGCTCGCGTCGGATATACCGACCCCCACGAAGTTCGTTGATATCAATGGGGCCGATGATTTCCGATGGCTCGGTAAATCGTGTCAGCATGTATTCGAAATAATCATCGCTTTCAATTCCGAGAGCATCTTTAAATTTCAAAACCAAATCAGATTTTGCTGTGCCCGGCGGTCCGACCAACAGCAATGGCTCCTGAGCAATCGCCGCCACCACCATCAAGTCAATCAGGCTTTGCTTGTTGACAAAGAAACGCCCCAGCGACGTGCGGAAACGATTGATTCTCGCGCGAATTTCCTCGGCTTCTTGTTGAAGCTGATCGAAGGTCAGGTCTTGAATCTCGGTACCGGCTGCCATTTGAATTCCGTTGGTTAGTTATTTATCCGTCGCTTTACGAACATCATGGTGAATTTTATGGCGAACCAAAAATTCGTCTTCGTCCAACCATCGACGACACTCGTCGTTGAGTGAAAACTCATCACTCACAAGTGCCAACACTGTGGCCTCAATCAGATGCAACTGCGAAATCGAAAAATGCGACGACGTCGTCATGTTGTCTTTAATGTTATCGAGAGTTCGTGTGTCGTTCTCGCACTGAAACAATTCCTTAATCATTCCCACGGCGTAATCGACTGGCGCATGGGATACACAATTGACATAAGCACAAGCAAGGTCTTTTTGCTCAATTGGCGTCATGTCCGCGCTCAACAAGAGGCTGCGCACCTCCTCGACGATCACACCCGCCCGTTGATCCTGACCAAAGTAGTACCAACCCGACGCCACACACAGCAGTAATCGAAGCGGCCGAGTCGCGTCGATATCAGCTTTTGTGTTTTTCGCCTGCCGTTGCTTTTTAGCGTAGGGTTCGTGTTTTTCAATCAGTGACTCCACGCCACTATAAAGCCGACCAATCTCTTCGCGGAGACCCAGTTTTCGCAAGCCGCGAAACGACTCCGTAAATAGTGACTCAATCGCGTCGACTTTTTCCTTATTTAGAGAATGGTAATTTGACTGAAGCGTGAGATATTCAGAAACAATGTTTGCCAGCGAATTTTCGAACAAATGCACAAAGGATTGAACGATATCTACACGCCCAAAGTGGGCCGCAACATAAATTGACTTTTGGAGCAAATTTGCCCGCGCCATCGTTGGAGCTTCTTCGTTTAGCCAGACAAGGACCTCGTCGAATAATCCCTTCGCAAAATCTTCACCCAATCGCGGGGCAAGTTCCATCGCGATCGCCAGCACTCGACCGTATTTATCGGATTCAGTTTGAGTCGACCGAAGCAAATCTGTTACCGTTGCATTCAACTCATCACGATCAGTCATATCTGACAAACTTGAGAGCTGCTTGTCCAAATCGTCAGCATGCCGCTGGTGCCATCGCGTAAACGCATTAATTCGTTGATGAGGTTCGAGAATTCGAGATAAACCACGCAACCGGTCGACTTTGTAACGATCCATTTTTTGCATACTTTTGAGTCGCTTCAACAGATGGTCGGAAAACTGAAGTTTCGTCGACTGACCGTTGAGAGCTTGAGTTACTCGGTACTCGTATGCATTACCCAACCAGTGATGAATCGCATCGGTTGAGGTCAGTAAATCGCGGGCTTGAGTCATCACTGATTTTGCGCGACTGACTTCCCCTAATTTGGCCAACCCGAACGCAAACATCAGATCTGCATAGACTTTGGTTTTGGGATCAGATCCTGCAACAGGCTCTTCAATCCAATCGTGAATCAAACCTTGGAGGCTTTGTACATGTGCAAACAGTGTACTGAAACGATCTGTTTGCCCGATTCCTCTCGCTCGCATGAAACTGGGCATGTCATACTCAGCCGGTAATCCATGATCGAACAGACGCTGCAGAATGCGATCCCTGGCACGGGCTAATAGCAATGTGTCGTTGCCAGAAAGCTTGAACAACGCGTTCCACGCCAGCCATGAGGTTCGAACAGGCATCAATTGCTCTTGGCGCTCGATGAATTGAGCAGCTTCGTTTAGTCGACTCGTCAAACCTTCCGGAATCTCGTCTTCGTTCGCCGCCCAAACCAAAAACGCAACCACCAAAGACGAATCCAAAGGCCGCGTTGATCTGTTTTTAAAATGCCGGTCTAAATCACCCACGCCAAATGTTTGCAATCGCGAACACGTGACTTCGCAAGCCAGCCAGGCCTCACAATCTTTAGAACGGTTCGCCCCATCCTTCGAATTCCAAATTACATTGGACCAACAAATGGTAGTATCAAGCTGGTGATCCAATTGCGAATGGATGGTTGCCATTTCGCGCCAGAGGGGTTGGCGACTTGGAGAATCCAACGCTACATCCAATTCAAAAAATTCTTCTTCGATCGAATTTAGAGCAAATTGAAGTTGACTGGGTTCACGCTCCATAACTTCAAAATCACCGTCGGCAAGTTTGAAATCATTTTGATTCTTATTTTCCTCCAGCGAGTCGAACTTTTGGGTCGCCGCAGAGGAATCACTCTGATCTGCTTTTTTCTCGTTCCCGAGTCTTTTATTTGGCTTTGACTGGGGCTTAGTCTCTTCCGGCTGGTGGTCATCATCACATTTGAAAGAATCGAAGTTAAACCGATAAGATGCCATCCAAGCCTTGAGTGGCTTCTCTTCGTGGTCCAAAACATACTCAACCCAATCAGTCAGAGGGCGAAAAGCAACATCTGCAATTGATTGAGGCAGGAACGAAACTTGGGAGTGTTGCCGTTCGTCGCGGGACGCTTCAACTGGCTCGACCCATACGATATTTTGCGACTGGGGTGCCAGTAATCGTGTCACTGCATCTCGTCGCAGTGGCGGGTGTAGACGCTGGCCAATCGGCAAAAACAAATTAGGAATGCCTAGATATGAACGAAGACGAAGGCCATCCAGTACGAGCACAGGCGGTGGTTTTCTAGACGGTCGAACTCGCAGGATGACACATGGCTCTTGGTCCTCAGATTCACAAACGGCAAACGCCAGACGCTTGAGCAGTTCGTCATCACAAGCGTTGATAATTTTGTTTTCAATCTGAGCTAAACCGTTCTTGCTCAAAACCCACATTTCGGCTGATTCATTCAAGTTCCCGCGCGTCAAACTTAAGGGCACCTTTATTTTTGATTCGAGCGCCTGGTCAATCCATTCTGTTTCCACATTAGGAACGAGAAACTCAGCTGATTCGTAGATATCCCGAAACGGGGCCTCTTTGATAAACAGCCAACTATGATCCGGTTTGATCAAAAGCAACTTGCCCGCCGGTGGGGTCACGCGGGCACCTAACGGATGAGTGAAGCCGTATTGAGTCCAGACGCGCGGACTCGATTCAACATAAGCGGTAATCTCACCCGGAGCAGAAGCTTTGCCGGTCTCCTTTTCATGGCATGGAGCTGTTAGGCGATGGGTCTGATCGATCGCCCGCAACAACGAATAATAGGGCGGTCCAATCACCCGCAAAAGTGAGGATGAGCCACCCTCGACGGGTAGATTTTGACGGTTATCAAAGGGCTGGCGGCCTAAGGTTTGCAAGTACCGAAAACTTTGACGGTCGTTACCAAGACGCAACATTTCGCTGACCAAATCAGCAAGATTTTTCTCAGTGGATAGATGAAACAAGACGGTCGTATTGTCTCGAAACTCGTTTACATGAGGCGACACGTCGCCAATGGCAGGCTGAGGACAAGCATGTAAGGGAATTGCCTGGAGCCAGCAACAAAGGTTAATTGCCTCGGCTTTCGGCAAGCTGCGAACTACCGCGACCCCCAGTTGCTTGAGTTCACGGGCAGAGTTGCGGGGGAGCTTGCCACCTGATTTGATCCAGACCGAGCCATCTTCGTCCAACACAGATTCTGCACTCGTCAACCAAACCGCTTCGGGGACGACCCCCGAAGTAATTGCCAATTGAAAGGCATCGAGATTGGGGAACCGTAAAATCATGATGTTGAATTTGTGTCTTTCAAATGAAATGAAGCGTTTAATTGACGAAGGAGCGAATGGCGTGTGTGATCGAATACCGAAAAGAGTGAACTCAAGTTCACCGATCAAATTTTCACGCTTGCCCCTCCGGCATCAACTTCCTTCTGCCTGGCGTTCGCGTTGATCCTGCTCTGGCGTCGAACTTGGCGGCACAGTAGGAATCTCAGCTCCCGCTTCACGCTCGACAACGACTTTCCCAACTTCGGAGGCATTCAGCATTCCGCCTTCGATCAATTGGTCGACGAGTTGTTTGTGTTGCTGCTCATGCTCATGGGGTAACGAATCCGATTCTCCACTGAGCGAAACAAAAATATCTTTTTTGCCGGTGTCAGGATTGATTCGTAGCTGGATAGTCATGTCTGGCATCGTGTTCTCATCCATTGGCTTCGGGTTAAGTGATTGGTAACGTCCGCTGATCTGGCTCATTTATGGTTGTCGATCATGCGATGTTCACTGACAACGGATGACCTCGTCATCGTTAGCAGTTGTTTCTCAAAGTATTATTGGTCGGTGATGACTCATCAGTCTCCTCTTCGCTGAATGCACTGAATTCCGCCTTTCAATTCGAACAGACTAGGACTCGACGGTGGTAATTTTTTGCTCAGCTTGCTTGGGCACCTGATTGGCAGTTGACCAATCACCAAGTGATTTGGCATCGACCACTTTTTTGTCGAGTAGGAGGTCACGCAATGTTTCCACCAGATGCTTATTTTTATTAAGAATTCCGATGCACCGCTGTCGAGCAGTTTCCAAAATTCTATTGACCGCACGTTCTACAAGTTCCAATTGGCTCGGAGAATATTGACGCGTTCGCTCGCTTCCGAAAGGTCGCGTTATCAGCTGACCGACTCCGACGGTCTCACCCCCCATGCCGAATTCCTCAACCAATGACCGTGCGATCGAGGTTGCATGATCCAAATCACCTGACGAACCAATGGAAAGGTCATCGAGTAACATTAACTCCGCTTCACGCCCTCCCATCAACACACACAGGCGATCCAGCAATTGGTTCTGCGTCACAATGTATTTTTGTGCTGGATCCTGACTTTTGACAAAACCGAGTGCCCCTGCAAGATCGCCCCGAATGGAAATTCGCTCGATCGGCGGAGTGTGCTCACAAAACAAAGTACAAATGGCGTGGCCCGCTTCGTGCGTCGCCACAACTTGTTCTTCGGCTAACGTCATACTCGGTCGTTCAACCCATTCGGTCAAAGCGCGTTCAACATCAGCTGAGGTCGTCGCATCATTCCGATCGTCACGTAAACGAATTCGAGCAAGCGAACGACAGAGTGCGTTGAGATGATCCCCCGTAAATTGAGTCCCTGGCGCGGCGCCCTCGACAAATTCACCCGTCCGGCGAACTGCGCACTCAACCGCGGCCTCATCCATTTCGAGATTCATTTTTTCATCGTAGATCTTTAAGATGGCTCGTCGATCATCGCTTTTGGGCACGGGGATGTGCAGATGAAATTCAAATCGACCGGGACGCAGCAAAGCAGGGTCAAGTATTTCGGCAAAGTTAGTTGTGCCCACGACAAAAACCAATTCGCCATTTTTAAAGCCATCCATTTCGGTCAACAGTTGGTTGACCATTGAATGCTCCACGCCCGAACCCGTGTAAGTCCCTCTCGCTGCGGCAAACGAATCGAGCTCATCAAAAACGATAATCGACGGAGCTGATTGTCGAGCTCTTTGAAAAATTTGCCGAATGCGTTCTTCACTCTCACCCACCCAGCGACTCTTTAACTCTGGCCCCGAGACAATTGTGATCGCCGCTCCCAGCGCCGTTGCCATCGCCTTGGCAAATAAGGTCTTGCCCGTACCCGGTGGCCCCCAAAATATCATTCCCCGCGGAATCAACTGCTCCAAACGCTGAATTTCCTGGGCCTCGATTTTGCCGTCTTTGACCGCTAAAACGTCCAGTATTTCTGTCTGTAAGCGCCGCTTGACGTTGTCGTATCCACCAATTTCCTCGTGCAATTCAACTTGGGGAACCTCCATCTTTCCGATCGCCGTCGCTTGACGAATTTGAGTCAACGCGTGCTTGGGATCAGCCGGATAATCTTCGCCCTCAAGCGTTGAAAGCAATTTTCGCAACCGAACAGCGTTCATACCCGAAACGTACTTGTAGAGGTTCCAAGGATTAAATTCGCGGCCGAACTTTCGGGACTCTTTTTGAGTGATCAGGGCTTTTAAACGATCGCGTGGAATTCCGAGGATACTAAATCGTTTCGGGAACAGATTTTCGATGACTGAGGGAATAGAAAAAGACGGGTCTTTAAATCCCAACCATACCAATTCAGGATTTTCATAAAGCAGCGGGATGACTTCCTTGGCTTCAGCCGTCAATCCGCCCTGACTGGTCGTTAACAAATCCAAATGGGGAAGTACAACAACTCGCCGGTCGATGGCACCTCGCACGGCATCACGTAACTGGGCGATCATCATCCCGAGTAAACCACTTTGTAAATTTTGCTGCTCTTCGGTTTGAGGCCGACCGTCGAGGTACAAACAACGTATCTCATGTTGCCGCAGACGATTTCTTAAATTTAAGAACACAAACGGAGCCATGTCTTTGTCGCATTCAATGAGGACTGGGATTCCTCGCTGAATCGACGAAGCAGTATCCGCAAGCGTTTCCGAATAAGCTGCCTCGACTGAATCTGACGGCGAAAGCGATTGTGGCAGATCTTTTTCCGGGATGATAACTGACATTAAGGCTTTCAGTTTTTTGAATTTTCAAATGGGTTTAAAATTGATTGAATTTCAGACTGACGGATTGAATCGTTGCAACTCAAGAAAAACATCAACCCGATTTTGAGGGCTTGTGGATAGGCTCGCCAACAACTGAATCAAACCAACGCTGCTTACACTTCGACAACGATCGTCAGCGATCCGGATTCTGGATCTTCCGTCAGTTGTTTGATTTTCCCTATCTTCGCGGCCTTTTGCTTGAGCGCTTCGGCAGTTGCTCGATTGACTGCTTTATCAAGTTCAACGCGCAAGCTCTTGAGTTGCTGCTCAAGTTGTTCAGTCAGCTCTTGCTGAAGCTTTTCCTCTTTTTCACCAATTTGGTCTTCGAGCTCCCTTTCGAGCTCGTCCTGAAGTTTTTTCTTTTGAATTGACTCGGCGGGGCCTACGTCATCGAAGCCATGACCACTCTTTTGCCCTTTGACTTTGACTTGATCCGACGACTTGGCACGGACCGAGACTACCCCCGTCTCCAGGATGACTTCGATTGTCACGTCACCTTCGCGACGCACGACTTTGCCGTCCTCCCGTTCGAAACCCTGCTTGACGAGTTCTTCCGCCAAAAGATCCGACATTTGATCGCAAGGCAGGATTTCTAACAGTTCAAGCTGTGTGCTAACGTGATCGTCAGCACGGATCACTTTCCTGAGAGACTCATTAACTTGAATTCGATAGGCTCGACTCATGAGGCCTCTTTCAAAAATGGATAAGGATGAAGCTTGTTGCTCAAGCAAAAACTTTTTCACCTTCTCAATGATAACGGGTCCAATGCCTAAAGACAGTGAAGGGTGGCGATTACAAAAAACTTGCCTCGCGGCCAATACGAATTGCTCTGTCAATCAGCGGCTGCAGATTCAATCGCTCCCAGTCAGATTTCCACAACTTCATCGCCACATAATTTTCATCTAAAAAGCCGGAAGTCTGTGACTCCTGCTGCCAGCGCTGAAGACGATTAGCCTGTAATAGGACCGCAGCGGCTGCTTGATAGGTCACAGTACGATCGGCGACTCGAATTCCAGATACATCAAGGGCACCCGTCCAATCTCTAAGTTCATTTTGATTTTCCAGAATCCTCTTGAATACAACCAGTAAAAACCGACACAAATCCCGGCGCCCCGCGGCATCGGCAGCGTCCATAAATCGTTCCAATGCCAATGCCTGTGCTCGCCCCACGTTTTGCATTTTCTCGACTTCGTTAATTTGTGCTTTTCGTTCCTCCATTTCAATCCAATTTTTCGCCAGAACACTTTGGAGCCCTTCTAGGACCGCACCTCCCTGTCCAACTACCCAAGGATGAAATTCTGTTTCGGCAATATTTTCTTCGGCAAAACGATCGGTGAGCATCAGTACCGCCAGACCATTGGTAAAAAACGGGCGCTTGTTCGACCATCGGTTACCAATATCAGTTGACCCGAGTAACTCCATGATAGCGCAAAACAAAAATCGGTCCCCGAGTGTCAATCGTTCGGAGTCGCTCGTGCTCCATTTCCAAAATTCCTGCTTGGATAAATCTGCGGCCGTAACCCAAATCAAAAAGTCCAACGAGCATTTAGAAAATTCAAGTCCTAATTTTTTCGGATCGGTTCGATCCCAGAGGCGGCCCGTTTTGACTTGGCCGTCGCGCAAAAATGTCCCCATTCTCCAACCGCTATCACTTGCCAACTTTTGGGTGGTTCCCTTTACCAGAGCTTGTTTTACCAATTCGATGGTTTCCAGGCTGAGGCAACGGGGGCGCCGGGAGGGCTTGAGAAAAAGAGGCAGCGTCTGCTGAAACGAACGATTCCCGAAGATACAGTAAACAATCTCCAGTAAATTGGATTCAAAACGATTAACCATTGTTCTTCGCCGTCTCCATACGTCCAGGTTTAAATAAATCCAGATGAACCAGGTTCACCTTAAAAACACAGTCACTCTATCAAAGGTCGTCAATTGGGTGGGACGTTCAGTTCAAAACGCAAACCCATTGCGAAACATTGATTCATTTGGACACCCTTCATCTGGAAGAATTATTCTTGATGCGAAACCTTTGGCCGCTTCCAAACACCAACCGCATTTTTGGCTGGAAATCCATTGACTGTCAGTTGGTTCCCCTGGAGACGAATCTCAAGGGTATCCTTTCGCTCCCAGTGTGAGTCCGCCTCAGCATAACGGTTCGACAAAAAGTGAACTCGCTGATTGGCCGAACCAATCCAGCGTCGAGTCGAATCGGGGCGTTCCCGATCGTAGGGGCCGTCGACAAGAATGTCTGTGTGTCGGATCAACCTATCAATATAGGAGTCCTCTCGCTCCCTCAAGTCTTCCAAAAGAAAACCAGTAAAGGCCATGACGGTTAGGCCATGTTCCTGAACCGCTTTGGCAACTTGATCAAGCCCTCGAGCGTGTGAAAACGGTTCACCTCCAAGCAATGTGATGCCTTCGAGGTAAACATTATCTTTGGCGTTATCCAGGATTTGCTTGATCAATTCCTCGACGGGCGTCGTCTTGCCACCTTCAAATTTTAACATTTCCGGGTTGCAACATCCGGAACATCTCAAAGGACAACCCTGCATCCAAATGGCGAATCTCGTTCCCGGTCCCTCGGCCTCAGTTATTGGGACGATTTGAGCGATTTGAAGCGTTCTTTTTGACAACGAAGTCCCCCTGAGCAAGACAATATCTACCTATCGATCGAAATAATTTCCGAGATCCACACCACGATTAAAACAACCAATCGGAAACAGCTAAGTTTTGGCTGAATCTCAGGCTTATTCTATATCAAGCTCTTCCCCAGTGAGACTGGTTTGAAATTGATCCCGGTTTTTCAGTGATCCAGGCGGACCGGTGTGCGCGAATTGCGTGAACTCAACCGTTCTTCAAAAGTCTCACGAGCCCGCAGAAATTCGGCAATGCTAAGACACCCGAGAGCTGAAAGGTTCACCCGAAACGCATAGCTTTCCATATCGTTTGGGATGAAATACAAATGTTTGTCCAATGTACTTTATTGGTGTCGCAAAACTTGGATAATAGACGATCCGGGATTGGACCACCTGAACCTGTTGTGTCAGGAAACGGCCCATCCACCGAAGCCCCTTCCTTGGACCTCAAAGATCATGTCAATCGGACAAACTTCCTCGGCAAATTCATCTGCCGCCAGTCGCGAAATCATTCAGTCGATCCGCAGCCCGTTTGAAAAAATACCCGTCCATGTTTTTAATCAGGCCACAGAAGCCTCTTGCGCCATTGCCCAGCGGATTGCCGACAAAATCAAAGAACGTGCCGCCGAAAATGCGACCTGCGTGCTCGGTCTGGCGACCGGCAGTACACCCGTTGGAGTTTATAGTGAACTCGTTCGAATGCATCGGGAAGAAGGACTCTCTTTCCAAAATGTCGTCACATTCAATCTAGACGAGTACTATCCGATGCAACCGAACGAGTTGCAGTCATATGTTCGATTTATGAACGAACGCTTATTTGATTCGATTGATATTCCCAAAGAAAATATCAACGTACCCGATGGAACGATTGCCAAATCTAAGGTCCAGGAATATTGTGCTCACTACGAAGCCAAAATCGAAAACATGGGTGGGATCGACATCCAGATTCTGGGAATTGGTCGAACAGGGCACATTGGTTTCAACGAACCGGGTTCGAGCAAAGCCAGTTCAACACGATTGATCACTCTTGACCGAGTGACCCGTTCAGACGCGGCTGGCGATTTCTTTGGCGAAGAAAATGTGCCACGAAAAGCGATCACGATGGGCGTCGGTACGATTTTGAGTGCCGGTGAGATTTTCATTATTGCTTACGGTGAACATAAATCAGCGATTGTTGCTGAAGCAGTCGAAGGTGAAATGACGCCTTCGGTATCTGCGAGTTTTCTTCAAGAGCATCCACGCTGCCACTTCATGCTCGATATCTCCGCCGCTCAGGAATTGACTCGCTACAAGTGCCCTTGGTTAGTCGATCAAATTAAATGGAGCGACCTGCTAATTCGCAAAGCCGTTATTTGGCTCGCGAGATTATTGGACAAGCCAATCTTGAAACTGACCGAAGAAGACTACAACGAAGAAGGACTGCAGGATCTCCTTGCTGATCACGGACCAGCTTATGACATCAACGTGAGAGTTTTTCGACATTTACAGCGCACCATTTCAGGTTGGCCCGGTGGGAAACCTGCCAGTCGAAAACAACCCGGCGACGTCGCTCAAGTTCACGATGACATTTTCCCTAAACGTGTTTTAATCTTTTCTCCCCATCCGGATGATGATGTCATTTCTATGGGCGGGACACTGATTCGTTTGGCCAAACAGGAACACGAAGTCCACGTGGCCTACCAAACCTCTGGCAATATTGCTGTCTTTGACGACGACGCTCTCCGATTTTGTGATTTCATGGCGAGCTTCAATCGCACATTTGGCGTCGCTCCCGAACAAACTGAAAAACTTGACAATCATGTCGAAGCGTCGCTTCGCAACAAATTGCCAGGCGAGGTCGACAGTCACGAGGTGCAAACCATCAAAGGGCTGATTCGACAGGGAGAAGCCAAGGCGGCAACTCGGCTTTGCGGTGTGCCGGAGAAATATCTCCACTTCATGGATCTTCCTTTTTACGAAACAGGAACCATCAAAAAGAAACCGCTTGGTGAGGAAGACATCAAAATGGTCGTTGAACTCCTCGAAGAACTTCAGCCACATCAAATCTATGCAGCGGGCGATTTACGCGACCCTCATGGAACCCACCGGACGTGCTTGACGGCAGTCCTACAAGCTTGCAAACAGGTACAAGATCGTGAGTGGTTCAAGCAATGCACGATATGGCTGTATCGTGGCGCCTGGCACGAATGGGAACCACACGAAATTGAAATGGCAGTCCCGCTATCACCAGGTGAAGTGGAACTCAAACGAAACGCAATTTTTAAACACGAATCGCAAAAGGACAAAGCGGTTTATCCGGGACACGATGATCGGGAATTTTGGCAACGTGCCGAAGACCGAAACTCCGACACGGCCAAGCTTTATGATGCTCTGGGTTTAGCGGAATACGAGGCAATTGAAGGATTCGTCAGGTGGGACGGAGATGAAGCTTTTCTGTAGGACCGGCTCAATCACAACTTCCAGGGGTTGATTGAGATACGGCCAAAACATATTACTTTTTGGCCTTTCTCCGCCTCTGCTGAAGATGCACGGGGCTAAAGACGCTGCAAAGAGATATCCTCGGGTTGAAATCCTGCCAAACG